>NZ_PTRG01000004.1:0-356599 GCF_002965765.1 Escherichia sp. MOD1-EC6819 | reverse complement strand
ATTTTATTTCCGGTTTTTTTATTAGAAAATATCTTAGCTCCTCTTTTTTATGGTGCGGATTTTGCTTTAAATGAATATTATAATGAAGCTTGATTTATATATAATATCTATTCTTTTACTGGTATTTTGTCTATAATTTTCTTTTATTTGGTGTTCAATACAGTATTTAAAAAAAGTGAAATTTCCTTCAACCATGTGATTTCAAAAGGTAAATTAAAAAGAATATCCAACATTACATTAATTCTATTTGTCGCTTTATTTGTTCTTCTTTCTTCAAAGTCAGAAATAGGTATTTCCGGATGGTTAATGAATCCAAGGGACGGTTATCAAAACTATCGAGAAGGTAATGGATTTTTATATGCTTTTTCTTTAAGTACGCTTTCAGCATCTTATTTTACTAGAGCGTTAGCTTTACGCTCAGAAATGAAATTATTTATATGTGCTATATTATATTGTGTCTTGGTGTTTTTTCTAGGCTCAAAAACTTTTATTCTTTCATTCGCGATTTTTTATCTTGCAGTGTTAAGCCTCAATCAATCTAAGTTTTTAAAATTTGGACTCATTTTAGTTACGCCTCTGGCAGCATGTGCCATTCTTTATAATTTGTTTTTAGCTATTGGTAATATGAATGTTGATGTCGTGTTGTCTTATTTTGATCAATATCAAAATAGTATTTATTTGCTTCAGGATCTTGATAAAGGCGTAGTTAAATTATTTAATGGTACAGTTTATTTCAGTCAATTTTGGTCTTATATACCGAGAAGTTTGTTTCCAGAGAAACCATTTGTGTATGGCTTCCTTCATGTAAATGAAATATATTATCCAGGTGCTGCGGAATCTGGTCATACTCCAGCCTTTTCAAAGGGGATGGATAATTTTGTTGATTATGGATATGTAGGGTTGGTAATTTTAACATTCCTGACACCTATGAATATATTTTATGGCTATATTTTTGCTAAACTCAAAGTTTTCAATAAAAACGTAATGACAAACTCTGCTTCGTATCTGCTACTTTCTTTAATTCTTATTTCACCTTCATTTGGCACGTATTTTACTGGGCCTGCATATGTGTTGTTACTAATCTTCTTTATGATATTGTTCGTTCTAATCGAACGTATTACCTTACGGGGGCGATAATGGTAACTATTGATGGAATTATTTATAACCTCCAATCATTTGGTGGAATAAGTGTATATTTTAATGAGTTGATCCAGGGAATGGCGAAGTCAAACTACCAGGCTGAAATTTTGTTGTATAAAAATAAAGAGTTTGAGTTCGATACAAATAACTTAAAGTTACAATATCGTACACCAAGAGTTTTAGAAAGATATAAAAATGTTTCTGATGTTAAAGGTGGCGTTTTTCACTCAAGTTATTATCGAGTACATAAAAATCCTTATTTAAATGTAAAAAATGTTACAACTGTTCATGATTTCACATATGAAAAATATAGAGGAGGAATGTCAAAATTCATTCATACACTTCAAAAATATCATGCTATCAAAAATAGTGATATCGTAATTTGTATTTCAAACAACACAGCCAGGGATTTACTCAAGTACTGCCCAATTAGTGAAGACAAAATTAGAGTGATTTATAATGGTGTATCTTCATCATATAAACATCTATCCAACCTATTGGATATAAGAGTCAATAACTCAGTCTTATTTGTCGGTGCTAGAGAAGGTTATAAAAATTTTGTTCTTGCAGTTAAAGCTGTGGGAAAGTTACATGACTTAAAGCTTACGATAGTAGGTGGAGGAGCACTCAAAAAATATGAAAAAGAACTCCTTGAGAAATATTTGAAAAATAGATATGAACATTTTTCTTTTTTGAGTAATGAAGATTTAAATATACAATATAATACTGCATATGCTCTTGTTTATCCCTCCAGTTATGAGGGCTTTGGAATACCTGTCATAGAAGCTATGCAGGCCGGATGTCCAGTTATTTGTGCGAATACATCTTCATTGCCAGAAGTAGGGGGAGATGCGCCTATTTATATTGATGATATTAATGAGTTCACTTTAAAAGAAGCTTTAGAATTAGTTAATTTAAAAAGAAATGATATGGTCGATAGAGGTTTACTTCAGGCGCGAAAATTTTCATGGTCAAAATGTGTTAACGAAACAATTAATGTTTATAACGAATTAAATATTTAGGAATATAAGATGATTAAAATGAAGAAAAAAGTTGCATTTATCACTGGCGTAACTGGGCAAGATGGTTCATATCTTGCCGAATTTCTCATTGAAAAAGGTTATGAAGTACATGGTATAAAACGGCGAGCATCGTCATTTAACACTGATAGAATTGATCATATTTATCAATCCCGATTCGTAGATGAGCCTAATTTTATATTACATTATGGAGATTTAACCGATACTTCAAATCTGATCCGTTTAATTCAGGAGATTCAACCAGATGAAATTTATAACCTTGGTGCACAATCTCATGTAGCTGTGTCATTTGAGTCACCAGAATATACAGCAGATGTAGATGCAATAGGGACGTTACGATTATTGGAAGCAATACGAATCTGTGGGTTGGAGAAAAAAACACGTTTCTATCAAGCATCTACTTCAGAACTTTTTGGTTTAGTTCAAGAGATTCCTCAACGTGAAACTACTCCATTCTATCCGCGTTCGCCATACGCTGTAGCGAAAATGTATGCTTATTGGATAACAGTTAACTACCGTGAGTCTTATGGCATATATGCGTGTAATGGAATTCTTTTTAACCATGAATCGCCACGCCGTGGAGAAACATTTGTCACTCGTAAGATTACTCGTGCAATAGCTAATATTTCACAGGGGATCGAGCAATGCCTATATTTGGGTAATCTAGATTCGTTGCGTGACTGGGGACATGCTAAAGATTATGTTCGCATGCAATGGATGATGCTTCAGCAAGATCATCCAGAGGATTTCGTCATTGCCACAGGTAAACAGATTTCTGTGCGTGAATTTGTCCGTATGGCAGCTAAAGAAGTCGGTCTTGAACTTGAATTCTCTGGTGAAGGTGTGGATGAGATAGCTACAGTAGTAAATAAAATTTCCGATTGTGCTATTGGTGTAAATGTTGGGGATGTTATAGTTCGGGTTGATCCTCGTTATTTCCGTCCTGCTGAAGTTGAAACCCTCTTAGGTGATCCTGCAAAAGCAAAAAATATATTAGGATGGGAGCCAGAGATTACAGTTGAAGAGATGTGCGCGGAAATGGTTGCTAGCGATTTGTTAAAAGCAAAACAACATGCACTTCTTAAAAGCCATGGCTATGATGTTTCGGTTTCTCTGGAGCGTTAATACATGATAAAGAAAAGAGTTTATGTCGCAGGACATCAAGGTATGGTGGGTTCTGCAATCTGTAGACAATTATCAGTACGTAATGATATTGAATTAATTGTTAAAACACATAAAGAACTCGATTTGACGATTCAGAAAGATGTTAAACATTTTTTTGAAGAGGAGTGTATTGATCAAGTTTATCTTGCCGCAGCAAAAGTCGGTGGGATCTATGCTAACAATACTTTTCCGGCAGAATTCATCTATCAGAATCTCATGATAGAGAGTAATATTATTCATTCAGCTCATAAAGTTGGAATTCAAAAATTACTATTCTTAGGTTCTAGCTGTATATATCCTAAGTTCGCAGATCAACCAATGAAAGAATCTGCGCTTTTAACAGGCATACTTGAACCAACAAATGAGCCGTATGCCATCGCAAAAATTGCGGGAATAAAATTATGTGAATCTTACAATCGGCAATATGGGCGTGATTATCGGAGCATAATGCCAACTAATTTGTATGGTATTAATGATAATTTTCATCCTGAAAATTCGCATGTTATTCCTGCCCTCATGCGTCGATTCCATGAGGCAAAAGAAAGCGGTGCACCAGAAGTTATTGTCTGGGGAACGGGAACTCCAATGCGTGAATTTTTATATGTTGATGATATGGCTGCAGCTTCGGTTTATGTTATGGAGCTTGAAGACAAAATTTATCAAGAACATACACAGCCAATGTTATCCCATATTAATGTAGGCACAGGTGTTGATTGTTCTATACGTGAAATGGCTGAAACAATGGCCTCTGTAGTTGGTTATCAAGGGAAAATTGTTTTTGATGCTACAAAACCAGATGGTACACCACGTAAATTAATGGACGTTACTCGCTTAAAAAATTTAGGTTGGGAATATCGCTATAGTTTATATGAAGGTTTATCATTGACATATCAATGGTTTCTCGAAAATAAAAATACTTTCCGAGGCTAATTGTGACTAAGAGATTAGAATTTGAGTTATTTAAAACAATAGTTGAGCATACTCCTCTAATCTCGATTGATCTCATAATTAGAAATGATAAAGGTGAGGTGCTGCTTGGGCAGCGCCTGAATCGCCCTGCGAAAAATTATTGGTTTGTACCTGGTGGGCGAATTTTTAAGGATGAGTCATTCGAGATAGCTTTTAAAAGGATAACATTTGAAGAATTAGGCTACCAAATCACTCTTGATCAGGCGAATTTTCTTGGGGTGTATGAACATTTCTATAATGATAATGTTTCTGGGACCGATTTTTCTACTCACTACATAGTGCATGGATACGAAACCCAATTTAATCCTCAGCAAATTCGACTACCAACGGCCCAGCATAATTCCTACAAGTGGTTTGATGTAGAAGCCTTACTTCATAGCACTATTGTTCATCAGTATACCAAAAATTATTTTATTCCAAGGTAATAAATATGCTACTTCCCGTTGTCATGGCCGGTGGTTCTGGGACCAGATTATGGCCTCTCTCACGTACACTTTATCCGAAACAGTTCCTGTCCTTAAATAGCCGGTTAACTATGTTGCAAGAGACTTTGCGACGGCTTGAAAAGGTTGAACACACTCCTGCTTTGATTATTTGTAATGAATCACATCGTTTTATCGTTGCTGAACAATTGCGTAAAGTAGGTTTAAAGCATAGTGGAATTTTGCTTGAGCCTGTTGGACGGAACACTGCACCTGCCGTTGCGCTTGCGGCACTTCAGGCAACGGTAGCTGGAGAGGATCCTATACTCTTGGTTCTTGCAGCTGACCATGAAATTCAGAATGAAGAAAGTTTTATTGCAGCAGTTTTGGCTGCTAAGGATTTCGCGACGCAAGGTAAGTTGGTTACCTTTGGCATAGTTCCAACTGCTCCAGAGACAGGATATGGTTATATTAAGTCAGGTGATTCACTTGGTGGGCAAGGTTATAAAGTTGCAGCTTTTGTTGAAAAGCCAGGGCTAGAATTAGCTCAGCGGTATTTGTCAGATGGTGGCTATCTTTGGAATAGTGGAATGTTTATGTTCAGAGCATCTGTATTTATTGATGAACTGAAAAAATTCCGCCCAGATATTTTAGAGAGTTGCCAACAATCCTTAGCTTCCTCGACACAAGATTTAGATTTTATCCGCTTGGATAACTCTTCTTTTTCTTGCTGCCCTGAAGAGTCAATTGATTATGCCGTTATGGAAAAAACATCTGAAGCTGTCGTCGTTCCGTTAAATGCGCAATGGAGTGATGTTGGGTCATGGTCTGCGTTATGGGAAATAAGCTCAAAAGATCAAAGCGGTAATGCCATTCGTGGTGACGTACTGGTCGAAGATGCTACAGATAGTTATCTTTATTCGCAGCATAGACTTATTGGTGCAGTGGGCATAAAGGATTTGGTTGTCGTTGAAACGAAAGATGCTGTATTGGTTGCACATAAAGACAAAGTTCAGCAAGTTAAGAATATAGTTGCACAGCTTAAAAAGAATAATCGAACAGAATATTTACAGCATCGGGAAATTTTTCGTCCTTGGGGTAGTCATGATACTATTGCTGAAGGGGAACGATTCCAGGTAAAGCATGTGATTGTATTACCTGGACACATTACGGCTAAACAGATCCATTATCATCGTACTGAACATTGGGTGGTTGTATCGGGGACAGCTAAGGTTCATCTTGAGGATAAGACCTATCTTGTTTCAGAAAATGAATCAACATATATTCCTGTTGGCGTTCCACATTCAATTGAAAATCCTGGCAAGATCTCACTTGAAATAATTGAAGTTAGATCCGGTGTCTACCTGGAAGAGGATGATGTTATAAGAGTTTCTTCATCAGGGGTTGGATACTAATGAGGATTTCTATTATTACAGCAACCTATAATAGTGAAAAAACTCTGCTTGATACATTGCTCTCTCTGGAAAAACAAACGCATCCAGATATAGAGTATATAATTATAGATGGGGCCTCTAACGATAATACAATTGAGCTAATTAAAAGTAATTGTACAAGAGTTTCAAAAATCATTTGCGAGCCAGATAAAGGTATTTACGATGCGCTGAATAAAGGTATTCAGGTAGCTACTGGTGATGTTATTGGATTTTTACATTCTGATGACTTACTTGCTTATGATGATGTTATTGCAGATATAGCAAAAACATTTGAAAATTCGGGGTGTGATGCTGTTTATGGTGATCTGGAATACGTTTCTCAGAATGATACGGCTAAACGTATTAGATTATGGAAAAGTGGCACGTTTAGCCGTGTGAGAATGAAATTAGGTTGGATGCCACCTCATCCATCATTTTATATGAAACGTGAATGTTATAATAAATTTGGTGATTTTTCATTAGATTATCGGATTTCTGCTGATTATGACTCATTATTGCGTTATATTCTAAAACAACGAGTTTCGGTAGCTTATTTACCTAAAGTATTAGTGAAGATGCGTGTTGGCGGAATTAGCAATCGCTCAATATCTTCAATGGTTAATAAGTCAATGGAAGATATTCGTGTTATGAGGAATAATGGTATTATCTGGCCATTAGCCTTAGCGTATAAAAATCTTTCAAAACTCCCTCAATTTATTAAAAAGTAATCATCATGTTAAATGCTAATAAAGTTATTGATCAAAGCAACATTGCTTTCGGCACTAGTGGTGCGCGCGGTTTAGTCGTTGATTTTACCCATGATGTATGCGCTGCGTTCACCCATGCTTTCCTTTCAGTTGTACAAAATAAATCTAACTTTAATACGGTAGCCTTAGCAATCGATAACCGTCCCAGTAGTTATAAAATTGCACAGGCATGCGCATATGCAATAAAACAACATGGGTTCAACGTTGAATATCATGGTGTCATTCCTACACCAGCGTTGGCATATTATTCGATGCAGAAAGGCATACCATGCATTATGGTTACCGGAAGTCATATCCCATTTGATCGCAATGGATTGAAATTCTATCGACCAGATGGGGAAATTACAAAAGAAGATGAAGTTGCGATAGCAAATAGTCAATATACGTTTTCTCCTGTAACTGCATTACCTCATTTGGAAACTAGTTCTCAAGGTGCTAATTCATACATAGCACGATATGTGTCATTATTTGATGAAAATATTCTAAAAGGCAAAAAAATCGGTATTTACGAACACTCTAGTGCCGGTAGGGATTTATATGCCCCATTATTTAGTCAATTAGGTGCTGAAGTCGTATCTTTGGGCAGAAGTGATGAATTTGTTCCCATTGATACAGAGGCAGTTAGTGAGGAAGATCGAGTAAGAGCGCGTGAATGGTCGGAGAAATTTAAGCTGGACGCTATCTTCTCCACCGATGGAGATGGTGACCGACCGCTTGTAGCAGATGAAAAAGGTGAGTGGTTAAGAGGTGATATCCTGGGACTTCTAACTGCTGATGCTTTAAAAATTCAGGCATTAGCGATTCCAGTCAGTTGTAATACCGCAGTTGAGCTATCAAACAAATTCACATGTATTCAACGTACAAAAATCGGTTCCCCGTATGTTATTGCTGCGTTTGAAGAACTTAAGAATCGATACGACGCTATTGCTGGTTTTGAGGCCAATGGTGGTTTTCTTCTGGCATCAGACCTGTTGATTAATGGAAAAACGTTAAAGGCGTTACCAACCCGCGACGCGATATTACCTGTATTAATGTTATTAACGACAGCCAGTAAAGGTAAAATATCAACATTAGTTGAAAGTCTTCCTCAGCGTTTTACTTGGTCCGATCGTGTAAAAGATTTCCCAAGCGTTGAAAGCAAAAAAATAATTAATGATGCGATTTCAGCGCCCGATGCTTTTTTAAATAAGTTGGGATTTTCAACACTGACTTGCATTGATATTGATGAAACAGATGGTGCAAGATTTACACTTTCAAACGGTGCTGTTATTCATCTTCGCCCATCAGGTAATGCGCCTGAGCTTCGTTGCTATACTGAAGCTAATGATGAGAGTCAGGCGAAAACATATGTCAATACAGTATTAAGTAATATTGTTCTTTTACGTAACTGACATAATCTTATGTAACAATGTATGCAAACGAGGGTATGCTCAACACTTAACAACCAACAGATATAAACAGTTTGTTGGGATGACTATGATATACAGCACTACACACATATATGTAACTTGAGTTAACATCTGTTTCATATTTCAAGCCGCGCAACCCCGCGGTGACCACCCCTGACAGGAGTAAACAATGTCAAAGCAACAGATTGGCGTCGTCGGTATGGCAGTGATGGGGCGCAACCTTGCGCTCAACATCGAAAGCCGTGGTTATACCGTCTCTATTTTCAACCGTTCCCGTGAGAAGACGGAAGAAGTGATTGCTGAAAATCCAGGCAAAAAACTGGTTCCTTACTATACGGTGAAAGAGTTTGTTGAATCTCTTGAAACGCCTCGTCGCATCCTGTTAATGGTGAAAGCAGGTGCAGGCACGGATGCTGCTATTGATTCCCTGAAACCATACCTCGATAAAGGCGACATCATCATTGATGGTGGTAATACTTTCTTCCAGGACACCATTCGTCGCAACCGTGAGCTTTCCGCAGAAGGTTTTAATTTCATCGGTACTGGTGTTTCCGGTGGAGAAGAGGGCGCGCTGAAAGGGCCTTCCATCATGCCTGGTGGTCAGAAAGAAGCCTATGAACTGGTTGCGCCAATCCTCACCAAAATTGCTGCCGTAGCTGAAGATGGCGAACCGTGTGTTACCTATATTGGTGCCGATGGTGCAGGTCACTACGTAAAAATGGTTCACAACGGTATTGAATACGGCGATATGCAGCTGATTGCGGAAGCCTATTCTCTGCTGAAAGGTGGCCTGAACCTTTCCAACGAAGAACTGGCTCATACTTTCACCGAGTGGAATAACGGTGAGCTGAGCAGCTACCTGATCGACATCACTAAAGATATCTTCACTAAAAAAGATGAAGACGGTAACTACCTGGTCGATGTGATTCTGGATGAGGCAGCTAACAAAGGTACTGGTAAGTGGACCAGCCAGAGCGCACTGGATCTCGGTGAGCCTCTGTCACTGATCACTGAATCAGTGTTTGCTCGTTACATCTCTTCTCTCAAAGAGCAGCGTGTTGCGGCGTCTAAAGTACTGTCCGGCCCGCAAGCACAACCTGCAGGCGACAAAGCTGAATTCATTGAGAAAGTTCGTCGTGCGCTTTATCTGGGTAAGATTGTTTCTTACGCTCAGGGCTTCTCACAGCTACGTGCCGCGTCTGAAGAGTACAACTGGGATCTGAACTATGGTGAAATCGCGAAGATCTTCCGTGCTGGCTGTATCATCCGCGCTCAGTTCCTGCAGAAAATCACTGATGCTTACGCTGAAAATCCGAAGATCGCTAACTTGCTGTTAGCGCCGTACTTCAAGAAAATCGCCGACGATTACCAGCAAGCTCTGCGTGATGTAGTAGCCTATGCGGTACAGAACGGTATCCCGGTTCCGACCTTCGCCGCTGCGGTTGCCTATTACGACAGCTACCGTGCTGCGGTACTGCCTGCGAATCTGATCCAGGCACAGCGTGACTATTTCGGTGCGCATACTTATAAACGCATTGATAAAGAAGGTGTATTCCACACCGAATGGTTGGATTAATCTGATTTAATCAGTAATAAACTAAGGCCCGGCATTTATCGCTGGGCTTTTTTTTGCCATAAATCTTATAGACTAAATTTCATTGCTTAATATTAACTTAATAAATATTAGCTATCCTTATAAAGAAAATCTGAATTGTTTTTCGTTGCGTTGACCAGTCATCATCGTAGCGTTAAAACTTTTAACTCTTATCAGGATGCTAAAAACATCATGATTCATAGTTAAGTTAATTCTGAGAGCATGAAATGAAAATCACCATTTCCGGTACTGGTTATGTAGGCCTTTCAAATGGGCTTTTAATCGCACAAAATCATGAGGTTGTAGCATTAGATATTTTACCAGCACGCGTCGCAATGCTGAATGATAGGATATCTCCTATTGTTGACAAGGAGATTCAGCAGTATTTGCAATCAGATAAAATATGCTTTAATGCCACTTTAGATAAAAATGAAGCCTACCGGAATACAGATTATGTGATTATCGCAACTCCGACTGACTATGATCCTAAAACTAATTATTTCAATACATCCAGCGTAGAATCAGTAATTAAAGATGTAACAGAGATAAATCCCCAGGCGGTAATGGTTATCAAATCCACGGTTCCGGTAGGTTTTACCGCCGCTATGCATAAGAAATACCACACCGAAAATATTATTTTCTCCCCCGAATTCCTTCGCGAAGGTAAAGCCCTTTACGATAATCTTCATCCTTCTCGTATCGTGATCGGCGAACGTTCTGAACGTGCAGAGCGTTTTGCCGCGTTATTACAAGAAGGGGCAATCAAACAAAATATTCCGACCCTGTTTACTGATTCAACAGAAGCTGAAGCAATTAAACTTTTTGCTAATACCTATCTCGCGATGCGTGTGGCGTACTTTAACGAACTGGATAGTTATGCAGAAAGTTTAGGATTGAACACCCGTCAAATTATTGAAGGCGTTTGTCTTGATCCGCGCATCGGCAACCACTACAACAATCCATCATTTGGTTACGGTGGCTACTGTCTACCGAAAGATACTAAGCAGCTGTTGGCAAACTATCAGTCTGTTCCCAATAATATTATCTCCGCCATCGTTGAGGCTAATCGTACCCGGAAAGACTTCATCGCTGATGCTATCTTGTCGCGCAAACCTAAAGTAGTTGGAATATATCGTCTGATTATGAAGAGTGGTTCGGATAACTTCCGCGCTTCGTCCATTCAGGGGATTATGAAGCGGATCAAAGCTAAGGGTGTTGAAGTTATCATTTATGAACCAGTGATGAAGGAAGAATCGTTCTTCAACTCGCGACTGGAACGTGACCTCACAACGTTTAAGCAACAGGCTGATGTCATCATTTCTAATCGTATGTCTGAAGAGCTTAAGGATGTAGCAAATAAGGTCTATACCCGTGATCTTTTCGGTAGTGACTAACCTATTGTTATCATGATGGTTTTCTGTACGCACGTCATTTAATGTTTGTGGATTAATTCAGTATTTTTATTGTTACTCCTATAGCATTCATGCAAATTATCGCTAAACTATGGCGACCTGAAATTTTCCGTCTGTTAGGGTAATGATGAGAGTTGAAAATAATAATATTCCTGGGCATAACCATGACCCGGAACAGATTGATTTAATTGATTTACTGATGCAGTTGTGGCGTGGGAAGGTGACCATCTTCATCACTGTTATTGTGGCAATCGCTCTGGCTATCGGATATCTGGCGGTAGCGAAAGAGAAATGGACGTCGACAGCCATTATTACTCAGCCAGATGTGGGGCAAATTGCTGGTTATAACAATGCCATGAATGTTATCTATGGTCCGGCTGCACCGAAAGTGTCGGATTTACAGGAGGCGTTAATTGGTCGCTTCAGTTCTGCCTTCTCTGCATTAGCTGAAACGCTGGATAATCAGGAAGAACCAGAAAAACTGACCATTGAGCCTTCTGTTAAAAACCAGCCGTTACCGTTAGCTGTTTCTTATGTCGGGCAGACTGCGGCGGACGCACAGAAGAAGCTGGCTGAATATATTCAACAGGTTGATGACCAGGTGAATAAAGAGCTGGAAAAGGACCTGAAAGATAATATTGCTTTGGGTATGAAAAACCTGAAAGACTCTTTGAAAACGCAGGAAGTGGTGGCGCAGGAGCAAAAAGATCTGCGTATCCGCCAGATTCAGGAAGCGTTGCAATATGCGAATCAGGCGCAGTTGGCAAAGCCGCAAATTCAACAGACCGAAGACGTAACGCAGGATACGTTGTTCCTTCTGGGAAGTGATGCGCTGGAGTCGATGATCAAGCATGAAGCGACCCGTCCGCTGGTTTTCTCGCCTGGCTACTATCAGACTCGTCAAAACCTGCTAGATATCGAAAGTCTGAAGGTTGATGATCTTGATATTCATGCCTACCGTTACGTTATGAAACCCACACTGCCAATTCGTCGCGATAGCCCGAAAAAGGCCATCACCTTGATTCTGGCTGTGCTGCTGGGTGGTATGGTTGGCGCGGGGATTGTGCTTGGGCGTAATGCGCTGCGCAATTACAACGCGAAATAATCTTTTTAGCTTTAAAGAATACGGGCAGGGTGGTGACACCGTGCCCGTTTTTTGTTGCCGATGTGACAACAACATCACATCCAGTCAGCCTGCAACTCACTGATGTCGTTTGCGCAGGTTCTCAATCACCGTCGTTAAATCCAGATCCTGATCCTGCAACAGCACCAGCAGGTGATACATCAAATCAGATGCTTCGTTGGTCAGTTCAAAGCGGTCATGTACCGTCGCGGCCAGCGCAGTTTCCACGCCTTCTTCACCCACTTTCTGTGCGATACGCTTGGTGCCACTGGCATACAGTTTGGCAGTGTAGGAGGTTTCCGGATCGGCAGATTTGCGCTCGGCGAGCAGTTGTTCCAGTTGATACAGGAACAGCCACTGGTGAGCGGTGTCGCCGAAGCAGCTGTTGGTGCCTTTGTGGCAGGTTGGGCCGATGGGATTCGCCAGCACCAGTAGTGTGTCGTTGTCGCAGTCCGGCGCAATGCTCACTACGTTGAGGAAATTGCCTGACGTTTCGCCTTTGGTCCACAGTCGCTGTTTAGTGCGTGAGAAGAACGTGACTTTGCCGCTCTCTATGGTTTTATCCAGGGCTTCCGGGTTCATGTAGCCCAGCATTAACACTTCGCCGGATACCGCGTGTTGCACAATCACCGGCATCAGTCCGTCGGTTTTTTCCCAGTCCAGTTCGCGACGTTGTTGTTCTGTTAACATATCCTGATCTCCACGCCCTGTGTTGCCAGGTACGCTTTTAATTCACCAATATTGATTATTTGTTTGTGGAATACGGAAGCAGCCAGCGCGCCGTCAACGTCGGCATCGCGGAAGGCTTCGAGGAAGTGTTCCATAGTGCCCGCGCCACCGGAGGCAATCAGCGGGACGTGGCAAACTTCACGCACTTTTTTCAGCTGCTCGAGATCGTAACCGTTACGCACGCCATCCTGATTCATCATATTAAGAACGATTTCTCCGGCACCGCGTTTTTGCACTTCCTGTACCCAGTCGAGTGTTTCCCACTGAGTGACGCGGGTGCGGCTTTCATCGCCGGTATATTGATTCACATGATATTTACCGGTTTCGGCGTCGTACCAGGTATCAATGCCTACCACAATACACTGCACGCCAAAGCGATCGGCCAGACGGGTGATCAATGTCGGATCTGCCAGCGCAGGGGAGTTGATGGAGATTTTATCAGCGCCAAAGGAAAGAATTTTCGCGGCGTCATCCAGAGACTTAATCCCACCCGCCACGCAGAACGGAATATCGATCACTTCTGCCACGCGAGATACCCAGCTTTTATCTACCACCCGTCCATCGCTGGAAGCGGTGATATCATAGAACACCAGTTCGTCAGCGCCTTCTTCGGCATAGCGTTTTGCCAGCGGTACAATATCGCCAATGATTTCATGGTTGCGAAACTGTACGCCTTTCACCACCTGACCATCACGAACGTCGAGACACGGAATTATGCGTTTTGCCAGCATGCGATGGCCTCCTTCACGGTGAATTTACCTTCCAGCAATGCACGACCAACTATTACGCCGCGCACGCCAGTACCACGCAGGGCAGCGACATCATCAATGCCGCCAATGCCGCCGGAGGACTGAAATGCCACCTGCGGATATCTGGCGCACACTTCTTCATATAAAGAGACGTTAGAACCTGTCAGCGTGCCGTCGCGCGAGATATCGGTACACAGTACATGTTTCAGGCCGACAGGTAGATAAGTTTCCACCAGTTGTTCCAGTGAAA
This sequence comes from Escherichia sp. MOD1-EC6819, assembly GCF_002965765.1. Lineage (NCBI taxonomy): Bacteria > Pseudomonadati > Pseudomonadota > Gammaproteobacteria > Enterobacterales > Enterobacteriaceae > Escherichia > Escherichia sp. MOD1-EC6819. The sequence goes on along the minus strand of NZ_PTRG01000004.1, from coordinate 342,398 downwards.
CGCCCGAGTTTTCTTGCCAGCCGCTCACTGCCACCTGTTTGTTGCCTTGCTCGTCAATGCGTACATCCAGCGCCAGCACCAGCGCATCGGCACCGAAGCGTTCAAACCATCCTTTCACCACGTCAGGTGATTTTACCGCAGTGGAGCCGACGACCACGCGGGCAACGCCTGCGTCCAGTAATGCTGCCACGTCTTCTTCGCTACGCACGCCGCCGCCAACCTGCACCGGAACGTTAACGCCCGCGACCAGCGTTTTAATCAGGGGGATTTGGCGTTTAGCCGGATTTTTTGCCCCGGTCAGATCCACCAGATGCAGCACTTCGGCACCCTGCGCGGCGTAATCCTGTAAGCGTGGCAGCGGGTCGTTACCGTAATCACGCTGCTTGCCGTAATCGCCCTGATGGAGACGCACCACGGTGCCGTCGATTAAATCTAATGCCGGAATAATCATTACATCTCCAGGAAGTTTTTCAGCAACTTAGCGCCAGCGGCACCAGAACGCTCCGGGTGGAACTGCACGCCGTAGAAGTTATCTTTTTGCACCGCAGCGGTGAACGGTTCGCCGTAATTACATTGGGCGATGGTCCACGGATTGACCGGCATCGCGTAGCTGTGAACAAAGTAAAAGTAAGCGCCGTCTTCAATTCCCTGAAACAGACGGTTGCCCGCCTGCGGGTAAACGCGATTCCAGCCCATATGCGGCAGCGGCAGACCAAAGTCGGTCATTTTCGGCACATCCTCGTCGATGATGCCCAGCAAATCGACGCCGTTGCTCTCTTCGCTACGTCGTCCCAGCAGTTGCATCCCTAAGCAGATGCCCAGCACCGGTTGAGTACAGGCTTTGATGAGATCAAACAGTTCACGCTCACGCACCTGATCCATCGCCGCTTGTGCTGTGCCGACGCCGGGTAAAAACAGTTTATCGGCCAGCAACACTACGTCCGGATCACGGCTGACTTTCGGTTCATAGCCGTGACGCGCAATAGCAGACTTCACCGAGTTCAGGTTGGCGCAGCCGGTATCAAGGATCACCACGTTCATTACAACACTCCTTTCGACGAGGGTAAGGTGTCGCCTTCCACGCGGATGGCCTGGCGCAGGGTGCGACCAAAGGCTTTGAACAAGCTCTCTACACGGTGATGATCGTTTTTACCTTTGGTTTTCAGGTGCAGGGTCACGCCCATGGTGTAAGAGAGCGAACGGAAGAAGTGCTCGATCATTTCAGTGCTGAGATCGCCCACGCGCTGGTAGGTAAATTCGGCTTTATATTCCAGGTGCGGGCGACCAGAGATATCCAGCGCGCAGCGGGCAAGGCATTCGTCCATCGGCAGCACAAAACCGAAGCGGCAAATACCGCGTTTGTCGCCGAGGGCGATTTTTAACGCTTCGCCCAGCGCCAGGCCGGTATCTTCGACGGTGTGGTGATCGTCAATATAGAGGTCGCCTTTGACGTTGATTTCCATACGGAAGCCGCCGTGGGTGGCGATCTGATCCAGCATGTGATCAAAGAAGCCAACGCCGGTGTTAATTTTGCTGCCGCCTTCGCGATCCAGCCACACCTGAACGTCAATCTGCGTCTCTTTGGTGTTGCGTACCACGTGAGCGTAACGATCACGTTTGGTGAGTTGCTCGCCAATCATCGGCCAGTTCAGGGTTTCGCGGTTGTAGCGTAAACCATTAATGCCCATGTTTTCTGCGAGTTGAATATCGGTCGCGCGATCGCCAATCACATAACTGTTGGCACGATCCATTGCTTGTTCAGCCAGGTAACGCTCCACCAGTTTTACTTTCGGTTTACGGCAGTCGCACTCATCTGCGGGCAGGTGTGGACAAATCAGCACTTCATCAAACTGAACGCCTTGTGAGGTGAAGATCTGCATCATCAGGTTGTGCGGGCCATCGAAATCCGCCTGCGGGAAACTTTGCGTCCCCAGACCATCCTGGTTGGTAATCATCACCAGTTTATAGCCCGCTTTTTGCAGCTTCAGCAGTTCCGGGATCACGCCTGGTTCAAAGGCGAGTTTGTCAAAACGGTCCACCTGAAAATCACTCGGCGGCTCGCTAATCAGGGTTCCATCGCGATCGATAAAAAGATACTTCTGACTCATCAAACTTGCTCCGCACGTAAGGCGTCAATGACGCGCTGGCTTTCTTCACGGGTTCCGACGGTAATTCGCAGGCAGCCGCTTAAAGAGGGTTGTTTATTCTGATCACGTAAGATAATGCCCTGATCCCACAAAGATTTAAACACCGCGCTGGAGGCTTTAAAGCGCGCCAGAATGTAGTTGGTTTCGGAGTCGAAAACCTGCTCCACGCAGGGGATTTCTTTCAGTGCGGCAATCAGGTATTCGCGTTCTGCAATAATTTGCGCCACCCGTTCGCGCATGGCGATGATTCCCTTCTGGCTTAACGCCTGTGTGGCAATGTCGGCAACCGGCGTCGAGAGCGGGTAGGGGGCGATCACTTTCATTAACAGGTTGATGACTTCTTCATTTGCCAGCGTAAACCCGCAACGAAGACCCGCCAGAGCGAAGGCTTTCGAAAGGGTGCGCAAAATAGCCAGGTGCGGATATTCCGCCAGCCAGCCCGCCAGCGATGCCTGTGGGCAAAATTCAATATAAGCTTCATCGGCGACCACAATGGCTTTACCGCGAGTTAACTCCAGCAACGTGCGAAAATCCTGCGGGTTGATCAGTTGCCCGGTTGGGTTGTTGGGGCTGCAAACGTAGACCACTTTCACGCCGTCCAGCTTGTCGGAAATCCCCTGCAAGTCCAGTTGCCAGTTTTCCAGCGTCGGCACCGTGCGGCACTCGACGCCAATGGTTTCGGCGCTGACGCTGTACATGCCGTAAGTTGGCGGGCAATAGAGAATGGCGTCTTTCCCTGGTTCACAAAAAGCGCGAATCAGCAGTTCAATACCTTCGTCCGCGCCACGGCTGACCAGCACCTGTTCCGGTTTCACACCTGCATACTGCGCATAATTTTCAATGACCGCTTTCGGCTGACATTCCGGGTAGCGGTTGAGCGTTTGCTGTGTTAGCTGAAACTCGACGGCTGTGGGATATTCGTTGGCGTTCAGCCAGACATCGCCGTTACCACCCAGACGACGCGCCGACTGATACGGCGTCAGGTTGCGAACGTTTTCACGCGCTAAATCGGTAATAGTCACGGTGCTCATGCTTGCTCCTTAAGGGCGTTAACACGCAAAGTAACGGCATTTTTGTGGGCGGTCAGGCGCTCGGCGGCGGCCAGCGTTTCAATGGTCGAAGCTAGCGCGGAAAACCCTTCTTTTGACAGTTCTTGCACGGTCATACGCTTCTGGAAATCCGCCAGGCCGAGGCTGGAACAGGTGGCGGTATAACCGTAAGTCGGCAGCACGTGATTGGTGCCGGAGGCGTAGTCGCCCGCCGATTCCGGTGACCAGTCACCAAGAAATACCGAACCGGCACTGGTGATGCTATCGACCAGTTCACGGGCGTTGCGGGTCTGAATGATCAGGTGCTCCGGGCCGTACTGGTTGGAGATCTCTATGCACTGCGCTAAATCGTTGGTCACGATCAGGCGACTGGCGCTCAGTGCCTGACGTGCGGTTTCGGCACGCGGCAGTTCTGCCAACTGACGTTCGACGGCTTCGGCAACGCGACGCGCCATATCAGCATCGGGCGTCAGCAAAATCACCTGTGAATCCGGGCCGTGTTCTGCCTGGGAGAGTAAATCAGAAGCGACAAAATCCGGTGTTGCGCCGCTGTCGGCAATGACCAGCACTTCCGACGGGCCTGCGGGCATATCGATCGCCGCACCGTCCAGACGCTGGCTAACCTGACGTTTTGCTTCGGTGACAAAGGCGTTACCCGGCCCGAAGATTTTGTCCACTTTTGGCACGGATTCAGTACCAAACGCCAGTGCGGCAATGGCCTGCGCGCCACCGACGTTAAACACTTCTTGTACGCCGCACAGCTGCGCTGCGTAGAGGATCTCATCGGCAATCGGCGGCGGTGAGCACAGCACGACTTTATTGCAACCCGCAATACGCGCCGGAGTCGCCAGCATTAATACGGTTGAGAAAAGCGGGGCGGAGCCGCCAGGAATATACAAACCAACCGAAGCCACCGGGCGCGTGACCTGCTGGCAACGCACGCCTGGTTGAGTCTCGACATCTACCGGAGGCAGTTTTTGCGCAGTGTGGAAGGTTTCAATATTCTTTACTGCCACAGCCATCGCCTGTTTCAGGTCGTCGCTCAGGCGTTCGCAGGCTGCGGCAATTTCCTCAGTAGTTACTTTCAGCGCGGTAACCGTGGTTTTATCAAACTTCGCGCTGTATTCCCGTAAGGCGTCATCGCCGCGAGTTTTCACGTTATCTAAAATTTCACGGACGGTACGGGTGATGCTTTCAGAGGCGGAGATCGCCGGGCGCATTAACAGTTGGCGTTTTTGCTCCGCAGTACAGCTATTCCAGTCAATGATTGTGTTAAAGCTCATGGCTATTACTCCATCATCTTCTCAATTGGCAGAACCAGAATCGAGCTGGCGCCCAGTTCCTTCAGTTTTTCCATGGTTTCCCAGAACAGGGTTTCGCTACTAACCATGTGCATTGCTACGCGCTGTTGGTCACCCGCCAGCGGCAGAATAGTCGGGCGTTCTGCGCCAGGTAGCAGGGCGATGACGTCATCCAGACGTTCGGTCGGTGCGTGCATCATGATGTATTTCGATTCGCGCGCCTGGATCACGCCCTGAATACGGGTTAGCAGTTTGTCGATCAGTTGCTGTTTGGATTCTTCCATTTCGCCATCGCGCTGGATCAGGCAGGCTTTCGAGCGGTAGATAACTTCGACTTCGCGCAGGCCGTTGGCTTCCAGCGTGGCACCGGTGGAAACCAGATCGCAAATCGCATCCGCCAGTCCGGCGCGCGGGGCGACTTCGACAGAACCGTTCAGTAAGCAGGATTTAAAAGAGATACCTTTCTGGTCGAGATAACGTTTGAGCAGGTGAGGATAAGAGGTGGCAATACGTTTACCGTTTAAGGAGAGCGGGCCGTCCCAGGCTTCATCAACCGGCGTTGCCAGCGAAAGGCGGCAGCCGCCGAAATCCAGACGACGCAGGGTAAAGTAGCGCGGATCTTCACCCTGGGCGCGGCGGTTAAGCAGTTCTTCTTCCAGCACGTTTTCGCCGATAATCCCAAGGTCTACTACGCCGTCCATTACCAGACCGGGAATGTCGTCGTCACGCACGCGCAGAATATCAATCGGCATGTTTTCAGCCATTGCGATCAGGCGCTGGGTGTGAAGATTAATTTTAATGCCACAGCGCGCCAGTAATTCGCGCGAGTCATCACTTAAACGGCCGGATTTCTGCATAGCTATGCGTAAACGAGTGTTGTCTGTCATTTTCTTCTTCCTCTTTAAACCTGTCTGAATCGGTATCAACCACGCAATAAAAAAGCCCCCGGAAGGCGATCTTCCGGGGGCTTTCTCATGCGTTCATGCACCACTGGAAGATCTGAATGTCTTCCAGCACACATCGCCTGAAAGACTAGTCAGGATGATGGTGATGATGGTGGTGTTTAAATTGAACGCGTGTCATAAAATTCTCTGTGAATGTTTATTCAACTGATGCCTTTTAACCTAAACCACTTTCACGTTAGAAAGCAAGGGCTTTTTTATATATTTTATGGCGATGGATTTGCTTAATGAATGAGCGGGGAAAGGAGGGGGTCAGGAGTGGCTACGTTAAAAAAGTAATCGTGAAAATATGTCTTTAAAACCCTCAAGAACATTGTGTTCTGTAACTAAAGTGGGCTTTGTTCCTGCCGGATGCGGCGTGAATGCCTTATCTGGTCTACAAATGTTGCCTAAATTCAATATATTGATGTTTTTGTAGGACTGATAAGCGGAGCGCATCAGGCAATTGTATATTTGCTAACAGTTTCGATTTCATTCATAGAATGAATTGTCAGTTTTGATACGCTAGCGTAGCCTTATAGATCTAAGGTGTATCAGGAGAAAACGGATGAAAAAGGTCGCAATTGTCGGGTTAGGGTGGTTAGGTATGCCGCTGGCGATGTCACTTTCAGCGCGAGGCTGGCAGGTCACCGGGAGTAAAACCACACAAGATGGCGTCGAAGCGGCCCGAATGAGCGGGATTGATAGCTATCTGCTTCGCATGGAGCCTGAGTTAGTTTGTGATTCTGACGATCTGGATGCCCTGATGGATGCCGATGCGCTGGTCATTACGCTTCCTGCACGTCGCAGTGGCCCCGGCGATGAGTTCTATTTACAAGCTGTGCAAGAGCTGGTGGATAGCGCGCTGGCTCATCGTATTCCTCGCATTATTTTTACCAGCTCAACGTCTGTCTATGGCGATGCACAAGGCACTGTGAAAGAAACTACCCCGCGTAATCCGGTGACCAACAGTGGACGAGTATTAGAAGAACTCGAAGACTGGCTGCACAATTTACCCGGTACTTCGGTCGATATTCTGCGTCTTGCGGGGCTGGTCGGACCAGGGCGCCATCCCGGACGCTTCTTTGCCGGAAAAACCGCGCCTGACGGTGAACACGGTGTTAATTTAGTCCACCAGGAAGATGTTATTGGCGCTATCACCCTGTTGTTACAGGCACCTAAAGGCGGACACATCTATAATATATGTGCGCCAGCTCACCCTGCGCGCAATGTTTTCTACCCACAGATGGCTCGTTTACTGGGGCTGGAACCCCCGCAGTTCAGAAACAGTCTGGACAGCGGTAAGGGTAAAATTATTGATGGCAGTCGGATTTGCAATGAACTGGGATTTGAATACCAGTATCCCGATCCGCTGGTAATGCCGCTGGAGTAAACGATCACGCCAGCAGGACGCCGCATACACTGCAAGGGGGCGTGTATGAAACCACTGCTGGATGTGTTGATGATCCTCGATGCCTTAGAAAAAGAAGGCAGTTTTGCGGCGGCGTCGGCCAAACTCTACAAGACGCCGTCCGCTCTGAGTTATACCGTTCATAAGCTGGAAAGCGACCTTAATATTCAATTACTCGATCGCAGCGGTCACCGCGCTAAATTCACCCGTACCGGAAAAATGTTATTAGAGAAAGGGCGGGAAGTTCTCCATACCGTGCGAGAACTGGAAAAGCAGGCTATCAAACTTCATGAAGGCTGGGAAAACGAGTTGGTGATTGGGGTAGATGATACGTTTCCTTTTTCCCTGCTTGCGCCACTCATTGAAGCCTTTTATCAACATCATAGCGTGACGCGCCTGAAGTTTGTCAATGGTGTACTCGGTGGTTCCTGGGATGCCCTGACTCAGGGGCGAGCGGATATTATTGTTGGCGCGATGCATGAGCCACCGTCTTCCAGTGAGTTTGGTTTCTCGCGGTTGGGCGATCTGGAACAAGTTTTTGCGGTAGCGCCTCATCATCCGCTAGCCCAGGAAGAAGAACCGTTAAACCGTCGTATCATTAAGCGGTATCGGGCGATTGTGGTGGGTGATACTGCGCAGGCAGGCGCTTCTACGGCCTCGCAACTTCTCGATGAACAAGAAGCCATAACCGTATTCGATTTTAAAACCAAACTGGAGCTACAAATAAGCGGTCTTGGTTGTGGCTATTTACCCCGCTATCTGGCGCAACGTTTTCTCGATAGTGGCGCGTTAATTGAGAAGAAAGTGGTCGCCCAAACTCTTTTTGAACCGGTCTGGATTGGCTGGAACGAACAGACCGCAGGGCTTGCCAGCGCATGGTGGCGGGATGAGATTTTAGCAAATAGTGCGATTGCTGGAGTTTATGCAAAATCTGATGACGGAAAATCAGCCATTTAAATAAAAAATTTTATGACAAGCCTCTCATTCTCTTGTCATTTACCCCCCATTTAGGCACAATGCGCCGCTGTCAAAAAATGACTAAAAACCGACGTTTTATCCGCGTCGGTTATTTTTTGCTTCAAACCAATCATTCATACCAAGAGGCCGGGCTTCGTACCGGATAGATATTTACTAAAAATCGACAGTTGTTGTCGCTGAGGAATCCAAAAAAATGGGGCAATTTTTTGCTTACGCGACGGTTTTCACCGTAAAGGAGAATGACCATGTCGCATAACGTTACTCCAAACACCTCTCGCGTGGAATTGCGTAAAACGCTTACGTTAGTTCCGGTTGTAATGATGGGTCTTGCCTATATGCAGCCGATGACGCTGTTTGATACTTTTGGTATCGTTTCAGGCCTCACGGATGGTCATGTGCCGACAGCCTATGCGTTCGCATTAATTGCGATCCTGTTTACGGCTCTGAGCTACGGGAAGCTGGTTCGCCGCTATCCTTCTGCTGGCTCTGCATACACTTACGCCCAGAAATCCATTAGCCCGACCGTTGGCTTTATGGTGGGTTGGTCTTCTCTGCTCGACTATTTGTTCGCGCCGATGATCAACATCCTGCTGGCGAAAATCTATTTTGAAGCTCTGGTGCCTTCCATCCCATCGTGGATGTTTGTGGTGGCGCTGGTGGCCTTTATGACCGCCTTTAACCTGCGTAGTCTGAAATCCGTAGCGAACTTCAACACGGTAATCGTAGTGTTGCAGGTTGTGCTGATCGCGGTGATTCTGGGCATGGTTGTTTATGGCGTATTTGAAGGTGAAGGCGCTGGTACGCTGGCGAGCACTCGTCCGTTCTGGTCTGGCGATGCGCATGTTATCCCGATGATTACCGGGGCGACAATCCTGTGCTTCTCCTTTACCGGCTTTGACGGCATCAGCAACCTGTCGGAAGAAACCAAAGATGCAGAGCGCGTGATCCCGCGTGCGATTTTCCTGACCGCGCTGATTGGCGGCATGATCTTCATCTTTGCAACTTACTTCCTGCAGCTGTACTTCCCGGATATCTCTCGCTTTAAAGATCCGGATGCGTCACAGCCTGAAATCATGCTGTACGTTGCGGGTAAAGCGTTCCAGGTTGGCGCGCTGATCTTCTCCACCATTACCGTACTGGCGTCCGGTATGGCGGCGCACGCAGGCGTAGCGCGTCTGATGTACGTAATGGGTCGTGACGGCGTGTTCCCGAAAAGCTTCTTCGGTTATGTACACCCGAAATGGCGTACCCCGGCAATGAACATTATCCTGGTTGGCGCGATTGCTCTGCTGGCAATCAACTTTGACCTGGTGATGGCAACGGCGCTGATTAACTTTGGTGCGCTGGTAGCATTTACCTTCGTTAACCTGTCGGTCATTTCGCAGTTCTGGATCCGTGAGAAGCGTAACAAAACGCTGAAAGATCACTTCCAGTATCTGTTCCTGCCGATGTGTGGTGCTCTGACTGTAGGTGCGCTGTGGGTTAACCTGGAAGAAAGCTCAATGGTTCTGGGTCTGATCTGGGCGGCAATCGGTCTGATTTATCTGGCTTGCGTGACGAAGAGCTTCCGCAATCCGGTTCCGCAATACGAAGACGTTGCATAATATTACAAGCCGGATGATGTAACCATCCGGTAAGTCACTAAAAACCGGAGTTTATCGCTCCGGTTTTTTCTTTTCAGACGATCTCTTCAGCGTACTGCCAAAGCGCCTTTAACAGCGCCACTTTCTCTTTATCATCGGCATATTGTTGTGCCAGCATTTGCAATTCATCAGCATAATCTTGCAAAAACTCTGGCGTGAAGACCTGACGACGGTGCTCCAGCCAGCGTTGCTGTTCGGCGTAGTCCAGCGTTCCTGGGAAGTTACGCGCACGATAATTGAACAACAGCTTCTCAATGCGTTTATCGACAAAGGTGATATCCAGTGCCGGTAAATTACGCGGCTCGGTTTCCAGTACAATTTTCATTGCCGCGCGATCGGCGTCGCTGAAAAAGCCGTTATAAAGTTGGGCATCCACGTTATCTGAAGGCGTAAATGGTTCGGCTTCAGCGAATATCGCCACCACTTTTTCACGCACTTGCGGATTTTCACGCAGAATTTTCAGGTTATCGAGACAATGCTGGCGATTAATGCCCAGCCGATCGGCATCTTCCGGGCGAAGCGTATTCGCCTGTGCTAATACCGGACATTTATTAATATGCACCAGCTTAACCGGAACGGCGGCGTTATCACCCAGATCGGCTTTCGCGGTATACAGGCGCTCGCGCAGCGTGTCGCTATCCAGTTCCAGTAATGGCGAAATATCTCCTGCTAAATCCACCATAATCACGGCATTGCGATTTTCAGGATGCCATGCCAGCGGCGCAACCCAACTGGTATTGCCACGCCATGCACCAAACATACCGGAAACGTGAACCAGGGGTTTCATCTGTGGCACATCAATCAACGCCATCAATTTGTGCTTGTTGCGATGGCTGTAGAGATAATCAAACAGGCGTGGCTGACGCGTTTTCACCAGTTTCGCCATCGCAATAGTGGCGTACACATCGGCCATCGCATCGTGGGCATTGCTATGTTCAATACCATTCGCTTTGGTTAAATGTTCAAGGCGAAAACTCGGTAGACCGTCATCATTTTCAGGCCAATTGATCCCCTCCGGACGCAGCGCATAACAGGCGCGCATGACGTCCAGCAGATCCCAGCGAGAGTTATCATGCTGCCAACTCCAGGCATAGGGATCGTAGAAATTACGATAAAAAATGTTGCGTGTGACTTCGTCATCGAAACGTACATTGTTGTAGCCCAGAATACAGGTCTTCGGCACGGTAAAAAGCGAATGAATGCGAGCGGCAAACGCAGCTTCGTTTTCTCCTTTCGCCCGCGCTTCCTGCGGGGTAATACCCGTGATTAAAACTGCTCCTGGTTGGGGTAAATAATCATCTGCAGGCTTGCAATAAAAAACCTCTGGTTCGCCGATGATATTGAATTCGCTATCGGTGCGAATGGCAGCGAACTGCGCAGGGCGATCTAACGCAGGGTGCGTGCCAAAGGTTTCATAATCGTGAAACAAAAAGGTAGATTGTTGCTTACCGTCATTCATCATTAGGTTAAATCCGTTATTTCTGCTGTATGTCAGAGTATCAAATATCACCGTGCTAATCAGCTTTAGAGCGACAATTTGACAGGGAGTAGCAACTGATAATGTCAGATTAAAAATGAGATAAATGTCACATTTTCTTGCACTTTATTCCAGCCAGTTCATCAGGATTTCCGTAAAAAGAACTGCTATTTGAAACTCCTGAGGATTTGCTGTTGAAACGCCGTCTTATTATTGCTGCTTCTTTGTTCGTTTTTAATTTATCGTCTGGTTTTGCGGCGGAAAATATTCCCTTTTCACCCCAGCCTCCACAAATTCATGCGGGATCATGGGTCTTGATGGATTACACAACCGGTCAGATCCTCACGGCGGGTAATGAGCATCAACAACGCAATCCTGCCAGCCTGACTAAGCTGATGACTGGCTATGTCGTTGATCGTGCAATCGATAGCCATCGTATTACGCCAGACGATATTGTTACGGTGGGGCGCGATGCATGGGCGAAAGATAATCCGGTATTCTTCGGTTCTTCACTGATGTTTTTGAAAGAGGGCGATCGCGTATCGGTACGTGATTTAAGCCGTGGGTTAATTGTGGACTCTGGCAATGACGCTTGTGTTGCACTGGCTGATTATATTGCCGGTGGGCAACGGCAGTTTGTCGACATGATGAACAATTATGCTGAGAAGTTGCATCTTCAGGATACGCATTTTGAAACAGTGCATGGTCTGGATGCACCCGGTCAGCACAGTTCGGCCTATGATTTAGCCGTCCTTTCTCGCGCTATCATCCACGGCGAGCCTGAGTTTTATCATATGTACAGCGAAAAAAGCCTCACCTGGAACGGTATCACCCAGCAAAACCGTAACGGATTATTGTGGGATAAGACCATGAATGTTGACGGCCTGAAAACCGGGCATACTTCCGGTGCCGGGTTTAATCTCATTGCGTCGGCGGTGGATGGTCAGCGTCGTCTCATTGCGGTGGTGATGGGGGCTGACAGCGCAAAAGGTCGCGAAGAAGAAGCCAGGAAACTGTTGCGTTGGGGGCAACAGAACTTTACTACGGTGCAAATTTTACACCGGGGGAAAAAGGTTGGCACAGAACGAATCTGGTATGGCGATAAAGAAAACATCGCTCTGGGAACGGAACAAGAGTTCTGGATGGTGCTGCCAAAAGCGGAGATTCCTAATATCAAGGCAAAATACACCCTTGATGGTAAAGAACTGACCGCGCCAATTAGCGCCCATAAGCGGGTTGGGGAAATTGAACTTTATGACCGCGATAAACCGGTGGCGCACTGGCCGCTGGTCACCCTGGAATCTGTCGGAAAAGGCGGTATGTTTTCCCGGCTGAGTGATTATTTCGAGCATAAAGCCTGACCTTTCTTACGCCGCAGACTGGCAGGAGTGCGAGTCTGCTCGCATAATCAACACTCATTCCTTGTGGTTTTTATATTACAAATCACACTGTATATAAAGCCAGTATAAGTGGAGGCGTCATGAACTACGAGATTAAACAGGAAGATAAACGTACCGTTGCAGGTTTCCATCTCGTTGGCCCGTGGGAACAAACGGTAAAGCAAGGTTTTGAGCAGTTGATGATGTGGGTTGATAACAAAAATATTGTTCCGAAGGAGTGGGTGGCGGTCTATTACGATAATCCAGATGAAACACCTGCCGAAAAGTTACGTTGTGACACCGTAGTTTCGGTGGCAGATAGTTTCACACTTCCCGAAAACAGTGAGGGCGTCATCCTGACAGAAATTTCGGGTGGTCAGTATGCGGTGGCGGTAGCCCGCGTAGAGGGGGATGATTTTGCGAAACCCTGGTATCAGTTCTTTAACAGCCTCTTGCAGGACAGTGCTTACGAAATGTTACCAAAACCCTGTTTTGAGGTTTATCTGAACAATGGCGCGCAAGATGGTTATTGGGATATCGAAATGTATGTCGCGGTGCAGCCAAAACGGCGCTGATAAATGACGTCGGGTCAGAGGTTAACCTGATTGCCACGCTGTTTTTCGTTATGTAAAAGAGTAAGATCCGTCTTCAGTTTTCTGACAACCAAACCGGGAACGTCCGCTATTCCCGGTTTGCCGGACAGATTTGTTACGTAGCGTTATTGCACCTGGTTTGTCAGATTGCATTATGATCGTTTTTTCCCTCTTTCACGGAGTGCCCGCGTGCGTGCCGATAAGTCCTTAAGCCCGTTCGAAATTCGAGTCTACCGTCATTACCGCATTGTTCATGGTACTCGGATTGCGCTGGCGTTCTTGCTCACCTTTCTCATCATTCGCCTGTTTACTATCCCGGAAAGCACCTGGCCGTTGGTCACTATGGTGGTGATCATGGGGCCAATTTCGTTCTGGGGTAACGTTGTCCCTCGTGCGTTTGAACGTATTGGCGGTACGGTGTTTGGCTCGATTTTAGGTCTTATTGCTCTGCGACTGGAGTTAATCTCTTTACCGCTGATGTTAGTCTGGTGCGCGGCTGCCATGTTTCTTTGTGGCTGGCTGGCACTCGGCAAGAAACCGTATCAAGGTTTATTGATTGGTGTGACGCTGGCAATTGTTGTTGGTTCCCCAACTGGTGAAATTGATACGGCATTATGGCGAAGTGGCGATGTGATCATCGGCTCTTTACTGGCAATGTTGTTTACCGGTATCTGGCCGCAACGTGCGTTCATCCACTGGCGCATTCAACTGGCGAAAAGTCTGACCGAGTATAATCGGGTCTATCAATCTGCATTCTCACCGAACTTACTTGAACGCCCACGACTGGAAAGCCATCTGCAAAAACTCCTGACCGATGCCGTGAAAATGCGAGGGCTGATTGCACCAGCCAGCAAAGAAACCCGCATTCCAAAATCGATATATGAAGGTATCCAGACTATTAATCGTAATCTGGTTTGTATGCTGGAGCTGCAAATCAATGCCTACTGGGCCACGCGTCCCAGTCATTTCGTGTTATTGAACGCGCAAAAACTGCGTGATACACAGCACATGATGCAGCAAATAGTGCTGAGCCTTGTTCATGCGCTGTATGAAGGTAATCCGCAGCCGGTTTTTGCCAATACGGAAAAATTGAACGATGCTGTGGAAGAGTTGCGTCAGTTGCTCGATAGCCACCATGACCTGAAGGTCGTAGAAACGCCGATTTATGGCTATGTGTGGCTGAACATGGAAACGGCACATCAGCTTGAGTTGCTATCGAATCTGATTTGCCGGGCCTTGCGCAAATAATTCCTGAACTTCAGAATCATCTTGCAGCTGCTTCGATTCAGCAAGGATAAAGGGTATGATAATGAAAAGGGATAAAAGCATTGTCATCTGCGGCAGCTATGAGTAATGTTGGCCCTAACGAATAGCGGTTGCTTAAACGAATCCGACTCTCACATTATCAGGGGTATAAAAATGGAAACTACCAAGCCTTCATTCCAGGACGTACTGGAATTTGTTCGTCTGTTCCGCCGTAAGAACAAACTGCAACGTGAAATCCAGGACGTTGAGAAAAAGATCCGTGACAACCAGAAGCGTGTCCTGCTGCTGGACAACCTGAGCGATTACATTAAGCCTGGGATGAGCGTAGAAGCAATCCAGGGCATCATTGCCAGCATGAAAGGTGACTATGAAGATCGCGTTGATGATTACATCATCAAAAACGCCGAACTCTCCAAAGAACGCCGCGATATCTCCAAAAAGCTGAAAGCTATGGGCGAAATGAAAAACGGCGAAGCGAAGTAATTTCTGCTTTATTCGATGAGGGTTGCCCGGCAACCCTCATTATTCATTGACTCTTTTCTGTGTATCACAAGTCATCATTCCCATCTGATAACCTATCAAAATTAGCGACAGCCTTCTTCTGTATGCAGCAAGGCAAAAAGCTCTGCAACTCCGATGTTATTAACCGCACTGGTCACTAACACGTTGCGCGCTCCAGCTTCCCGTAACCAGCATTTCACCAAAGATATTTGTTCCATGCTGGCTAAATCTGCTTTGGTTACTACTCCAATGACCGGGCGATTCATTGACGAGGTAAAGCCTGGCGAAAAAGGTGACCACGGTGCGTCCGCATTAAGCACAAGCGCGATAATGTCCGCTTCGCAGGCACTGACCAGCAGTGCGCTGTAAAGACTACGGTTTTCGAGGTATTCGCCGGGTGTGTCAATGGTGGCTGGTGACCAGACAATGGCCTGCGTTTTCTGATACTGAAGATCTTCTCCGCGCAGACATTGCGTGAGTGATGTTTTTCCGCACTGACTGGGGCCGATGAGCATCATACGTTGCATAACGTCAGGTCCGTGTAATGGGGCAGGCGGTAAAGAGCATCATTTCACCCAGCGTGCGGGTAACCTGATTAAGTGCATATTCGATAGCTGAAACATCGCCAGTCAGTACTACGGCACCAGTAAAACGATCAAGAAAACCAATTTCTACAGCTCCCGACTTTGTGGCGATATCGCACGCGATAATAGACGCTTCGCTGGGGGTAATCGTCAGAATGCCAATGGCGGAAACGGTATCTGGTAAACCTAATTTCTTAAACAGCTCCTTCCCTGGGTTAGCAATGACATGCGCCAGCGTAACCTGTTTACCGGGGACATATTCCTGAATCATCCGTTCAGTAGCGTGCTGAGTTGTCATTACCCCTCCACCATCTGACGCCACAAGGCTTCATGCGGACGGGCAATTACCGAGCGATAGACCAGCAATCCTTTTTCCCCCGCGCGCTCGCTGGCGACAGAGACCGCGTTATTAACATCTGAAATATCGCCAGCAACCACCATGTAGCATTTACCGCCAATGCCAAAAGCCATATGTACGCGAACGAGAATGACATTCGCAGCTTTGACAGCACAATCGGCAGCGTCAATGCAGGCGGCGACACTCCAGGTTTCGACTACGCCGACAGCCTGACGCTGTTCAACATGGTTCAGTCCGCTGATTGCAGTAAGGAGGCTGGGATGAATATTCGGCAGGACAAGACTGTCGACCAGCATTTCACCAGCAAGGGACGCTCCGCTGTTGATGGCCTGTTGCACCGCGCCCACATCGCCACCGAGCATCAGCAGAAATTTTCCGGGGCATAGCGTTTTGCTGACCAGTAACTCAACGTTGGCGCTTTTCAGCATGGCATCGCCGGTTTCCATCCCTTTTGCGATACTGCTAAGTTCTAAAATACCTACCGCTTTCGACATGGTTAACCTCTCACAACCGTAATAGCGTTTTCTGTCACATCGCTGACCGTGCCATTAATACTGGCATGAATGGGAGCACCTAATGTGCCGTGTGGAATTTGGCCTACACATTGTCCACGAACGACACGATCGCCTTTTTGTACACACGCAATTGCGCTGGCACCGATATGCTGGCGTAACAATAGAGTCACTTTTTCGGGCTGAGGCACCTGTTCAGACAATGGCGCATCCTGATACCACGGGGTTAATCCCAGTCTGGTTACCAGCCGTTTTACTGGGATCAGCCGATAATTTGCCATGACATCCTCAGGATTTAAGGCACCTTCGTAGCGGAGATTTTTGGTGCGTAATTCCTGCTTAAGCAGGCGGTTTATGCGCATCGGCGAAATACCTACCGGACAGGCGACGCTGGCGCAGACGTTGCACTCCGAACAGGTGAGAGCTGTCAGTAACAGTTGTGGCGTAGCGAGCTGTTGATAGTTAACCGCACGTACTAACAAATGTGGCGACAGTTCGTGACCAATTAAATGACGCGGGCAGAGATCGGTACATAAGCGGCATTGCTCACAAACGGTTTTCGCGACGACAAGTACGCTACGGTCATCCTGCATTCGACGTTGGATCAGTGAATGAGAATTGGGTAAAACGAGCAAGCCGCCAGTGGTTTTGCTGACTGGCGTGTCGAGCGATGTGATCAAACTACCCATCATCGGACCGCCATTGATAAAACCAGGATTATCCACTGTTGCGCCGCCCGCCAGCGCCAGTACTTCGCGTAAAGACATCCCGATGGGAACGGTCACTGTGATTGGTTTAGCCACTGCACCATTAACAGTAAGCGTGCGTCGCGTCACCGGATACTTTTGTTCAACGGCTCTGGCAATATTCAGTACGGTTTGCACATTATTGACCACCACACCGACACTAACGGGTAACGCAGCGGGAGGAACGCGGCGACCTGTTGCCATCCAGATGGTCAGCACTTCGTCTCCTGCGGGGTAAACGTCGGGCAAAATATGCAGGCGGATATCCGGCGGAAGCAATGATGTGAGTGCGTTTATTGCTGGTTGATACTTCTCTTTCAGCGCGATAATTCCGCTCCTGGCTCCGGTGGCTTTCATCGCATAGTGAACACCACGAAGCAGGCGGCTGGCTTGTTGTGCCATTAGCTGTTGATCCACTTTCAACATTGGTTCGCATTCCGCCGCATTCACCAGGAAAGTGTCAACCCACGCCTGTAGCTTAATATGTGTTGGAAAGCCTGCGCCACCAGCGCCCACGACGCCTGCTGCCTGTACTCGCTCGCGGATCGTCTGTTCGTCAAAGGACATTAACTCGCCGTTCATACCAACTCCTCAAGCATTTCTGCTATAGCGATGGCATCAGCCGCTCGTGGATTGGTACGCAGTGTGGCATCCGCCAGCGCAGCCCGAACCATATCTGGAATACGTGATGACCATTCTGCTTTTTTATCTTTCAGTGCATTGGCGAGAGTCGGCATTGAACAGGCTTTTTTTAGCTGTTCAATATGTTGAATGAGTGCATTCAGGCTTGCGGTGTCATTGGCATCGTCAGGGCATAAATGGCACGTTTTCGCCAGCCGGGCATAGCGTTTGGCAGCACGCGGATCGCCAGCATTAAAACGAATAACCGTCGTAAGCAGGAGCGCATTCGCCAGGCCGTGTGGCAGATGAAACTGCCCGCCGAGTTGATGGGCAATTGCATGATTTAACCCAAGCCCAGCCTGACTAAAGGCCATTCCTGCAAGCGTAGAGGCATTATGCATTTTGCCGCGAGTAGCAAGACAATCGCCTTTATTCACTGCTGTGGGCAGGTAGTGAAAAACAATTTGCACGGCTTTTTCGGCCAGTGCATCCGTGAAGTCACTGGCATGGGGAGAAACATAAGATTCAAGGGCATGGGTTAAAACATCCATTCCGGTATTGGCAGTTATCGCGGCTGGCACACTGACGACCAGCGAGGGATCGAGCACCGCTATATCCGGATAAAGCGCATTATCGAAAAGAGGATATTTAATCCCTTTATCGGGATCGCTGATGACACAGGCGCTGGTCACTTCCGAACCGGTGCCGCTGGTGGTGGGAATAGCAACGCAGGTTTCAATCTCAATAGCACACTGGCGACTAAACCAGACAATCGCTTTTGCGGCGTCCAGTGCAGAGCCTCCGCCAAAACCGATAACCACATCCGGGCGTAAAGTCTGCATTTGTGCAATGCCTTTTACCACAGTCTGGATCGTTGGATCGGGCGTTATTTCGCTAAAAATACTGATGCGGTTGCTATCAGGCAACGACTGACACAACGTGTCAATCAATGGCGAACCAGCCAGGAAGGCGTCGCAAATAATCCAGATGTGCTTATTGGTGAAACGGCTAAGGACTTTGAGACTTCCCAAACCGCTGTATAAACGTGTCTGCAATGAAAAAGTATTCATTTCCGTTTCTCTAGCGAATGGAAAAGCCACTGGTTAACACGCAGCGTCGTGAGCGGGCAAAAGTCCGTGCTGACGTTGTCCCTTCGCCAGTCGGTGTAGCAATGGTGAAGGTCGTAAAGCCTTCGCCGCCGACGCCAATACCCGCCCAGGAGGGGCCGTTTTTGACAAAGATTGAGGTTTGCATAACGCGCGCAGCAAGGTTGAGTCGTGAGACGTTCTGCGAGTGCATAATTGCCGTGTGGTGCAAACCGTCTTCGACTTTCAGCGCCAGGGTGAGGGCGCTGTCAAAATCGTTGACTTTTACAATGGGTAGCATCGGCATCAGTTGTTCACAGGTAACCCAGTTATCATCGGCGTCAACAACGGCAATCAGTAATCGTGGCATTTTCTGCGGTAGAGGAATTCCAGCCGCTTCCAGAAGATGGCATGGGCTTTTTCCGACCAGTTTTTTGTTGGCGACGCCGTCGGGCAGACAAACGGCGCGCAATTTTTCAGTTTGCTGATGGTTAAGAAGAAATGCGCCAAAACTTTGCATCTGTTGAATTAAATACTCTGCCACTGACGCTACGACAATCAGGCTTTTTTCAGCGATACATGGCAGGTTGTAATCGAAAGAAGCGCCGTTGATGATGTCTTCGGCGGCTTTCACAATATCCGCCGTTTCATCGACGATACACGGCGGGTTACCCGCACCGGCACCAATCACTTTCTTACCACTTTTCATTCCCATCGCGACGATACCCGGACCGCCGGTAATCGCCAGAACGCTGATTTTAGGGTGCGCCATCATCTGTTCGGTGGCTGTAAAGGTCGGTTCAGATACGGTAACGATCAGGTTATGAATGCCACTACAGCGAAACGCGATGTCTTCGATTATGGCAATGAGTTTCAGCGATACGTTTTTGGCTCCCGGATGAGGACTGAAGTAGATGCTATTGCCTGCTGCCAACATGCTGATGCTGTTATTAATGACGGTTTCCGTAGGATTGGTACTCGGCGTGACCGAGCCAATAACACCAAACGGAGAGTATTCAAATAAAACCATGCCACCATCACCGGTTAGTGCCGTGGTGGTTAAATCTTCAATTCCTGGCGTGTTATCAAGTGCCGCTTTGTTTTTTAGATACTTATCTTCTTTATTTCCCATCCCCGTTTCGCTGGCGCTTTCTTCTGCCAGTTCGGTAAGGCGGGGCGTTAATTCTTCGCGAATGGCGCTGATAATGGCGCTGCGGGTTTTAAGCGGACACTGTTGAAAGCGCAAAAAGGCCTGGTGTGCAGCGCAGACGGCCTCATCGACAGTCTGGAAAATACCATTTCTTTGTATTTGTAAGGCACTGGGCATCAGTTTTTCGTGCAGGATATTGCGGATAATCATTTCTAATTCAGTCGTATTCATTGGTTTGCTCCTGCATTAATTGCTGCCATTGCGGCTTGTGCAATATCCATATCTTGTTCAACGCTACCACCGCTGATGCCAAGTCCCCCAAGCAATATCCCGTCTCGCCAGAGAGGAAAACCACCACCAAAAGTGACGACTTTGCCTTGCATATGGCTTTCGAGCCCGTAAAGTGGCGCTCCGGGTTGTACGGCGTCAGCAAGTTTGTGTGTTGCCGTTTTCATCGCCACGGCGGTCCAGGCTTTTTTCGGTGCCAGCTCACTGCTGACCAGCAGTGCATCGGGCATCCGCCAGGTAACACTTTCTGTCCCGTTGGCATCAACAATGCTGATGACTACGGGAATATGTAGTTCATCCGCGCGTATTGCCGCACTACGAATGAGCTGGTGAAGATCCTGAAAAGTGAGCGGCATCGTGCGTTCCTTCAATGCTGGAGTGTGATTGGCTTCGTGATAACGTTTTGTGATTTCCCGAATCATCAGGTTTTGATGAACAACGTTGTCTTCCACGCGGGCGAGGGCATACAAGCAATCGGAAAGTCGGTTTATATAGTGCAACAAAACATGGTGGACGGTGGCTTCCGTTGTCAGTTCAACCAGAAGTCTTTCAGCCCGCCGGGCTACCGTGCGGGCGACATGCATACGGCTCGCGGCTTCACAACGACCAGGCAGTATGAAGCTGTGAACTGGAGGGACAGCGTTCATTGCGCTGTCGATCGCTTTTTCCAGCGCGGCAATTTCTTCTGTTCCGATGTAACGCTGCTGCGCTGACGGCTGTTCGCTTTCACTGGCGAGCTCGGCGCTAAACCAAAATATTTGTTGCTGAATAGCTTCCAGTAAGATGCGATGGCTTTCGATGGAGGTGGCGCAATAACACAGACTGAGTGTTGCGTTTAGCTCATCCAGTGTGCCATAGGCTTCGACACGTCGATGAGTTTTACTGACACGCTGTCCGGTAAATAGAGACGTACTTCCTGAATCACCTGTTCGGGTATAAATCGCCATCGTTAAAGTCCTTAGCGTGAAAGCGTATCGACAATGCCGACCACTGCCAGATCAATGGCTTCGTTGGGGCCGGAAAAAACATGTCTGGCGCTGGAGCCGCTGCTGAGGAGTACCAGTTCACCAACGCCTGCGCCGACTGAATCAACGGCAACTTCGTCACCGGTTAACGGTGTGAGAGGCAATTCGCCGTCGGCACTGACCCGGCGAACCAACAGCAGTTTTTTCCCGATCAGAGAAGGTGATTTTTGCGTGGATACCACCGCGCCGGTGACTCGAGCCAGATGCATGGGTTACTCCTGCCTGATTAACTGAATGTTTCGGGTAATTGCCGCTTCACGCGCAAGTGCGGTCACACAACATTTCCGCTGTAGTACCAGTATCCCCGCGCATAACGGTGCTACGTCGGCATAACTTAAAAGTCGACCACGATGAAGGTGGATTGGTTGTCCTTGTTCGTCGCACCAGCTTAGCGGTAGACGGGCGAGAGTCTTCAATTCAATGGCGTTCAGTAAATGACGCTGCAACGATAATTGAAGGTGCATTCCCCATGCTAACGCCTCGTGAAGGTGGGTTACTGCTCCACCTGACGTATCGTTCTCTGCAAGCTGTCGCAACAACGGCAGATCGACGTATCGAATTTGTAACGATGCATACTGATGAACTATCTTGTGAACGCTGGCTTCTCGCAGTTGCGAAACGGTCAGCGTGAGTGTTTTTTCCGCACGTTGTTTCAGGCGAAAAATCACTTCGTCAACAATGCGTTGCATCAGCACATGATTCATGGCAGCGCCACCAGCATGGCAAAAACGTCAGGATTATCAGCGCCTGCAGCGTTGGCTTCGTCGGTATCAATATGCATTTCAAGACGCATATCCGGTGAGACGCGAACAGCCACGTTATCGAATATCAGTCGTCGCTCATCACCTTCAATGGCGACCGCCACTTTATCGCCATGCGTAACGCCATAAATCAGGGCATCAAGCGGAGACATATGGATATGCCGTTGCGCGACAATTACGCCAGAAGCGATTTCCAGTTCGGCAAACGGACTTATCAGCCGAATCCCAGGTGTGCCGCTGAGATCGCCTGACATGCGTAGCGGAGCGGTGATCCCCAATGTTCTGGCATCTGTCCGGGAAATTTCCACCTGGCTTGCGTTGCGTAGCGGTCCCAACAAGCGAACGTTGTGCAATTTGCCTTTTGGTCCCACCAGCGTAACAACTTGTTCAGCAGCGAATTGACCTGGTTGCAATAACGGTTTTTTCTCGCTGATCGGTTGTTCAGGAAAAAGGCGCACATAATCCGCAGTCGAAAGGTGAATATGACGACTGGAGACGCCCAGAGGGATAGGGCGCTCGCGCATCTCATCCAGAACCTGGCTCACTGTTTCTTGCAAGGTTTGTTTGTCCATTGTTACTCCTCTCGCTTATCGGAGTGGAGGCAAAGTGAACGTGGCTCACCTTTTTGCCGTTGACACGCCGGATCAAGACACAAATTACAACTGATACTCTCCGGGGGGACTGTGGCTGCTGGTGTTTCGCTAGCTTCAACCCTTACATTCAATGCTTCTGTTGTGCGGGACAGTATTCCCTCTCCCGGACGGGCAATTGCTTTGTGCGCGACAAGGGCATTTCGCTGCCCGGCGAAGCTGGCACCCGTCTCGATCGCTGCATTAACCGAGGCGACGTCACCGGTGATTTTAATGAGCGTCCAGCCTGAGCCATTGGTCTTCTCAAGACCAACCAGCGTGATGGACGCGGCTTTTGCCATAACATCCGCGCAACTGATGGCGAGTGCCAGACCACTGACTTCAAGTAATCCCAGTGATTGCTTCACGCTGTGCTCCTTAGCGAATTGGGTTATGCAGATTTTGGCAAAATGGCCTCAACATCGCTGTGCGGCCGTGGGATGACATGGCAGGATTTCACTTCGCCAACGGCGCTTGCGGCGGCGCTCCCCGCGTCAACGGCGGCTTTTACTGCGCCAACATCGCCGCGCACCATCACTGTGATCAGACCTGAACCAATCTTTTCATAGCCGACCAGTTGTACGTTGGCGGATTTAACCATGGCGTCTGCGGCTTCAATCGCGCCGACTAACCCTTTTGTTTCAACCAGTCCCAGTGCGTTATTCATACGGTGTTTCTCCTGTGGATTATGAGTGGTATTCCTTGAAGGGAATCCCTTTGACCAGCCGGGCTGCGTTATTGCCGGTGCTGCGCCGGGCATGGTTATCTTGTTGATGCATCAGCGTAAACAGTGGCTCTGATGCCGGTAAGTTTTTGTAATGCACAATCAGTTTTTCCTGGTCACAGGCTATGCCAACCAACAGGGGAGACTGACGAGCAGCCTGCCAGGCGCTATCGATGATTTCACCTGATGGAATGTGTTGAATGCGAAAGGGAATACCTTCCTCTTCAATGCCAAGAAGAACCTCATTCCATTTATTGATACAGTCACCGATTTCAGTGACGACAATGGTTGGTGCTCGCTCTTTACTTTCCATGAACCGACGCCTTGTGCCAGGAGATGAGTAGCCCGGTAGCCACCGCATTGCGCGGGCCTTCTCTACCACGGATATTCCCGCGCCCTGCGACCAGTCGATAATGTGCCAACGCATCGGTGACTAACTGCGGGACTTCGAAATCCAGTGAAGAGCCGCCCACCAGAACGACGAACGGAATGTTGCGAATATTTCCACCAGGACTCACCTGACGTAGTGCGCGCAGGGCGTTCGTTACGAAGACCCGCTCTTTTGCACTGCGACGAATGGTTCGCACTTTTTCCAGCGTTATATCACCGGGAATGGGCACCAGTTCGTCGGGTTTCACCACACAAACGCGGGCAAATACCTGAGGGGATAGTGGGGTAGGGAAGAACTGAACGCTGCCGTCTTCATGGCGTAAGTGGAACAGGCTTTCTACTTTTGCCAGTGGGTGTTTTTTGATCTCTTCTGCCAGATAGCGATCATTTAAGCCCAGTTCCCTGGCGATAATCATCGTCACCATGTCGCCCGCTCCCGCAAGGTGAGTGGCAATCATTTCCCCTTTTTGATTGATGATGGAGGCATCGGTAGAACCTGCGCCTAAGTCCAGAATTGCCAGGGGACGTGTAGTTCCTGGGGTAGTTAACGCTCCCTGAATGGCTGCCTCTGCTTCTGCGCCTCCGACCTGAACATCAACATGCAGTTTTTGCTTAATTTCACTGGCGATCATCGCCATTTGCAGACGGTCGGATTTCACCATTGACGCTATACCAACAGCCTGTTCCAGTGAAAATTCGCCTGCCAGACCACCGGTAATGCTGACGGGAACAGAGGTATCTATCGCCAATAAATCCTGAATAAAAATTTCGTTGCTGGGTTTATTGGTCAGCTCCGCCATGGTCTGGCGAACATTTTCCAGCATCCCGCCGATGTTGGTGCCCGGTTCGCCCGTCACATTTTCCAGTTTTGGGCATTCACCGACTGCTTTCATTATTGCATCGGCACCAGCGGCAACATCAACCCGAGTTGTGCGCCCGGCAGAAAGAAACTCGATATTTCCGGCGGGTATCGAACGAGCTTTAACGTCGCCAGAAGGCGTTTTCACGACCACAGCTGAACGGTTGCCGATTAGCGCCCGTGCGACAGGAACGATATTTTTAGTCTCTTCAGCATTGAGGGCGAAAACGGTGGCAATCCCATATGGGTTAGAAAGGGTTTCGATAACTTTCCCGGGAACAGCGACTTCAATAGCAGCTAACATGCCGAGCGGAATACGATCGATGTAGAGGACTTCATCAACAATGGGTAAAGGGATTTCCAGGCGATTACTGACCAGTACGCCATCGTCGCGTTGCAGAATGACGCCCGTTAGCTGATATCCGGCACGCACGGAGGCATTTATCATGGTTGCGATATCGGCAAAATCAAAAGCCGAAGACACGACCAGAATGTACGGTGTGTCCGCCGGGCGTGTTAACAACTCTTGCGGAGTGATGGTGAGTCCTACACCCAGCCCCACTCCGCCTGGAGTTTTCGGGTTGTGACCGATCATGGTTGATTCAGTAATAATGGTTTCCGTAATGGTTTCCATCGCCACATCGCCAATAACCGGGGTTGCTTCGTTGATACGAATAAGCGAAATATCACTGACATTGATGCCGGCTTTTTTCGTTGCCTGCGCGAGCGCCTCCTGAATGCCATGTACGTTACGCAACGTACCTTTGATTCCGGTGGTTTCTGCCAGGGCGCTGCTC
This sequence comes from Escherichia sp. MOD1-EC6819, assembly GCF_002965765.1. Classification (NCBI taxonomy): domain Bacteria; kingdom Pseudomonadati; phylum Pseudomonadota; class Gammaproteobacteria; order Enterobacterales; family Enterobacteriaceae; genus Escherichia; species Escherichia sp. MOD1-EC6819. The sequence goes on along the minus strand of NZ_PTRG01000004.1, from coordinate 317,183 downwards.
ACGAACGACAATTCGCCAGACGTACTGAGCGTTGCCAGCGCAACCTCTGTGGATGAGTTGCCGATATCAATGCCTGCTATATATCGCATAGTTCGCCCTTAATCGTCGCCTTTCAGTTTTTTACGCTCGATATAGAGTTCCGCAGCTTCACGGACAAAAGCGGCACAAATTCTGGCCTGATAACAACGCTCAAGATCGTCGGCAATGGCAATGAGTTCTTGCTTAGTCGAACGATAAGGGCGTAACGCATTGTAGATTTCGAGGATGCGATCATCCGGCACTGAGGTAAGCTCGGCGGCGCGTTCAAAATTCATCGCCAGGCGATCGCGTCCAGCATCTCTGGCAATTGCGGCCTGAATACGCAACGTTTCCGGGGTTATGCGCATGTCCTGGGCGGTGACTTTATCGCTGAGTACATTTTCCAGGGTGAAATCGTCGAGCGTTTTATTCGTCGCCGTTTTGACCCATTCTGGATGTTTATTTGCCAGCGGGTAATCACTCACTTTGGCGTTCAGTGTTGATGAGTGGGATGGCGCAGAGACAGGAGCTGTATCCTGGAGACTGTTCATTCGGTTCAACACGTCCCTGACCATCGACTCAATTGCATCGGTATTCATGAAGGTTTCCTTTGTTAAAACGTCACGCGCAGTTCTTGCGGTTTTTTGCCAGTGACCACGTACTTAGTCTCTTTGATATGTAAGATGGCGGACTTGGCCTGGTATTTCGGCCGCGCCATTTGATCGTTGAGGGTCGGAACAGGTTGTGGAGACTCGCGCTTCGCATAACGCGCGGCGTTTTTGCCAATCTGGCGATAAGTTTCCAGCGTCAGCAAAGGTGCTTGCGGGAAAAGTTCCAGGTTAGACAAAGGGGGAAGCCCCTGCTGGTGGATAACTGTGGTGCCTTTTGACTGAATACCAATAGCAATGCCGGAACCGCTGAGACGATCGCCTTCAACCGCCACGAAGGCAACATCAGACGATTTAAAGCAGCGAATCACACGGGCTTTAACACCTTCTTCTTCGATACCGGCAATCACTTCGCGCAATATGTTTTTATGCGGAATACCGATGATATTGACGGTTTGCGCCAGGCCAAACGCCGGGCCTACAGCGATAATAACTTCATCTTGCTGAGTGCCTTGTTGGGCTTCGCCAATTTCGGTCAGAAAACTTTCGCTATCCGGTGCGGAAGAGACCGGTGCGCGAAATGAAACGGACTTATCGCTGGTTTGCATTTCTGCCAGCACGTCTTCGATTATCTGACGTAGTAATTTTTCGTTAATTTCCATTTCTCACCTTTAGTCAATATCGTTGGGATCAAGTGCACCGGGAATATTTTTGATCTCTTCCCAGCGTTCCCCTTGCAGGCGATAACCTGTAGCCGGTCCGGCGTAATCATTGACGTCATTGACCGCAGAGCGCACTTGTCCGTCATCGACGATAATGGCGGAGGTATGGAGATAGTCGCCGGTCAGTTTTGCTTTTTGCATGTTGAGCATGTCCTGGGCGACATCGGTAAAACCGGCTTGCGCCAGGGCTTTCACCACTTCCAGGCTGTTACGGTTTTTATTGATAATTTCCTGGGCGAACTTGATGTCTTCCACGATGTTGCGCTCTGGCATATCTTTCGAACCGTGGGCATAGGTTGCCGCTTCGACCTCTTCATCGGTGATAGGGGGTAATCCCATACCGGCAAAAACAGCCTGTAAAGCGCGTGCGGCTTTATTGCGGATAGCGATAACATCTTCTTCGCGCACTGGTCGCAGGCCACCATCAACCTTGAGGTCACGTTGAATGACGTTGTAATCATCGAAGTCTTCGGCATCTTCGTTTGAACCAGCAAACATGTTGTCGTAGTTCGGCACAGCGGAAAAACCGGAAGAGATAAAGTCGGTGCCTGGCAGAAACTGCATCAGAAAACGTGCGGTACGGTGCATATCTGAGTGGGTAAAGGTCTGGTCATTACTGGAGGCGCATTCCAGATCCAGTGATGAACAAATTAAGTTTTCCGCCAGCACTGCGCGGATGCCTGACGGCACTGCCGATGGAACGCCGATGCAGCTTACGGAACCATTCTGTAGACCCTGAACACCTGCGGCTTTGGTGATGTAAATGCAACGAGCCTCAAGGTAAAGCATTGATTTACCTTCCGCATAGCCCATCTGCACTTCAGAGCCGGAGCCGGAAGTAAAGCGCATTTTTAAGCCGCGAGAAGCATAAGATGACGCGAGAAATCCTTTTGACCACGGTGTATCGTCGCCGTCGGTGAAAACAGGTTCCGTGCCGTAGACAGAAATCGTTTCGGCGTAGCAGGTATGGCCTAACATACCGAGTTTCAGTTCGGTGGCTTCCTCAAGTGAACACTGGGTCAACACGCCCGGGCGTCCTACCTGTGAACCGACCAGAAGAGCGATAGCGTTGAACGGTGCATAGCGAGCAACGGCAACGGTGGTTTCCTGTTCGTCAAATCCGCGCCATGCGCCTTCAGCCGCGTCGGCAGCAATTTGTACCGGATTGTCTTTGATGTTGGTGACGTGAGCCTGTTGCGATGGTGTTCGACGAGCGCGCATTTTCTGCATCGCCATCATCATCTCTACCACGTTCATCTGTGAAACCACTTCGACGATTTTGGCGGGCGTCATCGCAGTGGTCAGGGGAACAATATCGCTACGTTTGACATTTGGATCGCACAACATATTGGCAAGTTTAACCGAATCCATTGCGATGACTTCTTCGGCGCGCGCGAGATTGATACCGTAGCGGGCGATAAAATGGTCGATCAGGTCAAACTGGCTGGCAGGTTTCCCATCCAGTTCGGTGACGACGCCGTTAACAATTTTGATTGACGGTTTAGGATCGTTCGGGCTTTCCATCGCAATGAAGCCTTCTTCAATCCACTCTTTAACGAAACCGTCCTGGTTGACCGGGCGTTTTGCCAGTGCTTCAAATCTTTTCGATCTCATGAATCTGCCTCAGGGAATTCAGATGTAGGAAGGGCGATCGTTTTTCGGTGTATCGCCGAGAGTCGAAAGTACGGTTTTACCGATTTCGCGTGCGGAGATGACCGCCTGACGGACTGCGCCGGAGTCTCCTGAGATAATCAGGATGACCTCATTGCTAAAGCTGGTGCCATGAGCCGGGGAGCTGTATGCCACGACATCCACATTGGCGGACTTCAGGGCGGTATCGGCCATCAGAACACCCACAGCGGCAGGAGCGCCGACAATAACGCCGCAAGCGCGACCCAGTGGTGCGCCAAACGCTTTTTCCAGTGCATAGCTGGCGCGGGCGGTATATTGCAGTTCCAGATGTCCGGCTTCGTTGGCATAGACATCACCAAAGGTTCTGTCGAGTTCTTTTAGAGCAACTTCAATACCGCGTTTCACGTCGGAAACATCGTTGCCACCTAAAAGGATTAACGAGCCGTGTCCGGCACCGCCTTTAGTATCGCGAGGAAGTTCAATGCTAATAACTTCGGTGTTGGTGGCTTTTACGGCTTCATCAGCGGCCATAATGTGTGGCCCTGCACCAATACGTGCGCCCAGAATGCCAATGGAGCGATAGCGTTTTTCAAGTTTCATCGCGTCCAATAGGGCGCTATCAACGTTTGCAATGACCAGACCTACAGTGTCGCCAATAGCGGTGCCAACAAATTCCGTTAACGTGCAGCTTTTTTCTGCCATAGCCGTCTCTCGTGTTTGATGATTGGTTTCCGGGAGAACCTCATGCTTCGGTGTCGCTACGCGTGCGATGACCTGCGCCATGATCTGTTCGACCAGTTCACTGCTGCTCATGGGTTAATTCCCTTTGGTAAGATTTTTTCGACATCGGTATGTGGGCGGGGGATAACGTGTACGGCTTTCACTTCGCCGACATTACGCGCAGCGACGGCACCTGCATCTGTTGCCGCTTTAACCGCCCCGACATCACCACGAACGATGACGGTCACCAGCCCGGAACCAATTTTTTCGTAGCCGACCAGCAATACATTTGCCGACTTCACCATGGCGTCTGCGGCCTCTATGGCGGCAGTTAATCCTTTGGTTTCTACCATTCCTAACGCTTCTTGTTGCATAAAGACCTCGCCTGGATTTTTTGACGATATGACTATAAAAAAAAGCGAGGAAAAAGAATGGCTGACTTAATCGCTAATGAGAAAAATTAATAGAGGGCAAATATTATAAAATTGCTTTCAGAGATTATATGTTATTCATTTATTGGTTGTTTTTGACGTGGTTTAATGTGAATTAATTGCATTGGGGACGGTGTTTTAATTTGAAATAATACTTCGTCGAGTTTGGTTTTCTGAAATTAACTGTGATATTTGTTTAAATTTTATTATGCAGGCATGGCAATTTTTTATTGTATCAGATTGGCGATATATATAACGCCAATAGTGATGATTGCTGTAGTGAATGCTATAGCAATGACAATAATTTGCTATAGCAACACTATTTTTCCACGAATCTGACATGCATGTTGGCAATATTTTTTCCCGCGCAATTTTTATAGTTGCGTTCGATATACACAACAATCAGCGCATTGTTGGCTGATAAAGAAAAAACTCTGTGAAAAAGGTGTCAGTATGAATGATTCACTCAAGGCGCAATGCGTTGCCGAGTTTTTGGGCACCGGACTGTTCCTCTTTTTTGGCATTGGTTGTTTGTGTGCCCTAAAACTTGCCGGTGCAAGCCTGGGACTGTGGGAAATTTGTATTATTTGGGGGTTAGGTATTTCACTTGCTGTTTACCTTACGGCAGGCATTTCCGGTGCTCATCTTAACCCGGCGGTTACTATTGCTCTGTGGTTGTTTGCCACTTTTCCTGGTCGTAAAGTGCTGCCATTTTGTGTGGCGCAATTAGCGGGAGCCTTTGGTGGCGCAGTTCTGGCATATTTTTTATACAGCAATTTGTTTGCCGATTTTGAATCTGCTCACAATATGGTTCGTGGTAGTGCAGAAAGTTTACAACTCGCCAGTATCTTCAGTACTTACCCGGCAGCAGCGATAAATGTATGGCAGGCTGCCTTGGTTGAAGTGGTCATAACGTCCATGTTAATGGGGTTGATTATGGCGTTGACCGATGACGGCAATGGCGTACCCAAAGGGCCGCTTGCGCCTTTACTTATTGGTATTCTGGTTGCTGTTATTGGTGCTTCTACTGGACCATTAACCGGTTTTGCCATGAATCCAGCGCGTGATTTTGGACCAAAAATTTTCACCTGGCTTGCTGGTTGGGGAGAAATTGCGATGACTGGCGGACGTAATATTCCTTATTTCATTGTACCCATTATTGCTCCGGTCATTGGAGCCTGTGCTGGCGCGGCGATTTATCGCTTTCTTATTGCACAAAATTTACCTGTCAATAGTGTTACGCCTAAAGAGAACAGCGAATAGTGAAATAGCCTGGCAGTTATAAACGTTTATTTTTTTAGTGTTTGTGATCTGCTTTCCGAACTTATTAAAAAGTCTCCCGCTTCATGGAGGCTTTTGTTATTGTCCGTTTTGCTTCTCGTCAGTAAATCATTAAGGATGATGTGAAGATTAAATGTAAAACAATTGTTTTACCATAACAATAAATTAACTGGGAGGTTTTATCATGATTTCTGCGGCGACACTTAATTCAGAACTCATTAATAAAATCGCACAGGATTTTGCGCAGGCGACTAGTCTTGCGGTTGTCGTGGTCAATATCCACGGTGATGAAATCTCCGAGCTGTTTAACTTCACTCCATTTTGTCAGATGATGCGCCAACACCCTCAGCTTAGCACTCGCTGTCGCATGAGCGATCGTTGTGGTGGTCTGGAAGCCTCTAAATCAGATCAGCCTTGTATTTACCGCTGTCATGCAGGGTTAACTGATTTCTCTATTCCTCTGGTGATTGCCGGGCATTTAGTCGGCTTTGTGTTGTGTGGACAAGTTCGCCTGCGTAATGATGATGTTGATTTGATCAATATTCTGAATGTCGATGATTGTTGGCAAGCCGACCCAGAACTACTTAATGAATTTCGCAAAGTTCCTGAGATGGATTACTCGAGAGTTATGGCCTCTGCTGATTTATTGAAGTTGATTGTGGAAAATTGCCTCAAAAAGCAACTCAATTTTGTCGTTATTAAAGAGAATAAACCTCATTCGGGTTCAGTTCGTCAGACCCGTGCGCCTAATCCCCATGATAATAAAATGAAAAAAGCATTGCGCTATATCGATGCACATTTGTCAGACGATTTGCGTCTGGAAGATGTTGCCTCGCATGTTTATCTAAGCCCTTATTATTTCAGTAAGTTGTTTAAGAAATATCATGGGATTGGTTTTAATGCGTGGGTAAACCAACAACGAATGGCCAGCGCGCGTGAGCTGCTGTGCCATAGTGACTGGAGTATCGCCAGTATCGCGCGTAATTTAGGCTTCTCACAAACCAGTTATTTCTGCAAAGTTTTTCGCCAGACGTATCAGGTGACTCCGCAGGTATATCGTCAGCAAATTAGTGAAAATGTAGCAGCGGAAACAGCATAAAATTAATGTGGAAAATGAGGGATGATTAAATAGACGCTGGCAATATTAATTAACGTTATTTACGTGTTATGGGATAAGTGAGATCAGCTCATAACATACGCTGACAGGTTCGGCACATTTGTGCCTGGGAAGAGGGTGAAAATCCCTCGCAGCCCCCGCTGCTGTAATGCTGACAACCCCGAAAATACCACTGATCGCGAGATTGGGAAGGCCGGGGAAGGATGATGCGAAGCCAGAAGACCAGCCTGTCAGTCAATACCAACAACTTCGGTGGGAAGTGGGTTGTCCGGAAGCGCCCGGTTGAGTATTGGCGCGTCTTTATACCCCTACCACCCTGAGAGGATCAGGGTATGGCGGCATCATTTAGTTCCTTCATTGTAGTGCCGACAGGCACCTGGGCTGCTCTCAATGCGCGGCAATCGTTTTTCATGGTATATCAGCCTGACCGTCATTACAGGAAACGAAGCGGAGGACGGGGGATATGAAAACGATAAAACCCGAATCGATAGCCCTTTTTTGCCTCTCCTCTGGCGATATTAATCTGGCGAAATATCTGGCTGAAATGTTGCCAATGACCTGTTTTGTTGGTGAGGACTGGCAGCAAGGTTTCTTGCCTTTTAAAGGTGGGGCTGTTCAATCGTTATCAGACGCGTATACCGATTATTCAGTGCTGTTATTGATTGCTGAAAACAGGGTCTCCATACCAGAAAATTTCTCTCATCCTGATGGCGCGACGGTAATCGTAATCACACGGCATAATGCCCGTTTGCTGGCTGGTTCGGCTGGTGGTGCAGTAGCATTAATCCATTATCTGAATGAAATATGTCAACGCAGTGAAAATATTGCCAATGACGCATTCTGCCAGACGTTTACACAGGGAAATCGGACTATTTCACAACACCGCCTTCGTTCGTAATGGATTGAGAACGCTGGATTTTTATTTTCATTACGCGCAGTATTAATTGCGGAAATGTTATTACGATCAGCAACGATGGTTCTGGTCAATGAATACCATCATACAATTGAACCAGGAGTCCGTATGATGATTTTGGTGACAGGTGGTGCACGGAGCGGGAAGAGTCGGCACGCCGAGGCGCTTATTGGGGATACTCCACAGGTTCTGTATATCGCCACTTCACAAATCCTTGATGATGAGATGGCGGCACGGATTGAGCATCATCGACAGGGGCGTCCGGCGCATTGGCACACGGTGGAACGCTGGCAGCAGCTTGATGAGTTAATTAATGCAGACATTAATCCGCAGAACGCTGTGTTGCTGGAATGCATTACGACAATGGTGACTAATCTGTTGTTTGATTATGGCGGCGATAAAGATCCTGAAGGATGGGATTATGTGGCGATGGAGCAAGCGATAAATGGCGAGATTCAGTTGTTGATTGCTGCCTGTCAACGTTGCCCTGCAAAGGTCGTATTAGTGACCAATGAAGTGGGAATGGGTATTGTGCCGGAGAATCGTCTGGCGCGACATTTTCGTGATATTGCCGGGCGAGTGAATCAGCAACTGGCCGCTGCGGCAGATGAAGTATGGCTGGTGGTTTCGGGTATTGGAGTAAAAATCAAATGAGTAAATTATTTTGGGCGATGCTCTCTTTCATTACGCGTCTGCCTGTACCGCGTCGTTGGTCCCAGGGGCTGGATTTCGAACATTATTCTCGCGGTATCATTACTTTTCCCTTAATTGGGTTATTGCTTGGTGCGATTAGTGGGCTGGTCTTCATGGTGTTGCAGGTATGGTGTGGTGTACCACTGGCGGCACTATTTAGCGTGCTGGTTCTGGCGCTGATGACAGGGGGATTCCACCTGGACGGTCTGGCAGATACCTGTGATGGTGTATTTTCTGCACGTAGCCGAGATCGTATGTTGGAAATCATGCGTGATAGCCGTTTAGGCACCCACGGCGGTCTGGCATTGATTTTTGTTGTGCTGGGAAAGATTTTGATTTTGAGCGAACTGGCTCTGCGTGGTGAGCCTATCCTGGCATCGCTGGCTGCAGCATGTGCTGTCAGCCGTGGTACTGCCGCATTATTGATGTATCGTCATCGTTATGCTCGGGAAGAAGGGCTTGGCAATGTGTTCATTGGCAAAATTGATGGGCGACAAACCTGCGTCACACTAGGCTTAGCCGTAATTTTTGCTGCTGTATTACTGCCTGGTATGCATGGTGTGGCTGCTATGGTGGTGACGATGGTGGCAATTTTCGTCCTCGGTCAGCTTTTCAAACGTACTCTGGGCGGGCAAACCGGCGATACGCTGGGAGCTGCCATAGAGCTTGGTGAGCTGGTCTTTCTGCTGGCGCTGCTATAAAGAGACGCAACATGCAAACACTTGCCGATTTACTGAATACGATCCCGGCTATCGATCATGCTGCTATGTCGCGCGCACAACGGCATATTGACGGGTTACTCAAACCCGTCGGTAGTCTGGGAAGGCTGGAGGCGCTTGCCGTACAACTGGCAGGAATGCCGGGGCTGAATGGTGTTCCTCATGTGGGTAAAAAAGCGGTAGTGGTTATGTGTGCCGATCACGGCGTCTGGGATGAGGGTGTCACTATTTCCCCGAAAGCGGTGACAGCCATTCAGGCTGAAAATATGACACGCGGAACAACCGGCGTGTGTGTTCTGGCAGCACAGGCGGGGGCTAAAGTTCATGTAATTGATGTAGGCATAGATACTGCGGAGCCAATACCCGGACTTATCAACATGCGTGTCGCTCGAGGTAGCGGCAATATAGCTTCAGGTCCTGCAATGAGCCGCTGTCAGGTTGAAGAGTTGCTTCTGGAAGTCATTCGTTATACGCGTGAACTGGCGAAAAATGGCGTCACGTTGTTTGGCGTGGGTGAGCTGGGAATGGCAAACACGACGCCGGCTGCGGCGATAGTCAGCACAATTACTGGACGCGATCCCGAAGAAGTGGTTGGTATTGGCGCAAATCTGCCGACAGATAAACTGGCAAACAAAGTTGATGTTGTTCGTCGGGCAATTACGTTGAATCAACCGAATCCGCTGGATGGTGTTGATGTACTGGCAAAAGTTGGTGGATTTGATTTGGTCGGAATGGCTGGCGTGATCTCAGGAGCCGCTTCCTGTGGTTTACCCGTGTTGTTGGATGGCTTTCTTTCTTATGCCGCCGCGCTTGCTGCGTGCCAGATGTCACCTGCAATCAAACCGTATCTTATTCCTTCCCATTTGTCGGCAGAAAAAGGGGCGCGTATTGCGCTGGCACATTTGGAGCTGGAGCCGTATATCAATATGGAAATGCGTTTAGGTGAGGGGAGTGGTGCGGCGCTGGCGATACCCATCATCGAAGCTGCTTGCGCGATATACAACAACATGGGCGAACTTGCTGCCAGCAACATTATTCTACCGGGGAATACAACTTCTGAATTGAACAGCTAAAAACGAAAAGTCTGATAAAAGCTATACTTATCGGATGGCTTTCGCGACTTAGGAAAGGGATATGATGCGTCGTGTAAATATTCTTTGTTCATTTGCTCTGCTTTTTGCCAGTCATAATAGCCTGGCGGTAACTTATCCATTACCCCCAGAGGGGAGTCGTTTAGTGGGGCAGCAACTTACAGTAACGGTTCCCGATCACAATACCCAGCCGCTGGAAACTTTTGCCGCGCAGTACGGACAAGGGCTGAGTAATATGCTGGAAGCGAATCCGGGGGCTGATGTTTTCTTGCCGAAGTCTGGTTCGCAGCTCACCATTCCGCAGCAACTGATTTTACCCGCCACTGTGCGAAAAGGAATTGTGGTTAATGTCGCCGAGATGCGTCTGTATTACTACCCACCAGACAGTAATACTGTGGAAGTGTTTCCTATTGGTATTGGTCAGGCTGGACGAGAAACCCCGCGTAATTGGGTGACAGCCGTTGAGCGTAAACAAGAAGCACCAACCTGGACGCCAACCCCTAACACTCGTCGTGAATATGCAAAGCGTGGGGAGAGTCTGCCTGCATTTGTCCCAGCCGGACCCGATAATCCTATGGGGTTGTACGCTATTTATATCGGCAGGTTATATGCCATTCACGGTACTAATGCCAATTTTGGGATTGGCCTACGGGTAAGTCAGGGTTGTATTCGTCTGCGCAATGACGATATCAAATATCTGTTTGATAATGTCCCGGTAGGGACGCGCGTGCAACTTATTGATCAGCCAGTGAAATACACAACGGAGCCGGATGGTTCAAAGTGGCTGGAAGTTCATGAGCCGCTGTCGCGCAATCGTGCAGAATATGAGTCCGACCGAAAAGTGCCATTGCCGGTAACCCCATCTTTGCGGGCGTTTATCAACGGGCAAGAAGTTGATGTGAATCGCGCGAATGCTGCGTTGCAACGTCGATCGGGAATGCCAGTACAAATTAACTCTGGCTCAAAGCAGATGTTTTAAAATAGCTGTTGTATAAAAAGCAAAAAGCCTGCTCTAAAGCAGGCTTTTTTGAATTTGGCTCCTCTGACTGGACTCGAACCAGTGACATACGGATTAACAGTCCGCCGTTCTACCGACTGAACTACAGAGGAATCGTTTGAACGGGGCGCATATTAATGGCAGTACATGGCGATGTCAAAGGGGGAAATGCATTTTTTTGTTCGTTTGCTGCCAATTTCAACAAAACGATGAACTTTCAATCTTTTTAATCATGTTCCATCGTGGTGCATGACATCCTTTCATGGGGCAGGGAATGCTTCTCCTGGCTTAAAGAGCCAATGACGAAACAATCATAATCTCTTATTTGACGGGCGATTAGCTTTCGTATCAACGCCAAAACGAAACTGGCAAGTATCTTGCAATCTGGTTGTTAGTAATGTCGGCACTCGGGCTGACGCTTAAAAAAACCGGAGGCACCATGAACTTTAGACGCTTGAAATACTTCGTCAAAATTGTAGATATTGGTAGCCTGACTCAGGCTGCTGAAGTATTGCATATAGCACAGCCTGCGCTCAGTCAGCAGGTTGCCACGCTGGAAGGTGAGCTAAATCAGCAACTTTTGATTCGCACAAAACGTGGCGTTACGCCGACAGACGCCGGAAAAATTCTCTATACCCATGCGCGGGCAATTTTACGTCAGTGTGAACAGGCCCAACTGGCGGTGCATAATGTAGGTCAGACATTGTCAGGTCAAGTCTCGATTGGCTTTGCGCCAGGAACCGCAGCGTCATCTATCACCATGCCTTTATTACAGGCGGTACGCACTGAATTTCCGGAGGTCGTTATCTATCTCCATGAAAATAGCGGTGCTGTGCTTAACGAAAAACTTATAAACAACCAGCTTGATATGGCGGTGGTTTATGAGCATTCCCCTGTGTCTGGTGTATCCAGTCAGACTTTGTTAAAAGAGGATCTGTATCTTGTCGGAACTCAGGATTGCCCAGGGCAAAGCGTTGATGTTAATGCGATAGCGCAAATGAACCTCTTCCTTCCCAGCGATTACAGTGTAGTAAGACTTCGTGTTGATGAAGCTTTTTCCCTGCGCCGGCTTACAGCGAAAGTCATCGGTGAAATTGAGTCTATCGCTACGCTTACCGCTGCGATTGCCAGCGGTATAGGCGTTGCAGTATTACCTGAATCGGCCGCACGTTCGTTATGTGCCGCAGTTAACGGTTGGATGTCACGTATTACCACGCCTTCAATGAATCTCTCGTTGTCATTAAACTTACCCGCCAGATCAGTTTTATCGCCACAGGCGCAGGCAGTGAAAGAGCTATTATTGTCAGTGATTAGTTCTCCAGCCATGGAAAAAAGACAATGGCAATTGGTGAGCTAAACGTTATACCTGGATGGAATAAGATGCGGGTTTTTATTATTTGTTATGCCGGGCATTAGACTCTAACAATAATGGATGTCTGATATGCCCGGAGTTTACCGTGAATTTCCAACAACTAAAGATAATCCGCGAAGCTGCCCGTCAGGATTACAATCTGACAGAGGTTGCGAATATGCTCTTTACCTCACAGTCAGGTGTCAGCCGTCATATTCGAGAGCTGGAGGATGAACTTGGTATCGAAATATTCGTTCGTCGTGGCAAGCGGCTGCTTGGCATGACTGAACCGGGCAAAGCATTACTGGTCATTGCAGAACGTATTCTGAATGAAGCCAGTAATGTTCGACGGCTTGCAGACCTGTTTACCAACGACACATCTGGCGTACTCACTATTGCAACGACGCATACTCAGGCTCGTTACAGCTTGCCTGGGGTCATTAAAGCCTTTCGCGAACTTTTCCCCGAAGTGCGACTCGAGCTTATCCAGGGGACGCCGCAGGAAATTGCGACTCTGCTACAAAACGGCGGAGCTGATATTGGCATAGCCAGTGAGCGTTTGAGCAATGATCCCCAACTCGTCGCTTTCCCCTGGTTTCGTTGGCACCATAGTTTGCTCGTTCCTGTCGATCATCCCTTAACACAAATTACGCCATTGACGCTGGAATCAATAGCGAAGTGGCCGTTGATCACTTACCGACAGGGAATTACGGGGCGCTCACGTATTGATGACGCCTTTGTCCGCAAAGGTTTACTGGCAGATATTGTATTGAGTGCTCAGGATTCTGATGTCATCAAAACCTATGTCGCCCTCGGTTTGGGGATAGGATTAGTTGCCGAACAATCCAGCGGTGAGCAAGAGGAAGAGAATTTAATTCGTCTGGATACGCGGCATCTTTTCGATGCTAATACTGTCTGGTTGGGACTCAAGCGAGGACAACTTCAGCGTAACTATGTCTGGCGTTTTCTGGAATTGTGCAATGCTGGATTGTCGGTTGAGGATATTAAGCGGCAGGTGATGGAAAATAGCGAAGAGGAAATTGATTATCAAATATAGCAAAAAGCCCGCTATCAAAGCGGGCTTTTCAAAATTTGGCTCCTCTGACTGGACTCGAACCAGTGACATACGGATTAACAGTCCGCCGTTCTACCGACTGAACTACAGAGGAATCGCTGTTGAGGCACATCTTAACGGCGAAAAATCATTTGTCAAACCTGTTTTTTAAATTCATCAACCGTTTGCCGTTTCTATCAACAGTTTGTTGCATTTGCAGACAATTTGTCGGCGAAAATCTTTGCAGCTTTTCTGATTCTCCCTCATTATTTGAAATGTGGTTTCACTTTCTGCAATTAAGGTCGGCTTTGAATATCCCCTCAGCTTTACGCCAGGTTGTTCGCCACACTCGCTGGCACTCAAAACGTAAGAGTTACAACGTGTTGTTCTGGCGCGAAATAACTCCGCTTGCTGTTCCTATCTTTATGGAGAATGCCTGTGTCCTGTTGATGGGCGTGCTGAGCACTTTTCTGGTCAGTTGGCTGGGAAAAGATGCAATGGCGGGCGTTGGGTTGGCGGACAGCTTCAACATGGTCATTATGGCCTTTTTCGCAGCTATCGATCTTGGTACTACTGTCGTTGTGGCATTTAGTCTCGGTAAACGTGATCGACGGCGAGCCAGAGTAGCAACACGGCAATCATTGGTGATCATGACGTTATTTGCCGTGCTGTTGGCAATTCTCATTCATCATTTTGGCGAACAAATTATCGATTTTGTTGCAGGTGATGCCACGACAGAGGTTAAAGCACTGGCGTTGACTTATCTGGAACTGACGGTGCTCAGTTATCCAGCCGCTGCCATCACCTTGATTGGCAGTGGGGCACTTCGTGGCGCCGGGAATACGAAAATACCGCTACTTATAAATGGTAGCATGAATATTTTTAATATTATTATTAGCGGTATATTGATTTACGGGCTTTTCTCCTGGCAGGGGCTGGGGTTTGTTGGCGCAGGGCTAGGATTAACTATTTCCCGTTATATTGGCGCAATTGCAATTTTGTGGGTACTGGCGATTGGCTTTAATCCTGCACTACGAATCTCGTTAAAAAGCTATTTTAAACCATTGAATTTCAGCATTATCTGGGAAGTTATGGGGATTGGTATTCCCGCGAGCGTTGAATCAGTATTGTTTACCAGTGGTCGGTTATTAACACAAATGTTTGTTGCTGGTATGGGAACCAGCGTTATTGCCGGAAATTTTATCGCTTTTTCGATTGCGGCTCTTATCAATTTACCAGGGAGTGCGCTCGGTTCTGCTTCTACAATAATTACTGGTCGAAGGCTGGGAGTAGGGCAGAGAGCGCAAGCAGAAATACAGTTGAGGCATGTTTTCTGGTTGTCCACCCTTGGGTTAACGGCGATAGCCTGGTTAACGGCTCCCTTTGCCGGGGTTATGGCGTCATTTTATACCCAGGATCCCCAGGTTAAACACGTGGTTGTGATTCTTATTTGGCTAAATGCTTTGTTTATGCCTATTTGGTCGGCCTCATGGGTATTACCTGCTGGTTTTAAAGGTGCTCGTGATGCCCGCTACGCTATGTGGGTATCTATGTTGAGTATGTGGGGATGCCGAGTGGTAGTAGGTTATGCGCTGGGAATTATGCTTGGCTGGGGCGTGGTTGGCGTTTGGATGGGGATGTTTGCTGACTGGGCCGTGCGTGCTGCGTTGTTTTACTGGCGGATGGTGACCGGGCGCTGGCTATGGAAATATCCTCGCCCTGAACATGAAAAGTGTGAAAAAAAGGCAGTTGTGTCGGAATAAACGACAAAACGCAGAATATTTCAGCAAACGATTTCAAAATTAAAAAACAGGCTTTGACAATGTAGATGGGCATCGTTAATATTCGCCCCGTTCTCACGATTCCTCTGTAGTTCAGTCGGTAGAACGGCGGACTGTTAATCCGTATGTCACTGGTTCGAGTCCAGTCAGAGGAGCCAAATTATGAAAAGCCCGCTTTTATAGCGGGCTTTTTGCTTTTTACTTATAAAATCCTTCACATCTTTTCTTGATGCAAAGGATCTTCGCTCATTATCGGAACGGCGGCTCATTAAAGGTGCGCAGTTTACGGGAATGCAGTCGATCGCCTTCCGCGCGCAGTAAATCAATTGCCCGGATGCCAATCTGCAAGTGTTCGGAAATCGCACCTTCATAAAAACGGTTAGCCTGGCCGGGAAGTTTAATCTCACCATGCAATGGCTTATCTGAAACACACAGTAGCGTCCCGTATGGCACGCGGAAACGGTATCCTTGTGCTGCAATGGTTGCACTTTCCATATCAATCGCTACGGCCCGACTTAAGTTAAAACGAAGTGCAGAAGCCGAGTAACGCAATTCCCAGTTCCTGTCATCAGTAGTTACCACAGTGCCAGTACGTAGCCGCTGTTTAACTTCCTCACCCGGCCTGCCGCTGACGAGTTTGGTGGCGTCATAAAGCGCGCGTTGCACTTCAGCAATGCTCGGAATAGGAATATCGGGGGGGAGAACCGCATCAAGAACGTGGTCATCGCGTAAATAAGCATGTGCAAGTACATAATCACCAATGGACTGGCTTTCACGTAATCCACCGCAGTGACCAATCATCAGCCAGACATCCGGGCGTAGCACCGCCAGATGATCGCAGATGGTTTTAGCATTTGATGGCCCCACACCAATATTTACCAGAGTAATACCCTGGCCATCGGCAGTGATTAAATGCCATGCTGGCATCTGGTGTTTTTTCCATGCGAGATCAGAAATCGCTTCTTCAGGGGCTTCTGTTTCGGCGGTGATCCATATCCCTCCAGCACAGGAAAGAGCAATGTAGGGACTATCAGGATCGAGGATCTGGCTGCACCCCCAACGAACGAATTCATCCACATAACGTGTGTAGTTGGTAAACAAAACGAACGGCTGAAAATGTTCGACTGGCGTGCCGGTATAATGGCGTAACCGCGCGAGGGAAAAATCGACCCGGCGCGCATCAAAATGCGATAGCGGAGAAAATTCCGTTGGATGATAAATGCCGTCTGCAGTTTCATCGCCAATTTGCGCCAGTTCTGTTGTCGGGAAGTAACGAGTTAGCCCGGCGCTCATCGAACGATCAAGTGTCAGTTCAGAGCCATCGATGACATAGGGATAGGGGATTTCATGCTGCGAGGGTTGCACGGAGATGTGCGCACCATAATCTTGATACAGTAACGTTAGTTGTTCATTGAGATACGAACGAAAGAGAGCAGGGCGGGTAATAGTGGTGGTATAGCTGCCAGCGTGAGTAAAACGTCCAAATGCGCGTGTTTTGGGAGGATTTGTGGCGCAGCCATCCCAGGTCACGGTCAATGATGGATAGACAAAAAGACCTTGTTTGCGGGCGTTTTCATCAGGTAATTCGCCACTTTTAATATAGTTGCCAATGGCATTGCGTAAAGCGACTACAGATTGCTCATACAGCGCGTCAAGTTTATCCAGTGCCTGAGCTGGGGTCAGACCGGAGCCCTTATTATTCATGTGTGTCTCCTGTTCCATACAATTACCGCACATCCGATAGTATGTCACAGGAATGTGAAACAAAAGTGTAAGGCGAAGATCGAATGATCTTCGCCAGACCATCAGATGCGTTGATTGTCTTTCATCAACAAAGCGGTCATTGCGGAAATCAGGCATCCAGCCAGCAAATAAATGGCGACGCTATGCCAGTCCCCGGAAAAATAAGTAATAAGAGCGGTGGCAATAAAAGGGGTAAATCCTCCACCTACCACACTGGCAACTTGATATCCGACCCCAGCGCCGCTGTAGCGATAACTGGCACCAAACATCTCTGTGAACATCGGTTGCTGCACACAAACCACCATGTCATGCGCAATATTCGCCAGCATAATGGAGAAGAAGACTATCCAGAAAATGGATTGAGCCTCGAGCGCCATGAAGAAAGGAAACGCGCTTAAGGTTCCGATAACTGCACCAGTGATATAAACCCTGCGGCGACCAAAACGATCGGCAAGCCAGGCAAAACAGGGAATTGTCAGGCAGCTTAACCCTCCCACCAGCAAACCAATATTCAGGAATAATTCGCGTGGCAGCCCCATATTCTGGGTTGAGTAGTTAAGCGCAAAGGCGGTAACGATATACATCGTCAGCAACTCGCACAGTCGCAGCGCAATAATCTTCAGAAAAGCCCCTGGATGTAGTAACAGTGCCTGGATAACAGGGATTCGCTTTTTCACTGCCGCTTGATTATGTTGCTGTTGCTCAAATTCAGCGGATTCCTCCATACCATTACGCACCCACAATGCCCCCAACACCAGTACGGTGCTAAACAGGAAAGGAATGCGCCAGCCCCAGCTCAAAAACTGCTCGTCAGTCGTCATCATACTAATCAGAGAAACCAGTCCAGTTGAAAGCAGTAACCCTACACCGTAGCCAACTTGTACACCGCTACTGTAAAAGGCTTTTTTATTTTTCGGCGCGCTTTCAACGGACAGCAATGCTGCGCCTCCCCATTCTCCGCCGACGGCAAATCCCTGAATAGCACGCAGCGTCACCAGTAAAATCGGTGCCCACCAGCCAATAGTCGAGAATGAAGGAAGAATACCAATCAATGCTGTTGCGATCCCCATCATCCAGACAGTCAGCATCAACATGCGCTTACGCCCCAGGCGGTCGCCAAAATGGCCGAAAATGACACCTCCAAGTGGACGGAAAAGGAATCCGACGCCAAAAGTGGCAAATGCTGCGAGAGTTCCCATTGCCGGGCTCACTTGTGGGAAAAACTCTCGATTAAATACCAGTGCTGCAGTAATGCCATAGAGTAAAAAATCGTACCAGTCGACGACGGCACCGGCAAAACTGCCTAATGCAGCTCGTCGGGCGCGACTTAACGAAAGCGTTCCTTCATCGGGACGCGTGGAGATGAGCGTGGAGTCCATAGTGTTCCTGTCTGTACTGTCTTTTTATAATTAGTATGGAAAAAGGTCACTCACATTGCCGTCAATCTATAAACGAACCTTATGAGACTACCGCGACAGAGAGCATCTGCAAATATTTTTATACCTGAAAATGAGCATGGAGGGCGGATAGGGTCTACTGTAATGTGCTGGAAACGAACAAAATTGTGGATTCAGGTGCGTATTAGAAAATCAAAAGACAGAGAAATGTGATCGCTAAGGTAGCACTGGCTACTTGCTGGCGTTATTTTTGCAGATGAATTTTTCGAATTTTCTCAATGAGATTTGTGTCACTGACACGGGGTGGGCTAATTGCTTGAATGATTGGCGGAGAGAGGGGGATTTGAACCCCCGGTAGAGTTGCCCCTACTCCGGTTTTCGAGACCGGTCCGTTCAGCCGCTCCGGCATCTCTCCGTTCAGATTGTTGCAATGATGCCAGGAAATTTGGCATTTTAACAGTCCCTGTCCGTGCAATTTTGTTCAAGTGACGAGTTTGCGAGCAAAACGATGATTAAGTGGCCCTGGAAAGTACAAGAAACCGTTCATGATGATGCAATTCCGTGGAAGGAAGCTCTGTCGATACCTCTTTTGACAAGTTTGACTGAGCAGGAGCAAAACAAATTAGTCACTCTTGCTGGACGTTTTTTGCAACAAAAACGGTTGGTTCCTTTACAAGGGGTTGAACTTGACGCTTTGAAAAGCGGTCGTATCGCCTTGCTGTTTTGTTTACCTGTTATGGAACTGGGGCTGGAATGGCTGGATGGTTTCCATGAAGTGTTAATTTATCCAGCACCATTTGTGGTAGACGATGAATGGGAAGACGATATAGGACTGGTACATAATCAACGCATCGTTCAGTCAGGTCAAAGCTGGCAGCAAGGCCCCATCGTACTGAATTGGCTCGATATACAGGATTCCTTCGATGCCTCTGGGTTTAATCTGATCATCCACGAAGTTGCACATAAACTGGACACCCGGAACGGCGATCGCGCCAGTGGTGTCCCCTTTATTCCTTTACGTGAAGTCGCGGGCTGGGAACACGATCTTCACGCGGCGATGAATAACATTCAGGACGAAATTGAATTAGTGGGCGAAAATGCCTCCAGCATTGATGCTTATGCCGCCAGTGACCCTGCAGAATGTTTTGCCGTGCTTTCCGAATACTTTTTTAGTGCCCCGGAGCTTTTTGCTCCTCGTTTCCCCTCTCTGTGGCAACGTTTCTGCCAATTTTATCAGCAGGAACCGCTGCAAAGACTGCGAAATGCGAATGAACGAGGCACATATTCAGCACCAGATGTTCATTAAATATCAATTTTGT
The DNA here is from genome assembly GCF_002965765.1 of Escherichia sp. MOD1-EC6819. Lineage (NCBI taxonomy): Bacteria > Pseudomonadati > Pseudomonadota > Gammaproteobacteria > Enterobacterales > Enterobacteriaceae > Escherichia > Escherichia sp. MOD1-EC6819. Next base: position 297,596 of record NZ_PTRG01000004.1, on the reverse strand, counting down.
TGCTTAATTAACCGATTGAAATAACGTGTGAATTTTAGTGTTGACACTCGCAGTGTCACTCAGTAATATTCGCCTCGTTCTCACGATTCCTCTGTAGTTCAGTCGGTAGAACGGCGGACTGTTAATCCGTATGTCACTGGTTCGAGTCCAGTCAGAGGAGCCAAATTTTGAAAAGCCTGCTTTCGAGCAGGCTTTTTGCCTTTCGATGTTAGCCATAACCGGGCCCGTATCTAACCTCCCTTAAATCTGATAACTACATCAGGGCTGAATTTTTGCGATACTTCTTTTTATCGTATTTCTGAACTCATCCAGATTGATGTGATCAATATTTTTCCCTACCACAATCGTCTCTGAAATATCTGCCATAGCAGGCCAGCGTGTTTTATAATCGGCATATACTGCGATGACAGGGACATTATAAGCACTTGTCATATGTAAAACAGAAGTATCAGGTGTTATTGCGAGAAAAGCATCTTTTATGACGGCGGCAGAACGTGGTATTGAAGGTGACAATGATAAATGATAGACATTGTCAAAACACTGCGTTAGTTCTATTGCTTTTTCAGTACCATTCGGGCCATGAACAATGACAATTGGCATATTTATTTCATTTTTAATTATAGCTATTAGTTTTTGAGCTATTGAGCCTGAAAAAGTTCGCTCCTGAACACTACCATCAAGATTAAGAGCAATATATGCGCCCAATGAGGTAAGTTCATAACGTACCTCGTTTATTACCTCTTTGTTGATCGGCAGTTCAAATAAGGGGCGGACAGGCGGGAAACCAACCTCTCGCATCATGAATGCCCATGTCATTGGTACTGGCGCCCGAAGAGACTGGTCCATTTTCGACGCCGATTTACATAAGGAGGAATAACATTTCATTGTTAAACCCACCACTTGTAAATTGGTTTTGGCTTTTAAATGACTTATGAACAGCATTGTCTTCAGGTTTTTCTTGCGCATAGCTTCAATGCAGAGATCCGGTGTACCGTATTGATCTCTTATACTTTGCGCCAGACTTTTTATTTCTCTAAAGCTGGCATGATCCTGCATTGTCATACTGACTAATGTTAATTTAGTCTCTTTAAGACAAAGCGAATCAAAAACAGATTTATTAATTGTGGATGCGACAATTAATAAATGTTTTATTTTATGTGATTCCAGCGATCTAATTATGGGGTAAATGGCCATTGCATCACCAATTTGGTCGGGGATGTGAATAACCACAAATTCAGTATTTGTTATATTGATATCTTCACATGAATAATCATAATAGCTGAATGCAATGCGTCTAAAAATTGACACTAACGACATTTCCAACCTCGCTTCCCTACTGGTTAAAACGTGATGGAGTTTATCAGAGATAGTCGTTTTCTAAAATCGCTAAATAGCGAGATAATACATAATTTATTTCTATTATTAATTTTTAATTATTCAATTAAATTATGTTTGTATCGCAAAAATACTTGTATTGCATAGCTTCAATGTACATTTCAATCTGAAGTCGATGCAAAGTGAAGGTAAGAGAAGAGATAAAACGTCAGCAATCAGAGTGATCATCTAAGTGGGGGAAATACCCCCACTTTTTTATTATACCGTAAGTGATGCCCGATTAACCCTGGTATGCAGCCAGCATTTCCTGTGCTGCGAGTTTACCCAGCGCATTCGCTGCAAAAGGACTGTCGCCGGTGAGAAGTTTACGATCCTTATGTACCCGGCCGGTAATATCATCATTGATGATATTCATTCCCATTTTCTTCAGTTCTTCACCAAAGTACCAGGTCAGATGGCCAGGCATATAGCCAATATCTGGCGTTTGTTTGTCTGCGGCGTCAGGGAACGCACAAATGGAATAACCGTTCAGCGGGTTATCACCATGACGAAGTGCCAGAAACGCAGCCGGACCATGGCAGAGAGAGATAACAAAACGGTCATTTTCAACTGCCCATTGTAGAGCGGTTGCAACTTCTTTGCTTTCCGGTAAGCCAATGAGAGCGCCATGACCGCCGGGAACAAAAATTGCTGCGTACTCGCTGTCTGCGTTTAAGTTGGCGACAATATCCGCTAATTTCTTCGGATTGCGGAACAAAGATTTGTGTTGCTCAAAGAATGGCATCACTTTTTCATCTTTGTGCGGCATAGCCCAGTATTCAAACTTCGTCATCAGGCCGGAGATGGTCGCAACTTCGAACTCGAAACCTGCTGCATACAGGTGATACAGCGGCAGCAACGTTTCAATCGGATGGTTGCCCGTAGAGAACAGTTTACCGTTATCGGTCGGCAGATAACGTTCGTCAGCGGCGATCACCAGAATTTTGTGCTTGCCGCTATACGGTTTTGGATAGTCCACTCCATCAAGATCAGATACCGGGCTGGTATACTGACTAAGCGAAAATTCTGAAGGGAAGAACGCATTATCTTCAGCAATATCGATCTGCGGATTCTTACTTGTTTGAACAGTCATAGTGTATTCCTTATTGTAACTTAGGTAGGTTAGTCACTATATTCGCGACTGAGCTGGGTGCTATATTTAACCAGGAGCGTAAAATGAGTCAATATACCGAAAGCGGTAGGAGAGTATGTTAAATATGGTTGGGTAAATACACAGCTATTATCGAATAGTGATCTCACCGATTCCACCTTATTTGCAATAAAAACTCAAAGCGTAGCAATATATTGTAGTCCATTTTTCAGAAAAGATGAGATTGCATATCCTCGTTACAGAGGGGGAGTGCAAAATTCGTAAATGAGATTTTTAGCAAAAAAATAATGATTAAACTGCCCTGTAAGGCCGTGAATCGCGAAAAAATGATGATCCAGATTAAGGTTTAACTGATGGCAGATATGATTAATTACATGGCATCAGATGTGCTAATTACAGGAGCTGCCTGGAGTTGCTCTGCCAGGAGTGGCCAAGGCGCAGCTGATTTAATGTGCCCAATGATGCTGTATTTATGGCGTAAGTATAAAATTTAACAGATAAATTAATTATAACGTAAATTCTTTTTATATTCAGATGTTTTCAGGGATTTTCTATGTACCGAAATATTGTTATTCCGGTGAATGTCTTTTCCCGGGATGATAGAGAGCAAGCATTTTATCATGCGCAATTTTTCGCCAACGTTTCATCAGGGCATGTTCATTTGCTTGGCTTTATACCGGAGTATGTAAGGATACTGGAGCGGGGATATGTTTCTGACATGCATCGTTTGGAATATGTGCTACGTGATCAGGCTTTGCGCCGTTTAGCTACACTGGCAGAACAGTTGGTTTTGCCTGAAGGGTTTATCCATACCTATGTTTATCTTGGGACTCTTCCGGAAGGGGTGAAGGAACTGGCTGAACAGCAACTGGAAGATGTTATTGTGCTGGGAGCTACTCAGGAATTGGGTTTTGTCGATATGCTACGGCAGTTTAGCGTGCCGCTGTTGCTGATTTGATGACGATAAAAAAGCCTGAGTTCGATGAGGGACGAACTCAGGCGGGTATTAGGTTTTTACAGTAACACGCCGAGGCGCGTTGGCTGATTAGAACTGGTAGACTAAGCCTACAGCAACGATATCATCGGTCGCGATGCCATTGTTTGCGTAGAAGTCATCATCGTTGTCCAGCAGGTTGATTTTGTAATCAACATAGGTGGACATGTTTTTGTTGAAGTAGTAGGTCGCACCGACTTCAACGTATTTAACCAGATCTTTGTTAGTGTAATGGTAATTACCGTTATCGTACATTTCTTGACCGCCTAAATCCTTACCTTTTGATTGGAGGTAAGCAATTGACGGACGCAGACCGAAATCGAACTGGTACTGGGCAACAATTTCAAAGTTCTGAGTTTTGTTAGCGATACCACCGCCGCCAAGTTTCCCATCAGTTGAGCGAGATTTGCTGCTACCATAGGCTGTCATGTTACGAGTTTCAGCATACATTGCTGCTAAATATACATTGTTTGCATCGTATTTAGCACCGACAGTCCATGCTTCTGCAGTGCCACCACCAGCATAACTATTGCCATAGAAATGATTGCCATCTCCATACCCGCTAGCAGCTTGGCTATTGGAACGGTCAGAATTAGAGTAAGCAGCACCCAGACTTAAACCAAAGTCGAAGTCATAGGAAGTTGACATACCGAAACCATCGCCATTTTCTTTAGCAAGGCTACGGCCATCCCCGCTGCCAGAGCCTTCTTGGCCAAAGAGACCGTCACTGCCACTTTCATTATTACTCTGATATTGCAGAGCAAAGTTCAGACCATCAACCTGACCGAAGAAGCCATTGTTACGGTAGGTTGCTACACCATTGGTACGGCCGTTCATGAAGTTGTCGGCGCCAGCATAAGTATCGCCACCAAATTCAGGCAGCATATCGGTCCACGCTTCGATATCATACACAACACCGTAGTTACGACCGTAGTCGAAAGTACCGTTCTGACCGAAACCTAAACCAGCGAACGCCAGACGGGTTGCTGAGTTATCACCGTCACCTTCAGTACCATTTGCTTGCAGGTTGTATTCCCACTGACCGTAACCAGTAAACTGGTCAGCGATCTGAGTTTCGCCTTTGAAACCGATACGGGCATATGACATGTCGCCATCAGCGCCCGAGTTGTCAGAAAAATAGTGTAGACCCGCTACTTTTCCGTAGAAATCCAGTTTATTACCATCTTTATTATAGACTTCAGCCGCATTTGCTGCGCCAGCAACTAATAACGCCGGGACCAGCATTGCCAGAACTTTTCTTTTCATTATGTATTCCCTTGTGATTATAATCTTCATGAATATAAAAATAAGTGCCGTTATCCAAAAAAAGCACATTTGGATACTATTCTATGAAGTTCATTTTATTTTAAGAAATACATGTAACAAGTGTATTTAAAAGATTTCAAAATGTTTCTAATCTATTTAATATAATTCACGATTATGAGTTAAAACCACAAATATTCATGGTATTTATGGTTTTATATCAAATATTTATTGGTTTTGGATAAGAATGGATTGCGTCAATGATTGTTTCGCTAAAAATCGTGTGTGATCTTGCGCACATTATAAAACGACATAAAAAAAGCCGGCATCATGCCGGCTCAAAAATATAAACAAGACGATAAAAGGCTAATAACGGAGTTATCATGACACAGAAAACAAAAAAGGTATAATTGTATTCCTCGCTGATATATTGAATTAGTGAATTAATAAAACTACGATCAAAGTTAAATAAAATTTTTAATAGCTGTTTTTCCAGTAATTATTGCCATTGAACAAAAATCATCTATTTGTTCAAAAAATGAATGAGACTTGACTGGCTCAACCGATGTGGAAAAATGTGACTTTCATCACATAATAGGATCAGGTCTTAATTTTCCGGGTTATCTCAAAATGGAGCATGGTTCGACAACAATGGAAGAAAGACTCTCTCGCAGCCCTGGCGGCAAACTGGCTTTGTGGGCTTTCTATACATGGTGTGGCTATTTTGTCTGGGTGATGGCGCGTTACATCTGGGTAATGAGTCGGATCCCCGATGCCCCCGTGTCAGGATTTGAAAGTGATTTAGGTTCAACTGCGGGAAAGTGGTTAGGTGCGTTAGTGGGATTTTTATTTATGGCTATGGTCGGGGCATTGTTAGGTGGTATTGCCTGGTACACCCGACCACGGCCTGCGCGAAGCAGACGCTATGAGTAAAAACTGATAAGGTTGCGCCCCTTTGGCAGCGGAGCGCGTATGAACTTACAACACTGGCAGGCACAATTTGAACGTTGGTTGAAAAACCATCATACACACCAGGACGCGGCTCATGACCTGTGTCATTTTCGTCGCGTCTGGGCGACAGCGCAGAAACTGGCGGCAGATGAAGACGTCGATATGCTGGTCATTTTAACCGCCTGTTATTTTCATGATGTCGTGAGTCTGGCGAAAAATCATCCGCAACGGCAGCGTTCCTCTTTACTGGCGGCAGAAGAAACGCGTCGCATTTTAAGTGCGGAATTTGCTGATTTTCCGTCAGAGAAAATAGACGCCATTTGCCATGCCATCGCGGCACACAGTTTCAGTGCGCAAATTACGCCTTTAACGGTGGAAGCCAAAATCGTGCAGGATGCAGACAGGCTGGAAGCATTAGGTGCGATAGGTCTGGCGCGCGTGTTTGCTGTTTCAGGTTCATTGGGGATGGCGCTATTTGACGGTGAAGATCCGTTCGCGCAACGTCGCCCACTCGATGATAAACGCTACGCGCTGGATCATTTCCAGACGAAGTTGCTGAAACTACCGCAAACTATGCAAACGGCAAAAGGTAAACTGCTGGCACAACATAACGCCCGTTTTCTGGTGGAGTTTATGGCTAAGCTCAGTGCCGAACTGGCGGGCGAGAATGAAGGTGTGGATCATACGGTGATTGATGCGTTTTCGCCGGTTGACTGACCGCGTAGCCCTAAACAGAAGTAATTATGTTAACCTGTCGGCCATCTCAGATGGCCGGTTAAATCTATGCAGGAAAATATATCAGTAACCGATTCATACAGCACCGGGAATGCCGCACAGGCAATGCTGGAGAAACTGCTGCAAATTTATGATGTAAAAACGCTGGTAGCGCAACTTAATAGCGTGGGAGAAAACCACTGGAGTCCGGCGATTTTAAAACGTGCGCTGGCTAACGACTCGGTGTGGCACCGCTTAAGCGAAAAAGAGTTCGCCCATTTGCAAACGTTGTTACCCAAACCGCCAGCACATCATCCGCATTATACGTTTCGCTTTATCGATCTCTTTGCCGGTATTGGAGGCATCCGTCGCGGTTTTGAATCGATTGGCGGTCAGTGTGTATTTACCAGCGAGTGGAATAAACATGCGGTGCGCACCTACAAAGCTAACCATTATTGCGACCCGGCGACGCATCACTTTAATGAAGATATCCGCGACATCACTCTGAGCCATAAAGAGGGTGTGAGCGATGAAGTGGCGGCAGAACATATTCGTCAGCACATTCCTGAACATGATGTTTTATTGGCCGGTTTTCCTTGCCAGCCGTTTTCACTGGCTGGCGTATCGAAAAAGAACTCACTTGGTCGTGCGCACGGTTTCGCTTGCGATACCCAGGGCACGCTGTTCTTTGATGTAGTGCGTATCATCAATGCCCGTCGTCCGGCGATTTTTGTTCTCGAAAACGTCAAAAACCTGAAAAGCCACGACCAGGGCAAAACATTCCGTATCATCATGCAGACGCTGGATGAACTGGGCTATGACGTGGCCGATGCCGAAGATAATGGCCCGGACGATCCGAAAATCATCGACGGCAAACATTTTCTGCCGCAGCACCGAGAGCGCATCGTGCTGGTGGGCTTTCGTCGCGATCTGAATTTGAAAACAGATTTCACCTTGCGGGATATTAGTGACTGCTATCCGGCACAACGTATTACGCTGGCGCAGTTACTGGACCCGGTTGTCGAAGCAAAATATATCCTGACGCCGGTGCTGTGGAAGTACCTCTATCGCTATGCGAAAAAACATCAGGCGCGCGGTAACGGCTTTGGTTACGGAATGGTTTATCCGGACAACCCGCAGAGTGTTACGCGTACGCTTTCTGCCCGTTATTACAAAGATGGTGCGGAAATTTTAATCGATCGCGGCTGGGATATGGCGACAGGTGAGAAAGACTTTGACGATCCGCAGAATCAGCAACATCGTCCACGTCGGTTAACGCCTCGAGAATGCGCACGCTTGATGGGCTTTGAAGCACCCCATGAAGCAAAATTTCGTATTCCGGTTTCTGACACTCAGGCCTATCGCCAGTTCGGCAACTCGGTGGTAGTACCGGTATTTGCTGCAGTGGCAAAATTGCTTGAGCCAAAAATCAAACAGGCGGTGGCGTTGCGTCAGCAAGAGGTACAACATGGCCGACGTTCACGATAAGGCCACGCGTAGCAAAAATATGCGCGCGATTGCCACGCGCGATACGGCAATCGAGAAACGTCTCGCCAGCTTATTAACCGGGCAGGGGCTGGCGTTTCGTGTTCAGGATGCCAGCCTGCCCGGACGCCCGGATTTTGTCCTCGATGAGTATCGCTGTGTAATATTTACACATGGCTGTTTCTGGCATCATCATCACTGTTATCTGTTTAAAGTGCCTGCTACACGCACTGAGTTCTGGCTGGAGAAGATTGGCAAAAATGTAACGCGTGACAAGCGGGACATTAGCCGCTTACAGGAATCAGGTTGGCGTGTATTGATTGTCTGGGAGTGTGCGTTACGCGGACGGGAGAAATTGACCGATGCGGCGCTTGCCGAGCGTCTGGAAGAGTGGATCTGCGGCGAGGGCGCCAGCGCGCAGATCGACACTCTGGGGATTCATTTACTCGCGTGATCCATCCTGAATGACTGGCGCGACAATCGGTTTTGCCGGGAAGAGATATTTTCCCAACGTGACCAGCACCACTGCGAAGACAATCACGCCCAGCGCCAGCCATTCAATCTTCGACAACGTTTCGCCGCCCAGCCCCGTACCCAGCAAGACCGCGACTACGGGGTTAACGTATGCATAGCTGGTGGCGAGAGCCGGGCTGACATTGCGGATTAAATACATATAAGCATTGATGGCGATGATCGAACCAAACAGCGCCAGATACCCGACCGCAAGGAAGCCCGAAAGAGAAGGGAGCTTCGCCAGTTTTTCACCTGCAATCATCGACGCGATCATTAACACCACTCCAGCCGCCAGCATCTCAATGGCGCCCGCCATCATTCCTACTGGTAGGGTAATGCGCGAGCCATAAACCGAACCAAACGCCCAACTCACAGAACCGATCAAAATCAGAATCGCTCCCCACGGATTGCCGCTTAAATTACCGCCGCTATTGAGCATGATGATTCCGGCAAGCCCAATGGCGATACCCACCCATTCCAGCTTGCGCGTTTTAATGCCAAACAGGCGACTGAAACAGAGAGTAAAGAGAGGTACTGTTGCCACCACCACGGCGGCAATGCCGGAAGGAACATTTTGATGTTCAGCCACCGTTACCATACCGTTACCGACAGCAAGCAGTAATAAACCAATCAACGCGGCATTAAGCAGGGGACGCAGTGGCGGCAATTTGTGCCCACGCAGCAGTAAAAAGGCCATTAATAAAATACCGGCAGCCAGAAACCGCACGCCTGCCATCATTAACGGTGGCCAGCTTTCAACCCCAATCCGAATGACAAAATAGGTTGAGCCCCAAATGATATACAACGCAAACAGCGCGCCAAAAAGCGGTAACAACTGGCGGAAACGCATAATCCCTCACGATGGAAATAAAAAGGCGGTTCATAGTAAACGTGAAAATCATTTCGCTGGCGAGAGATATAATTGTGTTTGATTGTTAAAAAAATGTTGACCTGTGAAGCAAGTATCAGCCGGGCCGATTTTGCTTCATACTTAGCGCGTCAACGATAAAAATGAGAGGGAATGCTTTTGGCCGGGAGTAGTTTACTGACATTGCTCGATGATATCGCCACTTTGCTGGACGATATCTCCGTGATGGGCAAGCTGGCGGCGAAGAAAACCGCCGGTGTATTAGGGGATGACTTGTCGCTCAATGCGCAGCAAGTTTCAGGTGTGCGCGCCAATCGGGAGTTGCCCGTGGTCTGGGGCGTGGCGAAAGGATCGCTTATCAACAAAGTGATTCTGGTGCCGCTGGCGCTGATCATCAGTGCTTTTATCCCGTGGGCGATTACGCCACTGTTGATGATTGGTGGCGCATTTCTCTGCTTTGAAGGGGTAGAGAAGGTGCTGCATATGCTGGAGGCGCGTAAGCACAAAGATGATCCGGCGCAAAGTCAGCAGCGTCTGGAGGCACTGGCGGCGCAAGATCCACTGAAGTTTGAAAAGGACAAAATAAAAGGGGCGATTCGAACCGATTTTATTTTGTCTGCGGAAATCGTTGCCATCACGCTGGGGATTGTGGCGGAAGCGCCGTTGCTTAATCAGGTGCTGGTACTTTCAGGGATCGCACTGGTCGTGACCGTGGGTGTTTATGGTCTGGTGGGTATCATCGTTAAGATTGATGATTTGGGCTACTGGCTGGTGGAAAAATCCAGTACGGTTATGCAAGCGACAGGCAAGGGGTTGTTGATTATTGCCCCCTGGCTGATGAAAGCGTTATCGATAGTCGGTACGTTGGCGATGTTCCTGGTCGGCGGCGGTATTGTGATACATGGCATCGCGCCGCTGCATCATGCGATTGAACATTTCGCCGGGCAGCAGAGTGCGCTGGTCGCAATGATATTACCGACTGTTTTAAATCTGATTCTTGGTTTTATCATCGGTGGTATCGTCGTGTTGGGAGTGAAAACGATAGCGAAATTGCGCGGTCAGGCACATTAATATTCTCATTGGCTATTATGCAAAATTCGCCATTCTCGACTAAGGTGAACAAGTTTCACTCGAAAAAAGGAGGCGAGTATGAGCTTTGTGGTTAGTGAGGAAGTGACGGTCAAAGAGGGCGGCCCGAAGATGATTGTTACTGGGTATTCCAGCGGCATGGTTGAGTGTCGGTGGTATGACGGTTACGGTGTCAAACAGGAAGCCTTTCATGAAACTGAGCTTGTTCCGGGGGAGAGGCGTCGTTCGGCGGAAGAAGCCTGAAAGCGTATAATTAACACCAAGCCGGATAAGGCATTCATGCCGCATCCGGCTGTTGTGCCAATGTCTGCATTGAATGCCTGATGCGCCTTATCATGGCAACATTATAAAATTATTGCTGTTTGGCGGTACGTTATCGCCAGGTTATGCCAGAATCATAAGAAAGCAGGTTGGGAGTCGTCAGGGTGCAGCACGAGACAGAAATGGAAAACCAGAGCTGGCTGAAAAAACTCGCGCGCCGCCTGGGGCCTGGTCATGTCGTTAATCTCTGCTTTATTGTGGTGTTGATCTTCTCAACGTTACTTACATGGCGTGAAGTGGTGGTTCTGGAAGATGCCTATATTTCAAGCCAGCGTAACCATCTGGAAAATGTTGCCAACGCGCTTGATAAACAACTGCAATATAACGTTGATAAATTATTGTTTTTACGTAACGGGATGCGTGAAGCCCTCGTTGCGCCGCTCGATTTCACTTCTCTGCGCAATGCCGTTACCGAGTTCGAACAACGTCGCGATGAACATGCCTGGCAGATAGAACTCAACAGACGGCGCACCTTGCCAGTAAACGGTGTCTCGGATGCGTTAGTCAGTGAGGGGAGTCTGCTTTCCCGCGAAAATGAATCCCTGGATAATGAAATTACCGCCGCGCTGGAAGTTGGTTACTTACTGCGTCTGGCGCACAACTCCTCATCAATGGTTGAACAAGCGATGTATGTCTCGCGCGCCGGATTTTACGTTTCGACGCAGCCGACGCTATTTATGCGTAATGTGCCTGGGCGTTACTACGAATTTGTCACCCAACCCTGGTTTATCGGTCATTCACAACGAGAAAACCGTCAACGTGCGGTGCGTTGGTTTACCTCTCAGCATGAGCATAACAATGCTACTGAACCACAGGTCACTGTAAGCGTGCCGGTCGATAATAATAATTACTGGTATGGCGTATTGGGGATGAGTATTCCCGTGCGTTCAATGCAGCAATTTTTACAAAATGCTATCGATAAAAATCTCGATGGCGAATATCAACTCTATGACAGCAAACTGAAATTATTGACCTCATCTAACCCGGACCATCCTGGCGAAGATCTCTTTGATCCTCGTGAACTGGCATCACTTGCGCAGGACATTGAACACGATACGCGCGGTGGTATTCGGATGAACAGCCGCTATGTTAGCTGGGAACGGCTGGATCATTTCGATGGCGTATTAGTGCGTATCCATACGCTTAGTGAAGGTGTACGTGGTGATTTTGGCAGCATAAGTATTGCATTAACCCTGCTGTGGGCGCTCTTCACCACCATGCTACTTATCTCCTGGTATGTGATTCGCCAGATGGTAAGCAATATGTTTGTCCTGCAAAGCTCGCTGCAATGGCAAGCGTGGCACGACACCTTAACCCGCATGTATAACCGTGGTGCACTGTTCGAAAAAGCGCGCCCGCTTGCTAAATTGTGCCAGACACACAAACATCCTTTTTCTGTCATTCAGGTCGACCTTGACCATTTTAAAGCGATTAATGACCGCTTTGGTCACCAGGCAGGCGATCGTGTGTTGTCACATGCCGCCGGATTAATTAGTCGTTCATTGCGAGCCCAGGATGTTGCCGGACGAGTTGGCGGCGAGGAGTTTTGTGTGATTCTGCCGGGCGCTAACCTGGAGCAGGCAAAAGAAGTTGCCGAACGCATTCGTCTGAAGCTGAATGAAAAAGAGATGTTGATTGCCAAGAGCAAAACCATCCGCATTAGTGCTTCGTTGGGGGTGAGCAGCAGCGAGGAAACCGGCGATTATGATTTTGAACAATTACAGTCGCTTGCCGATCGTCGGCTTTATCTCGCTAAACAGGCAGGGCGTAATCGGGTTTTTGCGAGCGATAACGCTTAACGAGCGGTGAAAAAGTGATCCAGTCCTTCGCGCCAGCCTTCCGGTCCTTCTCGCTGCGTTCGCCAGACCCTGGCAGGCTCCTCATTTTGCAGATGAACACCTTCCCGGTTTAGCCCTTTCACAATGACTGCGTAATCCATCACCTCCAGTAAGGGGGCATCATTTGGACCATCGCCTAAGCCGATCGTCGTCGGACGTTCTCCCCCTGATTGTTGATATATTGCGATGATCCAGTTAGCTGCCTGATCTTTTCCGGCAGAGGCATCCAGTACATGCCAGAAGCGAGCGCCTTGTACAAACTGTAACCCCAGCTCGTTCAGGCGGGCGGTAAATTGCGCCATCCGCTCGTCACTGTCGCGCCAGATGAGCGTGACTGAGGCTTCATGCAACTGCGTCAGCGCCGCCTGGCTGCGGCTTAATCCCGTCCATTCCGCAATGGTTGTATCATCGACATCATCAAAGGTGGTGAATTTGAAATGTTCTTTCTCGCGCAGCGTATTCAACACCAGACTGATTTCACTATGGGCAATGCCCGAGATGATCCGGGGAAAACCGTCGATATCTTGCCATTGATGATCCAGTTGGATCACCGCGCCGTTTTCGGCAATCATCGGCAACCCTTGTAGCCCCACGTTTTTTTGCAGGTACAGCATTTCCGCTGACGTTTTACTGCTACAGAGAATCACAGGCACACCTGCTTCCCGTAAACGGTTTAACCAGGGAGCGGCAGGCTGCCAGTCATAACTATGACTATCTAACAGGGTGCCATCGAGATCGGTGAAAATCAGCAGTGGTTGTTGAATTGAAAGCATGGTAGCGCATACTCCCTTTACCTGGATGTTTCTCAAAATAGCACGATTTGTATTTGATCATTTTTCGGGAGCGATCCCGCTCGTAGCAGAGCTCGTAAGGGGTGACGGAAGTCACAGTTCCATTCATTAATGACATTAATCATTCGCGCAAAGAATATTTCCTTGTCAGCGAAAAAAATTGCAGATAAGGTGATGAACACATCAGATTTCCTGGTGTAACGAATTTTTTAAGTGCTTCTTGCTTAAGCAAGTTTGATCCCGACCCCCACAAGGGTCGGGATTTTTTTATGTTGCATTTAGCGGTTCACTTCCGAGACGCTAAAGTCATGGATGTCCAGCTCAAAGGCATCCGCTAATTCACGCCATGTATGATATTCACGCCCATCAACGCTGACGTGCTCAGAATCGCTCTGGCTGCGATGAACTTCGCTTTCGCTAATTTCATTGATCGCCGCCAGCAGGGCATCGACATCGACGCTGACCTCTCGTTTTGCGGTATCGCTGTACTCTTTTGCGGTCTTCATCATCTTTCCTCGCAACCGTTACTCATTTGTTGCTGCCGACCGTTATGTCAGCCTGGCATCTCTTAAGTATAGACCGTCGAGAAAATCAGCACTCGCGTGCGCCCGGCGCTGCCAGAAAAACGAAATTGTTCTACACTGGCACAAAGCCACAGGAGGAAAACGATGAAGGTGAATGATCGGGTAACAGTCAAAACGGATGGCGGTCCGCGTCGTCCTGGCGTGGTACTGGCAGTTGAGGAGTTTAGTGAAGGCACAATGTACCTGGTTTCGCTGGAAGACTACCCGCTCGGCATCTGGTTCTTTAATGAGGCAGGGCATCAGGACGGTATCTTTGTGGAGAAAGCAGAGTAATTTTATTCAGTCTGACTGGTGGGAAACCACCAGTCAGAATGTTTTAGCGCATGTTGACAAAAATACCATTAGTCACATTATCCGTCAGTCGGACGACATGATAGATAACCTGTTTATTATGCGTTTTGATCTTACGTTTAATATTGCCTTTATGTGATGAAACGGTCTTGGCTTTGATATTCATTTGGTCGGAGATTTGAATGGTTCCCTGACCTGCCATCCACATTCGCAACATACTCGATTCGGTTCGACTCAATGATAATGTCGGCATATTTAAAACAGTGGCCATCGTTGTCTCTTTTTTCAGAATATCGCCAAGGATATCATCGAGAGATTCCGGTTTAATCGATTTGGAACTGATCAATAAATTTTTTCTGACCAACAGATATTCATCAAAATGAACGTTGGCAATCGCCATAAAAACGATAAATAACGTATTGGGATGTTGATTAATGATGTGCTTGATGCGTTGACTGTTAGAAGTATCGTGGATAAAACAGTCCTCATTAATAAACACCACTGAAGGGCGCTGTGAATCACAAGCGATGGCAAGGTCATCAACGGTTTCGATGTCGTTGATTTCTCTTTTTTTAACCCCTCTACTCAACAGATACCCGGTTAAACCTAGTCGGGTGTAACTACATAAATCCATAATAATCGTTGACATGGCATACCCTCACTCAATGCGTAACGATAATTCCCCTTACCTGAATATTTCATCATGACTAAACGGAACAACATGGGTCACCTAATGCGCCACTCTCGCGATTTTTCAGGCGGACTTACTATCCCGTAAAGTGTTGTATAATTTGCCTGGAATTGTCTTAAAGTAAAGTAAATGTTGCGATATGTGAGTGAGCTTAAAACAAATATTTCGCCACAGGAGTATCCTGGAAGATGTTGTCTGATTTTATTTTTCAGATAATCCTTAGGATAACACGATAAACATTACGGAATCATATTGCTGGAAATTCGCTAATAATGTCCGCTAGTAAATTAAAAATTTCACTAAATAAATGTTCGCAAAATGGAGCAATTAACGGCATTAATGCTGCCATTAATGAAATGCCGACCGTCAGCGTTAATGGAAAACCGATAACGAAAATTGATAATTGCGGAGCCATACGATTAAGCAATCCCAGCGCCAGATTCAGCGTCAGCAGCAGGGTAATAAGCGGTAATGCCAGCATAAATCCGTTGAGAAAAATCAAACTTCCCGCTTTGGTGAGTGCCAGAAAAGCATTGCTGTTAAGCGGTTCGCCACCAATCGGCAGGGTGTGAAAGGTATCGACCAGCAGCGAAATCAACCATAAATGACCGTTAAATGTCAGGAACAGCAGTAACGCCAGCATATCCATGATGCGCGCTAAGACGGGCATATTGAGATGGCTACCAGGATCCACAAACGTCGCAAATGACAGCCCCATTTGCAGACCGATAATTTCGCCTGCGGTTCGTACAGCGGCAAAGGCAAATTGCATGGTAAAGCCAAGCGCAATGCCAATCAGGATCTGCTGCATTGCCAGCCACAGGGCATTAAACGAAAAAATGGAAACATCGTTGGCAGGTAATGCCGGAGCTATGGCGAACGTGATCATCATTGCGAGACCCAGTTTCACCCGTTTCGGCACGCTGCGTTCGCTCAAAATGGGCGCGGTAGAAATGAGCGCCAGCACGCGCAGTAATGGCCAGAAATACAGGCTTAACCAGGAAAGCCATTGATCGCTTGTCACCTGCAACATAGTACGGGTTACCCGATGATATACGGCAGGTTAGTGAACAAGGTGCGGACGTAATCCAGCAACAGGTTGAGCATCCACGGTCCGGCAATAATAATGGCGATAAATACGGCGATAATTTTCGGAATAAACGATAGCGTCATTTCGTTAATCTGCGTGGCAGCCTGCAAAATGCTGATGATAAGGCCAGTGACCAGCGCCACCAGCAGCAGCGGGGCAGCCAGCGCCAGCGCGACTTTCATCGCTTCTGTCCCCATCATCATGACCGATTCGGGTGTCATTTTACCTCTCTAGCTGTAAAAGCTCTGCGCCAGCGAACCGACAAGCAATTGCCAGCCATCCACCAGCACAAACAGCATCAGTTTAAAGGGCAGAGCAATGGTGGCGGGTGGAACCATCATCATCCCCAACGCCATCAAAACGCTGGCAATCACCAGATCGATAATCAAAAAAGGAATGAAAATCGTGAAGCCTATCTGGAATGCAGTTTTTAACTCGCTGGTCACGTAGGCCGGGAGCAAAATGCGCATCGGCACAGCCTCCGGTCCCTGCAACGGGCCAGTATTCGCCAGTCTGGCAAACAACCCTAAATCCGCCTCGCGGGTCTGACGCAGCATAAATTCACGCAGCGGCTGCGCCCCTTTTTCCAGCGCCTCCTGCATGGAGATTTTCTCTTCGCTGAATGGCTGGTATGCATCGACATAAATTTTGTCGATCACCGGAGACATAATAAAAAAGGTCAAAAACAGCGCCAGCCCCAGCAATACCTGGTTGGGCGGCGCGGAGGGCGTTCCCAGCGCGTTACGTAATAAACCAAAAACAATGATGATGCGGGTGAAGCTGGTCATCATCAGTAAAATCGCCGGAATAAACGTCAATGAGGTGATGAACACCAGCGTCTGCACCGGGAGCGACCAGCTTTGTCCACCGCCAGGTAGCGGCTGGCTGGTGATACCAGGCAGTTGCGCGAACGCGAGGGGCGTAACCAGCCAGAGAAGAACCGGCGCGACAGACAACAAACGACGCATCAGGATCTCCCGCTACGCTTGAGCAAGTTTTTCATGACCGACTGAAAATCGGCCTGTGGTATCTCTTCTGTGGGTGCTGAAGGGGGAAGTTTATGCAGCAAATTGATTTGCCCTGCGGTAACGCCGAGCACCAGCCGCGCATCGTCCACATCGACCACCACGACCCGTTCACGCGCGCCCAGCGAGGCGCTGGCGCTAATTTTCAGACCGTTAATGCCAGTGCGTTTAGGGGCAAATCCCAGCCGTTTTACCAGCCAGGCAGCAGCGAGGATCAGGACAATAATGGCAATCAGTGCGCCACTCACCTGAAGGAGCGGCGCGGTGGAAACTGGCGCAGAAGATTGCACAGTGGCGTGGTTATTCATCACTAACGGCTCAGGCGGCGCATTCGCTCAGACGGGGTAATGATATCGGTGATCCGCACGCCGTATTTATCGGCAACGACCACCACTTCGCCCTGGGCGATTAAATAGCCGTTGATCAGAATATCCAGCGGTTCGCCCGCCAGACCGTCCAGCGCCACGACTGACCCTTGCGTCAGACGTAACAGCTCTTTGATGGTCATACGTGTGCGACCCAGCTCGACGGTCAGCTTAACCGGAATATCCATAATCAGGTCGATATCCTGCAATGTTACACTGACGTCGCCGCCGCCAAGCTGCTGGAACACGGCTTCAGTCGCGCTTTTGCCGCTTGTTGATTTTTGTTCGCTCAACGCTTCAGCCCACAGATCGTCCATTGCGCCGTTGTTGTCATCGGCCGGATTATTCAAGTCACTCATTTGGGCTGTTCCTCGTTCAGAGAATTCAAAATCGGGTTAATCAAATGTTCTATCCGTAACGCATATTGACCGTTGATGGTGCCGTACTGGCTGGTCAGTACCGGAACGCCGTCAACATGGGCGATGATGCGATCGGGTTTTTCTATCGGCAGGACATCGCCGGGTTTCAGTTTCAAAATCTGCGACAGGCGCAGCGATATATCGGCAAAGTTGGCGACCAGTTCCAGCTGTGAGTGCTGCACCTGACGCACCAGGTTATCGCGCCAGTTCTGATCTTCATTACGCGAGTTTTCCAGCGGCGGGTTAACCAACAATTCCCGTAGCGGCTCGATCATGCTGAATGGCAGGCAGATATTAAATTCGCCGGTCAGGTTGCCAATTTCGACATGAAAAGGCGTGTTAACCACAATGTCGTTCGGCGAGGTGGTGATATTGGTAAATTTCACCTGCATTTCGGAACGCACGTACTCTACTTCCAGCGGATTAATCGCCTTCCAGGCGTCGCTATAGCCTTCAAGTGCCAGCTTCAACATGCGGTTGATGACGCGCTGTTCGGTATGCGTAAACTCGCGACCTTCTACTTTGGTCGGGAAGCGACCATCACCGCCAAACAGGTTATCCACGGCGATAAACACCAGACTTGGCGAGAACACCACCAGCCCGGTGCCGCGCAGCGGTTTCAGATGGATAAGGTTCAGGTTGGTCGGCACCGGCAGGTTGCGGGCAAATTCATGATACGGCTGAATGCGGATCGCCCCGACGGTAATGTCCGGGCTACGGCGCAGCAGGTTAAACAGCCCCATGCGGAAATGACGGGCAAAACGCTCATTAATGATTTCCAGCGCCTGCAAACGTTCGCGCACAACCCGTCGTTGGGTATTGGGATCGTACGGACGAATATCACTTTCGCCGCCAGCACTGGTTGTCGGTTCGTCTTTGACCTCGCTGTCGCCATTCAACAGCGCATCAATTTCAGCTTGAGAAAGAATACTATCGCCCATGTCGTTATCGCAGAATAAAAGCGGTATACAGCACGTCGGTGACATCCTGTTTCGGTTGCCCGGCAACGAGCGGGGTGGAGAGTGTGGCTTTAATTGCGGCAATCAGCTTTTGCTTGCCTTCTTCAGTTGCCAGCACGGCGGCATCCTGGCGCGAAAACAGTAACAGCAAGCGACTGCGGACTTCCGGTAAATACTCGCTCAGGCGCGAACGGGTGGCTTCATCTTTCAGTCGCAGTGTTATGCCGATATAAAGCACGCGATCCGCTTCGCCCAGATTGACCGTAAAAGTGTCCAGTGCATAGAAGACAGGTGAGAGTACGACGTGTTGCTGTGCTTTGTCGTCAGTAGCAGCCTGACGCGAATGCCAGTAGCTGTAACCCGCGCTGGCGCAGGCCGCGAGAGTAATGAATACCAGGATCGGGAGCCAAAGCGATCGCTTGCTTTTCTTGCTTATCGCGTAATCAGTCATGTGTTGCGGTCTTCCTGTGTCGCTACTGCTTATCGGCTAATTATCCTGTGTCTTAAGCGCGGCAAAGCGTGGAAAAGACGTGGATTACGGTGCCACCTCTGACGTTAGGCGAAAATATCTACGCCGCTATTACCTGTTGCACGCCCTTGTAAAGAGGCGGGAACCGGCAGTGCATCGTCATCTTCGACAGCCAGGTGTTCATGGCTTGTTGTGCGCGGACTTTGCTGTTGCTGGGACGCGGCCTGCTGCTGACCGTTAAAACTCTCGCCGCTGATATTGCTCTGTCCCAACTGAATACCGCTTTCTGCCAGTTGTGTGCGCAGTGCTGGCAGAGCCGCCTCCAGTGCCGCGCGAACGTGCTGATGCGGCGAAACCATCTGGATTTGCGCCTGGTTGTCATCCACCTTAAGGGAGATTTGCACCTCGCCTAAATCCTGCGGATGCAAACGCAGCTCGGCACTTTGTTGTCCCTGACGGGTAAACAGCGAAATATGCTGGCTTAATGATTGTTGCCATTCGTGAGAACCCAGCGGTGCACTCAAAACAGGCGCTGCGACGGTGGGCAGTGGCTGCGTCTGGTGCGAAGTGATTAGCGGACTGGCGGCAGCGGTCACCGGCGATGGCGTGCTGATGACTTCCGCTTTACTCTGGGCTTCAGCAATCAGCGGTGTGAATGGCTGAGTTGGAGCGCCAGGGGCGTCGTCAGTCTGTGCTGTGGTGAGTTGCGCAGAAGTCAGTTTTGTGAAGAGCGTTGGCTTCTCTGTCGGTAACACGGTTGACGGCGTATTAGTCACTTTGGGTGTATTGTCAAAACCCGGTAACAT
Organism: Escherichia sp. MOD1-EC6819; assembly: GCF_002965765.1. Lineage (NCBI taxonomy): Bacteria > Pseudomonadati > Pseudomonadota > Gammaproteobacteria > Enterobacterales > Enterobacteriaceae > Escherichia > Escherichia sp. MOD1-EC6819. Next base: position 277,585 of record NZ_PTRG01000004.1, on the reverse strand, counting down.
CGCGAAAAGGGCGCTCAGGCTTGCGGTGACGTCTTCATTAAGATCATCCGCTTTTTCGTCTTTTGTCGTATTTTTGTCAGCCGCCGCAGCCAGCGTCATCGCCTGAGCGGCGGTTAACGGTGTTGATGTGGCGTGTTCGTCATTAACGACTGGCGGTGTATCATCCACAGGGAGCAGTAAATCCGCTTGTTGCGCATCAGAAAGAATATCACTCACCAGCGGTTCGCCTTTTGTGGCAGGTTTATTGGTTGCCACCAGCAATTGGATCGCAGCTTTGTCGGTTGTTGTATCGTCTGCTAATGCCCCGCTCAACAATGCGAGAAAATCTTGAGCGACATCACTGGCTTTGCCGCCGGGCAATGCGGAGGGGTCAACGTCAGCGGTAATCAAGGGCGCTAAGCGAATCATTCTGGTTTCCTCATGGCGGCGCGCTGGGCGAACTCATCCATCTTTTTCTGATCGAGGCGGTTTTCTGCCAGTAGCGCCGCCGTGGATTGCCGTTCCTGTAGTGTCTGCCAGGCCTGCAAACGTTGTTTTTTCTCCCGCCAGTTATTCAGGGCAACATCAACTTTTTGTGTCCACTGCGTGAGTTGCTGGTGATGCTGGGTAATGGCTTTTTCCAGCGTCTGAATAAACTGCTGATAGTTGATCCAGCGGTTGCTGGTCATCCCGGCACTCATATCGCTATTCAGGTTGTTTCGATATTCATTCTGATAATCGATCAGCATTTTGAGTTGTTCTTCTGCCTGCTGACATCCGCGACGCATTTCACCCAACAGACGTGCGGCGTTATCCACCTCTTTTTCTGCCAGATCTTTCAGGGTCGCCAGTGCGCCATGTTCTGCCATCTGCTGTTATCTCCTGCGTAGTCACACTGTCGGAAAAATACGTTCCAGCCCCTGAAGAGAGTCTTCCCAGTCCGCGCGTTCAAAAATACCTTGTTGCAAATAGCCCTCCAGCTGCGGCCACAGGGCGATGGCTTTATCGAGCATTGGATCGCTGCCTTTGGCGTAAGCGCCGACACTGACCAGATCGCGATTACGCTGAAAACTCGACAACAACTGTTTGAATGTGCGCACTCGCGCATAATGTTGCTCGCTGATCAACGCCGTCATTGCACGGCTGATCGACGCTTCAATATCGATAGCTGGATAGTGCCCGGCTTCCGCCAGTCGGCGAGACAGCACAATGTGACCGTCGAGGATTGCCCGCGCGGAGTCAGCAATCGGATCCTGCTGGTCATCGCCTTCGGTGAGCACGGTATAAAACGCGGTAATCGAGCCGCCGCCGCTGATGCCGTTTCCGGCACGCTCGACCAGCGCCGGTAATTTGGCGAACACCGACGGTGGATAACCTTTGGTGGCTGGCGGTTCGCCAATCGCCAACGCAATCTCACGCTGAGCCATCGCGTAGCGGGTGAGGGAGTCCATAATCAGCAACACATGCTGACCACGATCGCGAAAATCCTCGGCAATGCGCGTGGCATAGGCGGCACCCTGCATTCGCAGGAGTGGGGAAACATCTGCCGGTGCGGCAATCACCACTGAGCGTGCACGTCCTTCAGCACCGAGGATATTCTCAATAAAATCTTTTACTTCGCGCCCACGCTCGCCAATCAAACCCACGACAATCACATCGGCGCGGGTGTAACGTGCCATCATTCCCAGCAGCACACTTTTACCGACGCCGGAACCGGCAAACAGCCCCATACGCTGCCCGCGCCCGACGGTAAGCAGGGCATTGATAGGACGCACGCCCGTGTCCAGCACATGTTCAATCGGTGTGCGTTGTAACGGGTTAAACGGTGGGGTAATCAGCGCACCGGTTTCAGTCGTATCGGGGGAGGGGAGGCCATCGAGCGGTTTACCGCTGCCGTCCAGAACGCGACCTAATAACGCCGAACCGAGCGGCAACTGTTTGCCGCTTTGCAGGCCATCGCCGGAGATATTTTTGGCATAAACGCGTGCGCCGGGCAGGACACCTTCCACTTCCTCCAGTGGCATTAAAAACAGTCGTTGACCATTAAAGCCAACCACTTCGCTTTCTACTTCGTGAGTTTCAGTGCCGTTCTGGCGTTCAATCACACAGGTTGCGCCGAGCGGCAATTGCAATCCGGTAGCTTCCAGCACCAGCCCGGTGGCGCGGGTTAATCGCCCGTAGCGACGCACCGCAGGCAACTGCGCCATTTTGGCTTCAAAGTTGTCCAGTGTGGTTAGCCAGCGTGTCAGGCGCGTGGTCATTACACTACTCCCGGCGCTGCCAGACGGCAGAGTTCTTGCCAGCGAGTGGCGACACTGGCGTCGAGATCGCCTTCATCGGCGGAGACTTTACAGCCGCCAGGATGGAGTGTCGGATCGCCGCGCAAGCGCCAGCCATGCAAACTTAACGTTGCGCCAAGCATCTCATCAACACGTTGTAGATCATCCGGATGCACGCGTAGCTGCGGTTTGCCGCTGAATAACGGTTCTTGCTGTAACAACTGCTGGATCTGCTTAATCAACGCCGCATTGTCCACCGTTGGCGTCTGACCGATCACCTGACGCGCCGCCTCCAGCGCCATCTGCATCAGGCGCGAAGCAATCACACTATCAAGCGCATCAAGCGTGGTTTGAAATTCGCTGACCAGTTGCTGCATCCGGGCATGAATCGGCGCTTGCTGGGATTTTGCTTGCGCCAGTCCTTGTTCCAGCCCCTGAGCGATTCCTTCCTGATAGCCTTGTTCGTGGCCTTGCTGGCGACCTTCGGTAATTCCCGCCTGATAACCTTGCTCATGGGCCTGCATTTGCAGTTGCGCCAGTTGTTGCTCAAGGTTGGGTTCGGCCTCTTCAGGAATGCTCTCTTCTGGCTCGACCATGGGTACAAACACCGTCTGCGGCGGCGCAAGATCGTCCGGTGTCCAGGTTTTCCACGGCAGATTATCAGACATAGGTATCCTCGCCGCTGCCAATCACCATCTCGCCGGTTTCGGCAAGACGGCGCACAATCAGCAGAATCGCTTTCTGTTCGTTCTCGACCTGCGACAGACGCACCGGACCACGATTGGCGAGATCGTCGCGCAGAATATCGGCGGCACGCTGCGACATATTGCGCAGGAATTTCTCGCGCAGTGGCTGCTCGGCACCTTTCAGGGCGATCAGCAGCGATTCTGAATCCACTTCCTGCAACAGGCGCTGGATGCTGCGATCATCGACATCCACCAGATTTTCGAACAGGAACATCTCGTCGATGATCTTCTGCGCCAGCTCACCGTCAAATTCACGCACGGCGGTAATAACCGCTTCTTCCTGCTGGGTTTTCATCAGGTTGATAATCTCGGCTGCCGTTCTCACGCCGCCCATTTTGCTGCGTTTGAGATTCTGACCGTCGAGAAGGCCATTGAGTACTTCGGTCAGTTCCGCCAGCGCGGCAGGCTGTACGCCGCCAAAGGTCGCAATACGCAACATCACGTCGTGGCGCAGACGTTCATCGAACAACGCCAGAATATCAGCGGCCTGGGCGCGCTTCAGATGCACCAGAATGGTGGCGATAATCTGCGGATGCTCATCGCGGATCAGATCGGCGGCGCTCTGCGGTTCCATAAAGTTGAGTGTCTCAATACCACTGGCGGTATCGCGGGTTTCGAGGATATCTTCCAGCAGGCTGGCGGCACGCTCTTCACCAAGGGCTTTGACCAGCACCGAACGTAGGTAATCGTTGGCGTTGATATTCAGCGCCGCGAACTGTTCAGCTTCTTGCTCAAACTCTGCCAGCACATCCGTTAACTGCTTATTGGAGATCTGCGTGACGTTTGCCATCGCCGCACTCAGGGTTTGCACTTCGCGCTGGGAGAGGTGTTTGAATACCTCAGCCGCCCGGTCTTCGCCAATGGTCATTAGCAGGATGACGCTCTTTTCGGTGCCTGTCAGGTTACTCATGATCGTTGTTTATCCACTGGCGAATGACCAGCGCCACCACGCGCGGATCGTTATCAGACATGTCACGGATACGCTGGCTCATTACTTCAGCTCCCAGACGTTGGTTAGTGCGGCGTTGCTGTAGTTGTTCGTCTTTGCTCAGGCGGACTTCTACCGCATCTTCCTCTTCCGCGCGGCTCTGTGCCTGTTGCTGTACAGCTTTCATCGTCTCGGCGCGACGTGTTAGCTGTGGGCGTACCGCTTTACGCCACAGCAGCCACGCCACCAGCAGCACCAGCAACCAGCGCCCGGCAGCCAGCAACTGATCGATAAATGCCTGCTGTTGCCAGAATGGTAGTTCTCCACCGCTTTCGTCAGTGCTATTGAATGGCGAGTTGACGACATTGAGCGAGTCGCCGCGTTTTTCCGAAAAGCCCATCGCTTCGCGGGTCAGATCTTCAATCTGCTTCATCTGTTCGGTGCTGAGAGGCAACGGTTTGCCATCTGGCAACGTTTTGTAATTCACCACTACCGCAACGGATAAGCGTTGCACATCGCCCACGTTCATCTTGGTATGACGAATGGTGCGATCGACTTCGTAGTTACTGGTTTCATTACGCTGCGTGCTACGCGGTCCACTATTGCTGGTGGTGCTCGCCTGCTGCTGGCGATTATTTTGATTTGCCGGAGGCGTACTAATTGGTGCGTTATTCGCAGGCGCTGGCTGATTCGACAACGCACCCGGTACGCCGCCCGGATAACCGGAACCGCTTTGCTCGCTCTCATTAAGCTGGCGTGAGCGGAGCGCCGCCTGTGATTCGTTGCCGTTAGGGCGATACTGTTCTTCTGTTTGCTCTTTACTGGCGAAGTCCAGTTGTGCCGTTACCTGGGCGTGAATATTGCCGTTGCCGACAATAGGCGACAGGATCGCTTCAATACGCCGCTGAATGCGTCCTTCGACATCGCTGGCATATTTCAACTGGACGTCATTAAGGTCACGCCCGCTGGTGTTGGATTGGGTTAACAGATGTCCGCCCTGATCCACCAGCGTGACATTTCCTGGTGGTAGACCGGCAACCGCGCTGGAAACCAGATGTACAATGGCGCTAATTTGCCCTTCATCCAGCGCGCGGCCTGGCAACAAATTTACCGTCACTGATGCCGAAGGAGATTTTTGTTCACGAACAAATAAAGAGGGTTTTGGCATCGCCAGATGCACGCGCGCCCCTTTTACCGGGCCAATAGTTTCGATGGTACGGGAAAGCTCGCCTTCCAGCGCCCGCTGATAATTCACCTGTTCACTGAACTGGCTGATGCCAAATTTTTCCTGATCGAGCAGTTCAAATCCAACTGCACCGCCTTTAGGTAAGCCTTGCTGCGCCAGACGCAGACGCAGCTCGTGAACTTTATCGGCCGGAACTTCAATCGCGCCGCTGGCTTCGCTGAAGCGGTAAGGAATATTCATTTGCGTCAGTTGGCTGACGATTGCGCCACCATCCTGATCGGAAAGATTGCTGAATAACGTGCGGTAATCAGGGGCTTTTGCCCACAGAATTAACGCGACTATCACTGCCACCGCAGCGGAACCAGCAACAATCAGGGGAATTCTCGGATTCGCGCGCAGGCGATTGAGCCACTCAAGAGATTTTGTCTGGGCTGCGGTCGTATTCATCGCGCACCTCGCGGCAGATGATAGACGGCGGTATTGGCAAAGTGGAACAAGACGCACTCCCGGGTCAGCACACTCGAAAAATTAACGGCCTCATTATTTGTGGTTTTATTTTTTTCTATGCGCCAATTAACCCGTTTTTTTATCGTTATTTAACGCCTTTATCTTATTGACTTGCTGATAGGCTCTGCTACCAGAAACTATTTGGGAGATGAGTATGTCAGCCATACAAGGGATCGAAGGGGTTATCAGCCAGTTACAGGCCACGGCAATGAGTGCGCGTGTCCAGCAGCCACTGTCGCAACCCACAATCAGTTTTGCCGGACAGCTTCATGCCGCGCTCGATCGCATAAGCGATACGCAAACCGCCGCGCGCACGCAGGCAGAAAAATTCACCCTCGGCGAACCCGGCGTGGCGCTAAACGATGTGATGGCCGATATGCAAAAAGCGTCGGTTTCGATGCAAATGGGGATTCAGGTGCGTAATAAGCTGGTGGCAGCATACCAGGAAGTGATGTCCATGCAGGTGTAGGTTTTAACTTGTTGACTGTGCTTGTTTAATGACATCCGATCCCACAGCGTGGGGCATGGATGGGGCAAACGCACCCAATTTCTGATACCTGCTCCTGATTGTTTTCTGCCATCCACAACGCTTTGCACTGGATACAATCCAGACTCTCTTTTCCCGTGCTGCCGATCTTTTGTATTCCGCGTTTGAATGCGTGAAGGCAAAGTTCGTAAGTTAGCGATGGATTAGATAGTGAAAAGAAACGCGGCTGTCGGATTGGAGCCGCGGGACAAGGCCAAAAATTTTCCAAGAGTTGTTGAATTTCCCAGCTTTTTTGGAAGCGCATGTATCTTACTAATAACTAAAAAAGGTTTAAACCATAAAATTAATCGTATTTTCAGGTAACACTTACCGATATATCCCCACACTATTCAGACGGTTAAAGCAGCAAGTATTTAACGCGTAAACAGGGCGCGGGTTTGTCGCTCTCGCCAGCAGGTGTGATGTGGGGGGAAACCGTGTCACAGCCAGCTCCTGTCTGTTACTGACAGTCATTTTCAAGTACAGGAAAGTAATGACGGGGATAGCCCCGTCGTTCTCTGTTTACTTAATCTGGATGTTGACGCTGTATTTTTTAGCCTTGTTTTTACGAGCGTCATTGCGGGTTTGAAGCACCCTTAGCTCATATTTACCGGAAGCGGGAAGGATGTACTGACCGTTGTCATCAAGCTCGGGAGAGTATCTGGAGAGATCAACCGAATCGCTGATTCCGGGCCCAAAGAGGACAATATCAGCTCCCTCATTGGAGATGCTGACGTGCACCTTCTGGCCTTTTTGGGCATAGAAGTTATATGTGTCGTAATCGTATCCCTTTATCTCTCCTGAGTACTGCGCACTATTATGCCCCTTCCTGAACTCAACATTAACGTCCTTGCCAGCGGCAGAGGCCGTTGAGGTTAGCAGTGCAAAAAGAAAAATGGCTTTACTTACACCATTGATTTTCATGTGTGTTCTCCTCAGTCATGGAAAAACTACCGTTGTTATAATATAACAATTTTTGCCAGATATTTTCCATGAGCCTCCCGCCTGGAAGTTGCTATGGCGCGTGAGTGGTGTCAGGGAAGAGATAATCTGACAGATACCTGTACAAATAACGGATAACTGTCAGATCTGAGATGAGCTAATACACTTAAATTAAGGGTTTATTGTTTTCAACATCTTCAATATATAAGAGTGTATTATCGATGGAATAGTAACGACGTTTATTATCATTAACGTCAGTAACCCACCGGAAAACACCCGCATTCGCGAGCGTTATACAATATTCCCGAAAAGTAGACTTTCTGGAAATGTGAGTCCGGGCTGCTTTTATTACTTGCTCAGGGTTCTTAGTGGCACTGACTTTTAATAGATTTCTGCTTCCTCTTATTAACAACACCTTGTCATCGTGTGTGACGATCCTAATGTTATCTGTAGCAAGATAGTAAATGTAATGCGCAATATGATGACGTTTTAACTCTGTGTAAAACCAGGAAAAGTTTAGCTCCGTTCTCACTTGCTCAAACATCTTTTGGAAAATAGCAACCTGATCCATCAGAGGGAATAATCTCTTGTTAGTTGTGAGAGTTTGTAGTTTGCATGATTGGTGCTATTCCTTCAATCAGATCCGATGACTTAATGCGGGTGACAAAGACGTACTAAATATAGGGTTATGATGCGTGTGTCTGGTTAGGTTTTGCTATTCGTTCTTCAGTATTGCACTCGCAAAATGTTATGTTATAACATTTAATGAATGTTGAAGCGGGAGGATAAACTGGATGATGGTTGTTAATAAATTGGCTTTTGCGCTGGGGTTACTATTGACCGGCAACTATGCACTTGCTCATGGGCATCATTCGCATGGGGCACCACTGACAGAAATAGAACAAAAAGCAGCAAAGGGTATTTTTGATGATGATAACGTGAAAGACAGGTCACTCACTGACTGGGATGGTATTTGGCAATCGGTATACCCCTTGCTTCAAAGTGGTGACCTTGATCCTGTTTTTGAAATGAAAGCAAAAAAAGAACCGGGTAAATCATTTGCGGATATTAAGTCCTATTATCAGCAGGGATATACGACGGATATTGACACTATCGGTATCGAAAATGGTGTTATGGAGTTCCACAGAGGGGAGGAGGTGACTTCCTGTAAATATAATTATAGTGGATTCAAGATATTGACATATAAATCAGGAAAGAAAGGTGTTCGTTATCTGTTTGAGTGCCGTGATCCTGCCAGTAAAGCACCTAAGTTTGTGCAGTTTAGCGATCATATTATTGCCCCCCGGAAATCCTCTCATTTCCATATATTTATGGGCAATACGTCACAACAGCAATTACTTGAAGAGATGGATAACTGGCCAACTTATTATCCTTATCAGTTACAGACGAAAGAAATTGTGGATGAGATGCTTCATCACTAGTTCATTTCAGGATTGCCATAAATCCTTGAGAATATTTGTCTGATATATCGCGTACTTTTCTCTGCCTCTACAGCAGAGCATTTGTAGCATAGACACTCCCGCTGCCTGAAACAGCGGGAGAAAAGATTACTTTTGAATCAAATAACGAATGGTCGGCCCGTCTTGCTGGATATCCAGTACGGTATAGCCGTGATTACGCGCATCCAGCGGAATATTGTTAATTGACTGCGGGCAATCGCTGACCACTTCGAGGATCTCGCCTTTCTTTAACTGCGGCATCGCCTCAAGAGTAGCGACCGCCGGATAAGGGCAGGGTTCGCCCACCATATCTAGACGGTAATCAGGAACGATATTTTTCATGCGATCTCCTTAGCAGTCTGCGGCGCCGCACGGCGGAAGAAGCGTTTCTCCCAGCCGATAACCAACATTAACGCAGCGAACAGCATCAAATATGTCACCAGCAGGCCGCCCATTGGGCCAAAGGTTTTCAGCAGGTTGATTTTGTCCCAGTCGGTTGCCAGCGCCGGGGCGAAATCATCCCAGTAATAAGCCAGAATCGTCGAGCCGATAACGTTGCCCAGGCCAACCCACCAGTAGTGCACCTGGCCTTCCACCGCGCGGTACATCCAGCCAGTTTCACAGCCGCCTGCCAGAACAATACCAAAACCAAACAGTAACCCACCAATGACAGCGTTCGGACCCGCCCACATTATTTTCGGTTCTACGCCTAACTGTACATAACTGAAAATACCGATGGCACTCACCGCCATACCGATAATGATCGCTTTCGCCATATGGGTTCGTCCGGTGATCCACATATCGCGGAACGCCGAGGTAAAGCAGATTTGCGCGCGTTCAATCAGTAAGCCAAAGCCGACGCCAAATAGCATAGCCAACCCCAGCTTCGGTTGATTCATTGCTGTCAGCAGCGCCCAGCCCAGCATACCGAAAAATACCAGCATACCGAGGCGGAAGCGACGCCGTGCCTGATCCGGTTTTTGTGTTAGCGGTGATGCGGCAGAGACTTTCTGCATTTTTACCGGGATGCGGAACATCGGCAGTAGGGTAAAGCGCGCACCAAACCATGAGCCGATGGCGGTGGCGATAGCAAAGAACCAGGCGTGCAACGAGAACTGCGGAATACCGGTGAAGAACGCAGCCAGGTTACAGCCCATCGCCAGACGTGCGCCGAAACCGGCGATAATACCGCCAATAATGGCCTGCATAATGCGGATACGGCTGCGCGGCATACGTAATTTAACGTTGTTGGCCCACAGAGCAGCGGCAAAACAGCCGCCAAACATACCCAGAATCATCATTCCGTCGATGCGGGTTAATGGCGATCCTTCCAGATGAATTATTTTAAAATAACCCCACTCTTCAGCATGGACGCCAAACAGTTGCAGGAGCTGACCGCCCCAGCGGGTAAATTCACCCGTAACTGCCCAAAAGGTGCCGGTGATGCCAAAATAATAAGTGGAGAGAATACCCGCCGCGATGACTGCGGGGATGGGGGCCCAGAATTTAATCAACCAGGCTTGCTTGAATTGCTGCCATGACATGTATGTAGCCTCTGAACTCAGAAGGTTTGTAACAAGAGCAGCGAATCATACACCATGTAAATTTATTTTCGGGTCAATAATTCACAAAAATAATGGTTAGATCAAATTTCACCTTGGGTCTGGAAAGGCTGGCAGCATCAAGGCATTAATGCCACAATCCTCTTTTCTTCTCATGCAGGATGAATGATGAAAAAACTCGCAATTGCAGGCGCACTTATGCTGCTGGCTGGCTGTGCCGAAGTTGAAAATTATAACAATGTTGTGAAAGCACCCGCGCCAGAGTGGCTGGCGGGCTACTGGCAGACCAAAGGGCCACAACGTGCTCTGGTCAGCCCTGAAGCGATAGGTAGCCTGATTGTTACTAAACAGGGGGATACGCTGGATTGTCGTCAGTGGCAGCGGGTGATTGCTTTACCGGGTAAGTTGACGCTGATATCGGATGATCTCACTAACGTTACTGTCAAACGTGAGCTATATGAAATTGAACGTGACGGTAACACTATCGAATATGACGGCATGACAATGGAACGCGTGAATCGACCGACGGCTGAATGTGCTGCCGTGCTGGAAAAAGCGCCGTTGCCGACGCCACTACCGTAATGAAATCCCCCTGGCGCTGGGGGATTTTTATGTCAAAAAAAGTGCCCGATGCGCAAGCTTATCGGGTCTGGAACTGTAGCGCCCCCGCAATAACGATGAGTGTATTTTCAGTGATCGGTTTTAAATCACCTCTTCGATAACCCACACACTGACGCTACCGCCGTTGCAAAAGAAGGTCGCTTCGCCATTTTCATCGGTTACTACGCTCTCTTGTCGATTACCCAGAAAGTCGCGCCAGGTTTTATTGCCGTAATTCTCCCCCAGATTAATGTTTTTTTCGCCATCGTCGCCGTTTGACATGACCACCACGCAGCCAGGATATTCGTCAGTACCGCTGCGACTAAACGCAATACAGTTCGGATGGTCGAAAAATAACGTCTGTACTCCGTGGGCGAAACGCTGGCGGGCGAGAATCAACTCATCAAGCTGTTCGATTATCGGCATATCTATCGGATAAGTTTGTCCGTCACCGCCGACATCTTCGTAATGAGCACCGTACAAATCAGGGTAGAACACGGAAGGGACGCCATTTTCCCGCAGCAAAATCAGGGCATAAGCCAGCGGTTTAAACCACGGTTCAACCGGCGCTTCAAGGGCTTGTAACGGTTGGGTGTCGTGATTGGCGACCAGCGTAACAGCATGGAAAGGATCGGCTTCCACCAGCGTACCGGTGAAAATCTGCGTCATGTCGTAGTCGCGCCCCATGCGTGATGCTTCGTGAAATTTCATCTGTAGCGGCGCATCAAACAGCATGGTTTTGCCTTCAACTTGATCAATATACGTTTGCAGCTTATCAACTTCGCGCGACCAGTATTCCGCCACAATAAATAGCGGCTTTGGCGCGACTTCCTGCACGTGTTCGATCCACTCTTTATAAAACCAGGCCGGAATATGTTTTACTGCGTCGAGACGAAAACCGTCGCATTGCGTTTGCTCCATCACCCAGCGCGCCCAGTATTTGAGCTCTTCCGTAACGGCATGGTTGCGAAAATCGATATTTTCACCCATCAGATAGTCAAAATTACCAAGCTCATCATCAACCTGGTCGTTCCAGCCTTCGCCGGTGTAGTCGTTGACGATTTTAAAGATACCGTCTTCGTTTGGGTTTTCGATATGGTCGATACCGCTAAAACATTTGAAATCCCAGATAAACTGCGAGTATTGCCCGCCACGAGCGGGAAAGGTGTAACGCGTCCAGCCTTCGCACTCAATGATTTCATCATCAATTTGCGTGCGATCGTCAGCATTGACGCGCTGTACGCGAATGGCTTCTTTTTCATCTGCGCCCATTTTGTGGTTGACGACCACGTCCAGCAGTACCGCAATGTCATTGCGTTTGAGTGCATCAATGGCGGCCATCAGTTGTGCTTTATCGCCATATTTGGTGGGGATGCTGCCTTTTTGATCAAATTCGCCTAAATCAAATAAATCGTAGGAGTCGTAGCCGACCGAATACCCGCCCGATGCGCCTTTATAGGCTGGTGGCAGCCAGATCATATTGATACCAATATCATTAAAACCGTCGGCGCGCTCGGCCAGTTCAGGCCAGAGCTTGCCGCCTTCCGGGTAATACCAGTGAAAACATTGCAACAGCGTGGGATTACGCATTCTTCGACTCCACTCAAGGGGAACATTAGAAGCGTAGCCGTAATCGGATTATTCGCGAGCCATCATCTTTTTAAGCGTCAAAAGAGGTTTTCCTGCGGCGCCAGCACGTAGCCCCCCTGATCACCGTAGGCGCTTAACACAGATTTTTGCATTGATGACTGACCGACCAGTTTCGCCAGTTCATCCATCCGAATCTGCAATAACTGTTTTACTTTGTTTTCGTTTTCCAGAACGAGGCGCAGCAGCGGTCTGAGTTGCTCCTGTATCATGGCAGAGGGTTCCGTTTCTTCCGTTAGGTGTGCGATCTTTTGCACCGCATTGACATATTCCATTTCGCTGGCGATGAGTTCATTCCATCGTCCTTCTGTCGCCAGGCGTAACATGAGTTGGCTTTTTTCGACGAGTTGTTGCCAGGCAAAATACAAGTGCGGTGCGTGGTTCATCAGACAGGATCCTGAATCAAAGAAGGGGAGAGTAAAGACTCTTTCCAGGCATCGGCAAGGTTGCGCATCAACGTTTCCACTTCTTCGACTGCGGAGACATCGTTGCGTAAATTGGCTTGCAGCAAACGCCTGATCATATAGCTATACAGGGCTATCAAATTCTGGGTTAATTCGTCCTGGCTTTCTTCGTCAAGACCGATCCTCAGCCCGTTATCAATAATGCTGATCGCTTTTGACAAAGAGACGCCTTTTCCTTCCTGATTGTTGTCCTGCATAAACAGGCGCGCTCTTACCAGTGCACTCAACACGCCGTCAAATAGCATGGTGACCAATTGTTGTTGGCTGGCGCTCATTACGGCGCTTTCGACGCCAATTTGGGCATAGGCCTGGGTGCCTTTTGCGCTGTACATAGTCTCTCCTGAAGATTATTTCGAGCTGCTATTTGAGGTATCGAACTGCTGTGTCAGATAGCTACTGGTGGAGTTCAGCGAGTTCATTAACACATCTAATTGGGTAAACTGGGCTTTATAGCGCGCCATTAAGGTATCGATACGTTCACTGGCTGCGTTGTACTGATCAGTCAAATTGTTCAGCGTTTTGCTGACGCCATCTTTTGCTGCCTGGATTATCCCGGTGGAGGAGAGCCAACTGGTCAGATTGCTGCTAATGCCGGTGGTTACCCCTGTACTTTTACCGTCACCAATAAACATTTCACCGACGCCAGCGGCATCTTTCTTCAGCGCCGTTTGCAGCTTGTCGGTCGCGATTTCCAGCTTGCCGGTACTGGCATCGCTGGTAATGCCAATCTGTGCCAGCGTTTTATAGTTTGAACTGCTGTGGGTATTGGCGAGCAAGGTTTTAAGCTGAGTCTGGATGGTACGCAGTGTGGAGTCGCCGAGTAATGCGCCATTGCTGGAGTCCTGACTTTCTGCGCCGGCATCGACGGCGGTGTATTTGGTTAAGCTGCTGAACGTATCCTGCAATGTGTTATAGGCATCCACCCACGCTTTAACCGCATTTTCAGCTTTTGATGTGTCTTTACTGATGGTCAGTGTCTGATTACCAGTGGTGACGTCATTCAGGTTGAGGGTGATATCTTCCAGTGCGTCGCTGATAGTGTTACTGCTGTTTTCAATCTCAACGTTATTGACCGTCAGTTTGGCGTTTTGTGCGGTGACGCTTTCAATCATGCCATTGCTGCTATCACCTGAAGTTCCGTTGTAACCCATAAAACTTTCCAGGGCGCTGTCGCCGCTGACGCTAAGTTTCATCGCGTTATCGCTGCCCGTATCGTTAGCGGTGATGGACAGACGATACTCGCCGTTACCTACATTGATGATACTGGCGCTGACGCCAGCTTTGGCGTTGTTAATGGCATCGCGAATACCGGAAAGTGACGAGTTAGCCGCGCTGATATCAATCGTGACCGGATCTTTACCGCCGCCTTGCTGGATGGTCAGTACGCTATCGCTGGTGGCGATGGCGGCTTTACTGTCTTTTTGACTGTTTTTGGTGGTCAGCGTCTGTGCCTGCGCCAGTTGGCTGACGCTAATGGTGTATTTCCCGGCAATCGCGCTGCCCGTGGTGGTGGCGCTGAAAGCCGATGAACTGCTGGTGGTTGAGGTGGCGGTAAATAAATCGGCTTTATTCAGTGCTGTGTTGGCTGTCTGGAAACTCTCCAGTGCGCTTTTCAGCGTCCCGTAGGCGCTCAGTTTCGCGGTGTAAGAGCTTTGCTGTTTTGATATCGGCGTCAGGGTAGATTTTTCTGCCGCCTCCAGACTGTCGAGGATGCTGCTTAAGTCCAGCCCCGACCCAACCCCAAGCGTTGAAATACTAGCCATATTGATTCCTTAATCATGCGACATGTAGAACGAATACCGGGGTTATCGGCGTAAGCGGGGCAAAGTTTACGATTTATTTTTTGGCTTAATGACACGAACAGCAACGAGGAAGGGGAGTATTTCGACCGCTAGAAAAAAATTCTAAAGGTTGTGAGAGACCAGACGATAACAGGGTTGACGGCGACGAAGCCGAAGGGTGGAAGCCCGATACTTAAACCGTAGAGCTAAAAAACAGGAATAAAAATTATGGCACAAGTCATTAACACCAACAGCCTCTCGCTGATCACTCAGAACAACATCAACAAAAATCAGTCTGCGCTGTCGACTTCTATCGAGCGCCTCTCTTCTGGTCTGCGTATTAACAGCGCGAAAGATGACGCCGCAGGTCAGGCGATTGCTAACCGCTTTACCTCTAACATTAAAGGCCTGACTCAGGCCGCGCGTAACGCCAACGACGGTATTTCTCTGGCGCAGACCGCAGAAGGCGCACTGTCTGAAATCAACAACAACTTGCAACGTGTGCGTGAGTTGACCGTTCAGGCGACGACCGGCACTAACTCTGATTCTGACCTGTCTTCTATTCAGGACGAAATCAAATCCCGTCTGGATGAAATTGACCGTGTTTCCGGTCAGACCCAGTTCAACGGCGTGAACGTGCTGGCGAAAAATGGTTCCATGAAGATTCAGGTTGGCGCGAATGATGGGCAGACCATCTCTATCGACTTGCAGAAAATTGATTCTTCCACGCTGGGATTGAATGGTTTCTCCGTTTCGGGTCAGTCGCTGAATGTTAGCAGTTCTATTACTCAAATTACGGGTGATGCAGGAACGGAACCCGTTGGTGTTGATTTCACGGCTGTTGCGAAAGATCTGACTACTGCGACAGGTAAAACAGTCGATGTTTCTAGCCTGACGTTACACAATACACTGGATGCGAAAGGGGCTGCCACTGCACAGTTCGTCGTTCAATCCGGCAGTGATTTCTACTCCGCGTCGATTAATCATGCAGACGGTAAAGTCACGTTGAATAAAGCCGATGTCGAATACAAAGACACCGATAATGGACTAACGACTGCTGCTACTCAGAAAGATCAACTGATTAAAGTTGCCGCCGACTCTAAAGGCGCGGCTGCGGGATATGTAACATTCCAGGGTAAAAACTACGCTACAACGGTTGCAACGGCGCTTGATGACGACACTGCAGCAACAGCCACAGGGAACAAGGTTGTTGTTGAATTATCTACAGCAACTCCGACTGCACAGTTCTCAGGGGCTTCTTCTGCTGATCCACTGGCACTTTTAGACAAAGCGATTGCTTCTGTTGACAAATTCCGCTCCTCCCTCGGTGCCGTTCAAAACCGTCTGGATTCTGCGGTCACTAACCTGAACAACACCACCACCAATCTGTCTGAAGCGCAGTCCCGTATTCAGGACGCCGACTATGCGACCGAAGTGTCTAACATGTCGAAAGCGCAGATCATCCAGCAGGCGGGTAACTCTGTGCTGTCTAAGGCTAACCAGGTGCCGCAACAAGTTCTGTCTCTGCTGCAGGGTTAATCGTCGTAATATAACGACAGCAAACGCCAAATTGCCTGATGCGCTGCGCTTATCATGCCTAAAAGGTGAATCGCAATTAATAAATTTGCATATTCGCGTAGGTCGGATAAGGCGTTTACGCCGCATCCGGCAAGATGAGGCGGACGTTGTCAGCTATCTTAACCCCGCTCCGGCGGGGTTATTCTGCTCGTTATTTACCGATTACCCTAAATAACCCCTTATTTCACCCATTAATCGTCCGATTAAAAAACCTGCAGAAACGGATAATTATGCCGATTATTTATATAACGCAGGGCTGTTTATCGTGAAATCACTCTATACCGCTGAAGGTGTAATGGATAAACATTCGCTGTGGCAGCGTTATATCCCGCTGGTGCGTCACGAAGCATTGCGCCTGCAGGTTCGACTGCCCGCGAGTGTAGAACTTGACGATCTGCTACAGGCAGGCGGCATTGGATTACTTAATGCTGTTGAACGTTATGATGCCCTGCAAGGAACGGCATTTACAACTTACGCAGTGCAGCGTATCCGTGGTGCTATGCTGGATGAACTTCGCAGCCGTGACTGGGTGCCGCGCAGCGTGCGACGCAATGCACGTGAAGTGGCGCAGGCAATAGGGCAACTGGAGCAGGAGCTTGGCCGCAATGCCACAGAAACTGAAGTGGCAGAACGTTTAGGGATTGAAATCGCCGACTATCGACAAATGTTGCTTGATACGAATAACAGCCAACTTTTCTCCTATGATGAGTGGCGCGAAGAGCACGGTGATAGCATTGAACTGGTTACTGACGATCATCAGCGGGATAACCCATTGCAGCAATTACTGGACGGTAATTTGCGTCAGCGGGTGATGGAAGCCATCGAAATGTTACCGGAGCGCGAACAGTTGGTATTAACGCTCTATTACCAGGAAGAGCTTAATCTCAAAGAGATTGGCGCAGTGCTGGAAGTCGGTGAATCTCGGGTCAGTCAGTTACATAGCCAGGCTATTAAACGGTTACGCACCAAACTGGGTAAGTTATAACTTAGGTAAATGCCGCACATTAATTTTGAATACCAGGAGTTCTTAATAATGGTGCAGCACCAGAAAAGGCGGCCATTAAGCCGCTATCTTAAAGACTTTAAACATAGCCAGACTCATTGCGCATATTGCCGTAAATTACTCGATCGTATTACTCTCGTGCGCGATGGCAAGATAGTGAATAAAATAGCGATATCTCGCCTTGATACGCTGCTTGATGAAAATGGCTGGTTTGAGGAACAAAAATCATGGGCGGCATTATGCCGTTTCTGCGGCGATTTACATTGCAAAACCCAGAGTGATTTTTTTGATATTATCGGCTTTAAACAGTTTCTCTTTGATCATACTGAAATGAGCCCCGGCACTGTGCGCGAATATGTGGTACGTCTACGTCGTTTGGGTAATTATTTAAGCGAACACGATATTTCCTCCGACCTGCTGCAGGATGGTTTTCTTGATGAAAACCTGGCTCCCTGGCTGCCCACCACCAGCACCAATAATTATCGCATCGCATTACGTAAGTACCAGTGCTACCAGATGCAAACCCGTGGTGACCTTACGCAGAAATCCCCCAGCCTGTCAGCTTCTGATATATATTAAATAAGAATAAGATGTAGCAGAGTTGTTTTTGTGTCTTCGAACAATGGCTCTACACTGCAAACCAACATAACAACATTCGGGGTGAATATGAAATTAGTACATCTGGGACGTCAGGCGCTGATGGGGGTTATGGCCGTGGCGCTGGTTGCGGGTATGAGCGTGAAAAGTTTTGCCGACGAAGGTCTGCTCAATAAAGTGAAAGAGCGGGGCACTTTGCTGGTAGGACTGGAAGGGACTTACCCGCCGTTTAGCTTTCAGGGCGATGACGGTAAATTGACCGGTTTTGAGGTGGAATTTGCGCAACAACTGGCAAAACATCTGGGCGTGGAAGCCGCATTAAAACCGACAAAGTGGGACGGTATGCTGGCGTCACTGGATTCTAAGCGCATCGATGTGGTGATTAATCAGGTCACCATCTCTGATGAACGTAAGAAAAAATACGATTTCTCTACCCCGTACACCATTTCCGGTATTCAGGCGCTGGTGAAAAAAGGTAATGAAGGCACCATTAAAACCGCCGACGATTTGAAAGGTAAAAAAGTTGGCGTTGGTCTGGGGACTAACTATGAAGAGTGGCTGCGGCAGAATGTTCAGGGTGTTGATGTGCGTACCTATGATGATGATCCGACCAAATATCAGGATCTGCGCGTAGGTCGTATTGATGCCATCCTGGTTGATCGTCTGGCTGCGCTGGATTTGGTGAAAAAAACCAATGATACGCTGGCAGTAACCGGCGAAGCCTTCTCCCGCCAGGAGTCAGGTGTGGCGCTGCGTAAAGGTAACGAAGACCTGCTGAAAGCGGTTAACGATGCCATTGCAGAAATGCAAAAAGACGGCACTCTACAAGCTCTTTCCGAAAAATGGTTTGGTGCTGATGTGACCAAATAATCGCATAATGACTAGTCCTGATTTAAGTTGACAGTTTTCTGTCTGTAAAACGCCTGATGAACTCCATCGGGCGTTTTGTATTTCCGTGCCAGGTGTGGTCGCTAATGGTTATAAATTGTCACGGATTTTTTTACCATTTCCCAGGTCTACGTCAGGTTTGTAGGACGCGAGAGTAAAACTCATTTTTCAGGATCTCATTTATTCGTTCAGCCAGCGCATTCTGGTAGCAATCATAACCATTGGTCATTGAACAGGTTATCCCGTTTCTCTCATGCACTGACTGATAAAGAGCTGAACAGTATTACTGACCACTACACTACCCGGTTCAGAATGTATACTTCACACCCAGCATGGCAGAGGCGTCACTGTATCCCTTGTCACCGAGCTGTACACCCACATTGCCCCACAGGTTCAGATGGTCATTTATCTGTCCCTCAACACCGGTTTTTACTTCTCCGATATTGCTGGCGGCGTCCTGATGTACCGTCACACCGTTCATGCGGGTGCCAAAATCACGGGTGTTGTGCAGCCAGTTCACCTCAACGAACGGACGGAACTCATGGGATTTGCCGCCGTTCATTCTGTTGTGCCCCTTAATCCAGGTTTTCACACCCAGACGGGTACGGACGTTGCCATCACCGGTGCTTTCAACATGGGTACCATTGCGTTCGCGGTGCTCATCAGCTTTTACGCCCATCCAGATAACCTGAGCCTGAGGCTGGACATACCATTCGTTCAGACTGCCATGGCTACCGGTAAACTCACCGGCTTTCCAGGCATAACCGGTTTCCAGTGAGGCTGTCAGACCTTTTGATTTCCAGGATTCCCCCGGCAGGCCGTCACCTTTCACATCGTTATCGAACCAACTGTACTGTGCCCAGCTATCCAGATAAGCCCCGCTATGTGTCTCATCATTAGCATACCAGGTGGCATACAGACCTGTGTTGTATCCTTTCACACTGCCTTTTGAACTGTATCCGGTACGTACAGAATCTGTATTGTTATGGTCATTACCGTAACCAGCCATAACCCCCAGATGCCAGCGGTCAGAGCTGTTCCGGCTCCACTGAGCCAGGTCACCGCCCATCTGCAGGACGTAACGGTTACCCTGTGTTTTCAGTTGGCCTGTACCGTCACGCCAGCGGTTGTGTCCCCCTTCATGGTGCATCCACATGCTGGTTTCTTTCTGCTCACCGGTAATCACATCGGTGTAATGCATCGGCCCCTGGCGTTCATAAAGACGGGATACGAACATGGTGTTTGCTGCAGCAATGTTCGCTGTGTAGGAGCCAGCTTCCGGACGCAGGTCGTTGTCATGACCACCCGGAGCAGGTTCAGGGGCAGGGGGTTGCATTGCTTTCAGAGCGCGCAGCAGGAACGGAGTGTTTTTACCACTGGTCAGATACCAGTTATCACGGTTGCTTCCCTGACCACGTCCCAGCGTGTAGTCATAAGCCCCGGCGGCAATACGCCCGGCCTGAATAAATGCAGCACTGTCAGCATTTCCGTCGACATGAATCAACTCAATACCGTTCAGTGTCTGTGCTCCGGTACCACCTGCATTTATAACAACCACTCGGGTCTGACTGGAAGCATTGCCTTTAATAACTAGTTTGTCTGTTGCGGAGCTGTCATTCCCCAGAGCGGTGTTCATGAGCAGTAAGCCATTATTACCGGTATAGTTACCTCCGATCGTCAGTACATTACCCGGAGCATCGGCTCTCAGGTCAAGAGTACCGCTGTTGGTTACGTTCCCGGCGACACCACCAGAGCCAGAGAGTGTCCCCTGCTGAGCGATGGTGACCTGGCTGTTAGCAAGCATGACAGGTGCATCAGCCTTGCCCAGAATCAGTGTGCCGGCAGTGTTAACCGAGCCTGCTCCCAGTCCGTCAGTAGTAAGCACCTTCACCATTGCCTTTTCTGCGATAGTGGTGGTGGCATTCAGGGCGCGGGTGGAACCAGTAATAGCGAACACGCCACCGCTGATGTTCAGGGAGCCAGAGCCGATGAGGGTGCCTGCAGACAGGCCTCCACCTGTGAGGGTCAGATTACCGCCATTAATGTTCAGTATGGAACCTGCTGCGTTGTTCAGTTTACCTGCGATCTGGCTGTGACCGTTCATGTCCAGCATGGTGTCGTCTGCCAGACGAATCTCGCTGGTCTGTCCCAGAGCACTGTTGCTGTTCATGCGAACATTGCCGCCACGGATGTCTGTTACCCCCGTGTAAGTGTTTTGGGAGGACAGAATCAGTGTTCCTTCGCCGGCTTTGGTCAGCGTTTTTCCATCCCAGCCATGAGATAACTGAGCAGCATTGTTATCTGCAAGCCGTACCTTCAGCTCTAACACCGCGCCTTTCCTCAGATCAAACGTGCCATATCCATTTCCTGAGGGGTCATTCCACTTCAGGGAAGAACTGACCTCTTTTACTGTCTGCCCGTTACCTCTAAGTGATGTTAAAACATAGTCTTCAGCACCATCACTCAGGAGATTATTATGTTGATAAATATTATTTTCAGAGAGCCCTGTTATGCCGTCGGAGGTCGTCAACAAGCCGTACTCATTTTGCTTCCATATTGTCATGGCAGTATCAACATTAAGCACTGCACCGTTATTGAACTGCATACTGTTGGCAGTTAAATGACTGGAACCTGTACCCATATTCAGCGATGAATCTTTGTCAAATACCGAACTTCCGCTAAAAGTGACATCAGCTCCCGAAACGGAAACATGTGTACCTGTACCCGCACTCAGATTGCCTTTTATCTCAGAGCTGGCGGAGTCTTTATTTGTAATGGACAGAAAATTACCATCAGCATTATTTACAGCACTATTCAAAACAATATCACCTTGAATGGTAGAACCGGCGTAGAGATTCAACGAGTTAGTTCCACCATTCAAAGATATTGCGGTGTCACAATCTTGCCCTCTGTTACCAGATACTCCTCCGGGGAAGTGAACGTTACTTTCACCTTCCTGTCCGCCACTACCAGGCAATATCCTGCCATGATTATTTATCGTAATATCACTCCCGGATATAGCAGTACCACCATTACCTCCGTTGCCACCATTACCTCCGGCACCAGTTTTATTATTTTCAAGGGAACGCCCTCCATCGCCACCATCACCACCAGTGCCGCCATTTCCGCCAATAATATTTCCATAATTATTTATTTCCATATTATTTCCAGATATGGCAATCCCCCCGGTGCCACCAATACCACCAATACCACCAGAACCAAGGGGCGCTGAGTCAGTGTGATCATATTCATCTGTACCACCTCTACCACCTTCACCACCAGTGCCCCCCTGTCCGCCAGTTATATCTCCCGTATTATTTATCTTAATATTATTACCATATATAGCAGTCCCTCCAATACCACCATTACCACCGCTACTCCCATTAATATTCTGATCGGTAGTAAATTCGACACTACCTTCGCCACCGCGAGCACCATCCCCCCCCTGGCCACCTGTAATGTGATTATTATTTGTTATCTCCATATTATTTCCGGATATGGCCGTGCCTCCATTCCCTCCGGTGCCGGCAGAAGAGCCCCATACTGCCCACCAGGCACCACTACTACCTTGCCCGGCAGTGATATTTCCGTTATTGCTTATTTGAAGATTATTGCCAGATATGGCAGTCCCACCAACAGCAGGAGTCCCAGTTAAACCACCGCTTTCATCGCCATAACCACTGGCTCCAGGCATTCCGCCATTGCCACCCGTAATGCTTCCGTTGTTCGTAATGGTAAGATCATCTCCGGAAATAGCGATACCCGCTTCACCTGCATCGCCTCCGCCATTACCATAACCTCCCCAACCGCCCTTACCACCGGAAATATAACCAGAATTAACAAGAGTAAAATTATTTCCAGTAATGGCTGTACCGCCCTGGCCCCCAGCAGAGCCCATTTTAGTAACATCATCATCACCAGCCCATCCGCCTTCACCGCCACTAATGCTAGTACCGCTGTTAATTGTCAGGATATTTTCATTCTGTAACGAACCGGGTACAACATTAACAGTGAGAGCATCTTCACCGGCCTCCCCATCATCATTACCCGACCTGTCCTGCGAGCCATCAGCACCAATGATATTTTCAGATATTTCAGCAGGGTTTCCTTCAGAAAGAGTAACTTCCTTTTTAGCTCCCAAAGCAGGCTGAATGGCCAGAGTGGCAGATATAAGGCTGCATAGTAACGTTGTCTTCATTCCCTCTTGCGTTATGCCGAATGTTTTTCTGTTTTTTATATAGATATCAAACCTTTCTTTTTTATTAATTTTGATTTTCACAAAAGCTCCAATTTTTTTGTTTAAGAATGTTGGTTAAATAGTTTGACTGTGTAATGTTATTGAGAAGTAATATGCATTATCTAATCATCATACAAATGAACGAAGCGAGCGAGCATTATTGCAAATAAACAGAAAAAATCTATCTCAAGCAATCAGGTTGATTTTTTTTGACAAGTAATTTGAAATTGTAATGTTTTCTGGATGTTAGTTTGTTTATTGATTAGTGTAATTTTAGATAGTGAGTGTTTCTCTGCTTCTTTTATAGGAAAAGTGTCTGAAAATATTCTCGGAGAATATAATATTCTTTTCCTAAAAATAGACTTAGGTATAAATAATAATTAATGCAGAGATAATGATTTTCATATTAATGAATGGGGGGATAACCAGACTTGAACAACCGAAAATGCCAGGAGAAGTTATACTCGTAACCAGGGGACATCAGATGTTCTGCTTTATGGATATAAGCAGCCTTTACACCGTTACGTTCCTGATGATCCATCGGACATTCAACAGTATCACGGGACCACAAACCTGATTCTATTAATGCACTACATGCCATCACCCGGAATCCGTGACTACTACAGTTGCCAGACGCTCAACGAAAGACCGATAAAACGCCAGAGTATGAATCACCCGCAGAGCGGTTCAACCAGTATGTTGCATCCATCGGGTGAAATCACAGCCAGAAACGTGTCAACGCTGTTCTGGACGGGGCATAATGACAAAAAAGGTGCTTTAATTAGCGCCTTTTTTATTTAAGCGTTTTTTGCGTGCATAATAACAATATCACAACAACACATACCGGAGGCTTTTATGCCACTGCATAATTTAACTCGTTTCCCACGGCTGGAGTTTATCGGCGCACCAACGCCGCTCGAATATCTGCCGCGTCTTTCTGATTATCTTGGGCGGGAAATTTTCATTAAACGGGATGACGTCACTCCGATGGCGATGGGCGGCAATAAATTACGCAAACTAGAGTTTCTCGCGGCAGACGCCCTGCGTGAAGGTGCCGACACTCTGATTACCGCCGGAGCGATTCAGTCTAACCACGTGCGCCAGACTGCCGCCGTCGCCGCAAAACTTGGGCTGCATTGTGTGGCGCTGCTGGAGAATCCTATCGGAACAACCGCAGAAAACTATTTAACCAACGGCAATCGCTTGTTGTTGGATCTCTTCAATACCCAGATTGAAATGTGCGATGCGCTGACCGATCCCAATGCCCAACTGGAAGAGCTGGCAACGCGAGTCGAAGCGCAAGGGTTCCGTCCGTATGTCATTCCGGTTGGAGGTTCTAATGCTTTAGGCGCGCTGGGCTATGTGGAGAGCGCGCTGGAAATCGCGCAACAGTGTGAAGGGGCGGTTAATATTTCTTCGGTGGTGGTGGCGTCGGGCAGCGCCGGAACTCACGCCGGACTGGCAGTAGGACTGGAACATCTAATGCCAGAAAGCGAACTGATTGGCGTGACCGTGTCACGTTCCGTTGCTGACCAGTTGCCAAAAGTGGTTAACCTACAACAGTCAATCGCGAAAGAACTGGAACTGAGCGCATCAGCGGAAATTTTACTCTGGGATGACTATTTTGCGCCTGGCTACGGCGTGCCGAACGACGAAGGCATGGAAGCGGTGAAACTGTTGGCGCGGCTGGAAGGCATTCTGCTTGATCCTGTGTATACCGGAAAAGCGATGGCGGGGCTGATGGATGGCATCAGTCAGAAACGCTTCAAAGACGAAGGGCCGATTCTGTTTATTCATACTGGCGGCGCGCCTGCGCTGTTCGCCTATCATCCTCACGTCTAGCCCCGGAAACGCTCATGCAAGAAAGTATACAACTGGTTATTGATTCTTTGCCGTTCCTGCTTAAAGGGGCTGGGTATACGCTGCAACTCAGTATCGGCGGCATGTTTTTTGGCTTACTGCTGGGATTTATTCTCGCGCTGATGCGCCTGTCGCCGCTCTGGCCCGTGCGCTGGCTGGCGCGTTTTTACATTTCCATTTTTCGCGGTACGCCGCTCATCGCGCAACTGTTTATGATCTACTACGGCCTACCGCAGTTTGGCATTGAATTAGATCCGATTCCGTCGGCGATGATTGGTCTGTCACTGAACACCGCTGCCTATGCTGCCGAAACGCTGCGCGCCGCCATTTCATCTATTGATAAAGGTCAGTGGGAAGCAGCCGCCAGTATTGGCATGACGCCGTGGCAAACTATGCGTCGCGCAATTTTGCCGCAGGCGGCTCGGGTGGCACTGCCGCCACTGTCGAACAGCTTTATCAGCCTGGTAAAAGATACCTCGCTGGCAGCGACGATTCAGGTGCCGGAGCTGTTTCGTCAGGCGCAGTTGATTACCTCGCGCACGCTGGAAGTTTTCACTATGTATCTGGCGGCTTCGCTCATCTACTGGATTATGGCGACAGTGTTATCGACGCTACAGAACCATTTTGAGAATCAACTTAACCGCCAGGAGAGAGAACCAAAATGAGTGCCATTGAAGTTAAAAACCTGGTGAAAAAATTCCACGGTCAGACGGTACTGCACGGTATCGATCTGGAGGTCAAAACTGGCGAAGTCGTGGCGATTATCGGCCCGAGTGGCTCCGGCAAAACCACGTTGCTACGCAGCATAAATTTGCTGGAGCAACCGGAGGCGGGGAGCATCACCGTTGGGGATATCACTATTGATACTGCGCGTTCGTTAAGCCAGCAAAAATCGCTGATTCGCCAGTTGCGCCAGCATGTCGGATTTGTCTTTCAGAATTTTAATCTGTTTCCGCATCGCACAGTGCTGGAAAACATTATTGAAGGGCCGGTGATCGTTAAAGGCGAACCGAAGGAGGAGGCCACGGCGCGCGCTCGCGAGCTGCTGGCAAAAGTTGGACTGGAAGGGAAAGAGACCAGCTATCCGCGTCGTTTGTCCGGCGGTCAACAGCAACGTGTGGCGATTGCGCGTGCGCTGGCGATGCGCCCGGAAGTCATTTTGTTTGACGAACCCACTTCGGCGCTGGACCCGGAGCTGGTGGGGGAAGTCCTGAATACCATACGCCAGTTGGCACAGGAAAAGCGCACCATGGTGATTGTGACGCACGAAATGAGCTTTGCCCGTGACGTTGCTGACCGCGCGATCTTTATGGATCAAGGGCGGATAGTAGAGCAGGGCCCTGCAAAAACCTTATTTGCCGATCCTCAGCATCCCCGCACACGCCAGTTCCTTGAGAAGTTTCTGTTGCAATAAGATAAGAAAAAATCAGCCCCGGCAGCTTTTTAGTCGGGGCGAAAACGCATTCCTGACCGCATAAATCGCTTAATAAATCAGCATAACTTATTAATAACATAAGAGAATGCTATGGCTTGCAAAAGTAATTCATTGTCTGAATAATATAAATTATATATAAATCTTATTTATGTGATAGTTTGAGTTATCAGTATAAATGATACTCACTCTCAGGGGCGTTGCGGTTAACTATGCAGGATACGGATTTTTTCAGCTGGCGTCGCACGATGTTGTTGCGTTTTCAGAGGATGGAGGCCGCAGAAGAGGTCTACCATGAAATAGAGCATCAGACTTACCAACTGGAGTTCGATTTTTATTCATTATGTGTGCGCCACCCGGTGCCATTCACGCGACCGAAAGTGGCTTTCTACACCAATTATCCGGAGTCATGGGTCAGTTATTATCAGGCCAAAAACTTTCTCGCCATTGATCCTGTGCTTAACCCTGAAAACTTCAGTCAGGGGCATTTATTGTGGAATGATGAGTTATTCAACGAAGCACAGCCGTTATGGGAAGCCGCACGTGCGCATGGTTTACGCCGTGGCGTCACTCAGTATTTAATGCTGCCGAATCGGGCGTTGGGGTTTTTGTCCTTTTCCCGTAGCAGTACGCGTGAAATACCCATTCTTAGTGATGAACTGCAATTAAAAATGCAGCTATTGGTGCGTGAAAGTCTGATGGCGTTGATACGTTTAAATGATGACATAGTGATGACGCCAGAGATGAATTTCAGCAAGCGGGAAAAAGAAATTCTGAAATGGACCGCAGAAGGTAAAACGTCAGCAGAGATAGCGATGATCCTGTCAATCTCTGAGAATACTGTCAATTTTCATCAGAAAAATATGCAGAAAAAAATCAATGCACCGAATAAGACGCAGGTTGCCTGCTACGCAGCCGCAACTGGCTTAATATGATATCTATTACATTGGGCATGAAAGATGCCAAACCGGCTGAAAGGTGCGCTTTCAGCCGGTTTTATATTACTGACGGTAGGCTTGTTTAATTTGCTTAACCGTTTTGGAAAATACCGCAGCCTGGGTTTCGTCTTCGATCAGCGCAAGCTGTTTTTCCATCTTTAACATCACGCGGCCCGCGTCAGCTTGTCCCATCGCCTGCAGCATCAGCGTCAGCATCGCTTTCAGGCAGGAGACTTCATTTGCCAGTTCTTGATTATTCTCGGCAGTAGAAAAATCAGGCGTACTCATTTATTTTCCTCGTCATGTTGCAATGAAAATTTGCGGTGAAAAATGTTAAGGCGGCGGAGTATACCATAAGCTTTGCTAAAAATAGCAGTGGTTGTTTTTTGCGCACGATATCAGCAATAGTAATAAAACAGGGAATATAACGCGCAATAAATGTTTTTATCATGAATGTTTTTCGCGCGTATTGTTCGGGTTAATTCATGTTACATATTCATGCCGCTGATTTTTCATTTATGCTGAATAAAGTCAATTTTTGTCACATTTCGTCGTTGGCCTTACTGCGAAACGCGCTGGCAAACCTTTGATGACGGACGTGACGATAACTCTGGACAATCGAATTTACAAAAACGAGAGAAAAATCGAATACCCACCATTTTTAACGTTTCAAAGTTGCAATAAAAACCGCTAATATACGAATGACTAACTATCAGTAGCGTTATCCCTATTTCTGGAGATATTCCTTTGATCAACGTTCTACTTGTTGATGACCACGAACTGGTGCGCGCAGGGATACGACGCATTCTGGAAGATATAAAGGGTATTAAAGTCGTCGGTGAGGCATCCTGCGGTGAAGACGCCGTTAAGTGGTGCCGGGCAAACACCGTTGACGTCGTGCTAATGGACATGAGTATGCCTGGCATTGGCGGTCTTGAGGCGACGCGTAAAATCGCTCGCTCGACAGCAGATATCAAAATCATCATGCTTACGGTTCATACTGAAAACCCTTTACCAGCGAAAGTCATGCAGGCCGGTGCTGCGGGCTATCTCAGCAAAGGTGCGGCTCCGCAGGAAGTTGTGAGTGCGATTCGCTCTGTCCATTCGGGGCAGCGTTATATTGCTTCTGACATTGCTCAACAAATGGCATTAAGCCAGATCGAACCAGAAAAAACAGAAAGCCCATTTGCCAGTTTGTCTGAACGTGAATTGCAGATTATGCTGATGATTACCAAAGGCCAAAAGGTCAATGAGATCTCAGAACAGCTTAATCTCAGCCCGAAAACGGTGAACAGCTATCGCTACCGTATGTTCAGTAAATTAAACATTCATGGCGATGTTGAGCTGACTCACCTGGCAATTCGCCATGGTCTGTGTAATGCGGAGACATTAACAAGTCAGTGAGTGTTCAGTTTGACGCAAAAGCGTTTTTAAAAACCGTAACCAGCCAGCCTGGCGTTTATCGCATGTATGATGCTGGTGGTACGGTTATCTATGTCGGCAAAGCGAAAGACCTGAAAAAACGGCTTTCCAGCTATTTCCGTAGCAACCTCGCTTCGCGCAAAACCGAAGCGTTGGTTGCCCAGATCCAGCAAATTGATGTGACGGTTACCCATACCGAAACCGAAGCTCTGCTGCTGGAACACAACTACATCAAACTCTATCAGCCGCGTTACAACGTTCTGTTACGCGATGATAAATCTTATCCTTTTATTTTTCTTAGCGACGATACCCATCCGCGTCTGGCTATGCATCGCGGTGCAAAGCACGCCAAAGGTGAATATTTCGGCCCGTTCCCAAACGGCTATGCCGTGCGTGAAACCCTGGCGCTGCTACAAAAGATTTTCCCGATTCGCCAGTGTGAAAATAGCGTTTATCGCAACCGCTCGCGTCCGTGTCTGCAATATCAGATAGGGCGCTGTCTGGGACCGTGCGTTGAGGGTCTGGTGAGTGAAGAAGAGTACGCCCAGCAGGTAGAGTATGTGCGCCTGTTTTTATCCGGTAAGGACGATCAGGTGCTTACTCAACTGATCGGTCGCATGGAAACAGCCAGCCAGAATCTGGAGTTTGAAGAAGCGGCACGTATTCGCGACCAAATCCAGGCGGTGCGACGCGTAACCGAAAAACAGTTTGTCTCCAATACAGGTGATGACCTTGACGTTATTGGCGTCGCTTTCGATGCGGGCATGGCTTGTGTCCACGTCTTGTTTATTCGTCAGGGCAAGGTGCTCGGTAGCCGTAGTTATTTCCCGAAAGTACCTGGCGGTACGGAGCTGGGCGAAGTGGTGGAAACCTTTGTCGGTCAGTTCTATTTACAGGGCAGCCAGATGCGCACTTTGCCGGGTGAGATCCTGCTCGACTTTAATCTTAGCGATAAAACGCTGCTCGCCGATTCCCTTTCAGAACTGGCAGGGCGCAAGATTAACGTTCAGACTAAACCGCGTGGCGATCGGGCACGTTATCTGAAGCTGGCGCGCACCAATGCGGCGACGGCCTTAACGACCAAACTTTCGCAGCAATCTACGGTTCACCAGCGTCTGACCGCGCTTGCAAGCGTGTTGAAATTGCCGGAAGTGAAGCGGATGGAGTGTTTTGACATCAGCCATACCATGGGTGAACAAACGGTCGCTTCGTGTGTGGTGTTCGATGCTAACGGCCCGCTGCGTGCGGAGTATCGGCGCTATAACATTACCGGCATTACGCCTGGTGATGATTATGCGGCAATGAATCAGGTGCTGCGTCGGCGTTACGGTAAAGCCATCGACGACAGTAAGATTCCGGACGTGATCCTGATTGATGGCGGCAAAGGCCAGCTTGCGCAGGCGAAAAATGTCTTCGCCGAGCTGGATGTCTCATGGGATAAAAACCATCCGCTGCTTCTTGGCGTGGCGAAAGGAGCCGATCGTAAGGCTGGGCTGGAAACGTTGTTCTTCGAACCTGAAGGTGAGGGCTTCAGTCTGCCGCCAGATTCACCGGCGCTGCATGTCATCCAGCATATCCGCGATGAATCACACGATCACGCGATTGGTGGGCATCGCAAAAAACGCGCAAAAGTCAAAAATACCAGCACGCTGGAAACCATCGAAGGCGTTGGACCAAAACGTCGGCAAATGTTGTTGAAATATATGGGCGGTTTGCAAGGTTTACGTAACGCCAGCGTTGAGGAAATTGCAAAAGTGCCGGGTATTTCGCAAGGTCTGGCAGAAAAGATCTTCTGGTCGTTGAAACATTGATGTCTCTGTAGCAACATAGGGGTAATCTTACTGACAACAGATAGTTACCCGTCATTATGCAATTTAATATCCCTACGTTGCTCACACTGTTCCGTGTCATCCTTATCCCATTCTTTGTATTGGTCTTTTATCTGCCTGTCACCTGGTCGCCGTTTGCTGCCGCGCTCATTTTCTGCGTTGCGGCGGTAACTGACTGGTTCGATGGTTTTCTGGCGCGTCGCTGGAATCAGAGTACCCGCTTTGGCGCTTTCCTTGATCCAGTAGCAGATAAAGTGCTGGTTGCCATTGCCATGGTGCTGGTAACTGAGCATTACCATAGCTGGTGGGTCACTTTGCCAGCGGCAACGATGATCGCCCGTGAAATTATTATTTCTGCTCTACGTGAATGGATGGCTGAACTCGGTAAACGCAGCAGTGTGGCTGTCTCCTGGATTGGTAAAGTAAAAACGACTGCCCAAATGGTGGCGCTGGCCTGGCTGTTATGGCGTCCGAACATTTGGGTTGAGTATGCTGGTATTGCACTTTTCTTTGTGGCTGCGGTACTGACTCTGTGGTCTATGTTGCAATATTTGAGCGCAGCTCGCGCAGATTTGCTTGATCAGTGATCGTTTCGGCGCAAAATTCAGCAAACGATCAAAAGTGGTGAAAAATATCGTTGACTCATCGCGTCAGGTAAGTAGAATGCAACGCATCGAACGGCGGCACTGATTGCCAGACGATAATAAAATCAAGTGATTAGCTGATTGCTTGATGAATGCGGGAATAGCTCAGTTGGTAGAGCACGACCTTGCCAAGGTCGGGGTCGCGAGTTCGAGTCTCGTTTCCCGCTCCAGTTTAAAAGACATCGGCTTAAGCGGGTGTCTGGCTGAAAAGCCTGAAGAATTTGGCGCGTTAACAAAGCGGTTATGTAGCGGATTGCAAATCCGTCTAGTCCGGTTCGACTCCGGAACGCGCCTCCACTTTTTTCCCGAGCCCGGATGGTGGAATCGGTAGACACAAGGGATTTAAAATCCCTCGGCGTTCGCGCTGTGCGGGTTCAAGTCCCGCTCCGGGTACCATGGGAAAGATAAGAATAAAATCAAAGCAATAAGCAGTGTCGTGAAACCACCTTCGGGTGGTTTTTTTGTATCTGCCACTTATCGTTATACCCCTCTTATTTTTAATCACTGGGTAATCCACTCAAAAAGTATCTCTATGCCAGACCGACATGTAAGATAGACGCTGGCGAGTCGAGATCCACAAGGAAAAGCGTATGAAAACGGGACCGTTGAACGAAAGTGAGTTGGAATGGCTGGATGATATCCTGACCAAATACAACACAGACCACGCCATCCTTGATGTAGCTGAGCTGGACGGTTTATTGACGGCGGTGTTGAGTTCTCCGCAAGAAATTGAACCAGAACAGTGGTTGGTGGCCGTCTGGGGTGGGGCGGACTATGTACCGCGCTGGGCGTCAGAAAAAGAGATGACGCGCTTTATGAACCTGGCTTTTCAACATATGGCCGATACCGCAGAGCGTCTGAACGAATTTCCTGAACAGTTTGAGCCGTTATTTGGTCTGCGAGAGGTTGATGGTAGTGAGCTGACGATTGTTGAGGAGTGGTGCTTTGGCTATATGCGTGGCGTTGCTCTCTCTGACTGGTCGGCATTGCCTGAATCCTTAAAACCGGCGCTTGAGGCGATTGCGCTGCACGGTACGGAAGAAAACTTCGAGCGGGTAGAGAAGCTGTCGCCGGAAGCGTTTGATGAGAGTGTGGATGCCATTCGACTGGCGGCACTTGATTTGCACGCTTACTGGATGGCTCATCAGCAGGAAAAGCCTGTTCAGCAACCGATAAAAGCAGAAGAAAAACCGGGTCGTAACGATCCTTGCCCGTGCGGTAGTGGTAAGAAATTTAAGCAGTGCTGCTTGCATTAAGAGGTCACATTGGGTGCCAGAGTTAATTCTGGCACCCAACAGGGATATGTGAGGTTATTTGATCACCCCACTTCTGGTAACCACCCTGCTGCAATCAAAAATTGCACTCCAATCACGCCAATACCACAGAGAAACACCAGTATCAACGCTGGACGGCCGCCTTTCACCCGATAACCTGCTTGTGGATTATGCTTTCTGCTCTGCCAGGTCAACAGGGAAGGGATAATCAACGCCAGCACAGCCAGCGCCACACCGGCGTAACCCAGCGCCATTACAAAGCCACGTGGGTAAAACAGCGCAAATGCCAGCGGTGGCAGAAAAGTAATTGCCCCGGTTTGCATTCTCCCGCCAACGCTATTTGAACGCTGAAACAGATCCGCAAGATAATCAAATAAGCCTAATGCTACGCCGAGGAAGGACGTTGCGAGGGCTAAGTCAGCAAATAAATGCACCGCCAGTTCGACATGCGGTGAGGCCACCACTTCGCGTAATGCCTGTAACAGCCCGTTTAGCCCGGCATGATTAGCCAACAATCCCATAAAGGTTGTGGAATCAATGCTGCCCAGCGTCGCCAGTTGCCAGAATATATACGCCACCAGAGGGATCGCACTACCGGTAATAAATACCCAGCGCAGCTTGCGAATGTTGCCATCCATATAACTGACGATGCTCGGTACACTACCGTGGAAGCCAAATGACGTAAAAATTACCGGGATCGCCGACAACGCAAGTCCTTGTTGTAGCGGCAGGGTTAAAAGATTCACTTTGTGAATATGCGGTAGCAGCAATACCAGCATCACCACCAGAAAAATAATTTTGGCGCTGAACAGAAAGCGGTTAAATAAATCGACCAGCGACGTCCCGACACAAACCACACCACCGGCAACAAAAGTGAACAACAACACGCCAGTGGTTGCCGACACTGGAATACCCGTCCAGTCGCTGATGCTGGAGGCCAGCAATTCACCGGCGCCGCTAATGTACGCCGCCGTCAGGGCGTACATTAAAAACATCATACTGAAGCCTGTCAGCCACTGCCCATAATGCCCCAGATAGCGTTTTGCCAGCGTGCCCAGACCGGTATCTGCGGGTACATGCTGATACACCTCCAGCAATAGCAGTGCGGTGTAACACATCAATGCCCACAGACCAACTAACAATGTCAATGTGACACTAAAACCGACGCCTGCTGCCGCCAGCGGCATTGCCAACATACCCGCGCCAATTGTGGTTCCTGCCACGATAAAAACACTTCCCAGAGTTCTGTTTTTCACGCTTTCTTCTGTCCTGACGATCTTTATGAGTGATATCTGCGGCGCAGGTTAAGGCATTCTACATTTTTCGTCAAATCGGCGTTACATTTAGTGTAAATAAAAATGTACAATAAAATGCATTCAGAACTGCGCTGGCGCAAAGCCTTGATGAGCAGCTATCGCTACGCTATGCCCTTTTTGAGGAGGAACGATGAGCTCTATTCACGGTCATGAAGTGTTAAATATGATGATTGAATCAGGCGAGCAATATACGCACGCCAGTCTGGAAGCGGCGATCAAAGCGCGTTTTGGTGAACAGGCGCGTTTTCATACCTGCTCGGCGGAAGGGATGACTGCGGGAGAACTGGTGGCGTTTCTGGCGGCGAAAGGTAAATTTATTCCCGGTGAAGAAGGGTTCTCAACCGATACAAGTAAAATTTGTCGCCACTGATATGAAACGGCGGCAGTAAATCTGCCGCCAGAGTAGATTAATTTTGCGCGTCGAGGGTAGAAAGTTCTTTATCGATGAAATAAAGACCTTCGCCGCTTTTACCGGCCAGACTTAATTTATCAATAATCGATTTGAACAATTTCTCTTCTTCATGTTGCTCAGAAACATACCATTGCAGGAAATTAAACGTTGGGTAATCCTGGTTGGTCATGGCAGCGTGAGCCAGTTCATTAATTTTCTGCGTGATTAATTGTTCATGCTTATAGGTTTCCTGGAATAATTCATCAAGTGAAGAATATTCAGCAAACGGGGATTCAACGGTATTAATACGCGGTAAGTTTCCGGTATCGGTCAGATAGTCAAACAGACGCTGCATATGCGTCATCTCTTCCTGGGCGTGTCGGCGGAGAAACGCAGCCGCGCCTTCAAAGGTATGATAGCTGCACCAGGCGCTCATTTGCTGATAAAGCAGTGAAGAGTACAGTTCCAGGTTCATCTGCTCATTGAGTTTTTCAATCATTTCTGGTTTCAGCATGATAGTGCTCCATAAAGGTTATTTTTGTTGCTGTGGCGCCACTATAATTTGTTATTTTATTATTTGCAAAAGGTAAAATATTAAATTCAATTATTAAAAATACGAATGGGAATAAAACGCATTAACGCTATTTGTGGCATTAATTAACCAGCGAAGCATCCCTCGCTGATTAAGGTCTTTATTGATAAGTCGAGGGCATTAAATTTTGGCACTGATACGACAGCGTAAATTCCGTATTCAGGCATAACGATCCCGCAAACAGACTACAGTTACTTACAGGTTGCCCAAACGCAATAGCGCGGGTAAATCCTGCGTGCTGACATGCGCGTTCCGCTATTCTTTGATTAAGATAGCTGTCAGTACGGGCGTGTTGTAAAAATGCCTGATCATAAACGAGGCGCACAATACCGCTCGTGACATTAACTTCGCTCAATTGAGCCTGACGAGTTACGGTGCAGCCCGCTAATGTTAAAAGTGAAAAAATAAATATCAGATGTTTCATGTCACGGCCTGAAGAGGGAGAAGAAACTGGTATTGTACCCGCGCGCAGTACCAGGTTATGGACAGAAAAGACGACGGATCGGTGCTATTCCTTGCTTTTCCCAGAAGTCAGGCGCTTTATGGGGACTTTGTGGTTATCAATTTCATAACATTAAAGGGGTATTTATGTGATATATATCACATAAAGATTGATTTTTGTGATGGATGTCATATTATAAGCGCAAAGACGATAACACCTGCATAACAAATGGTCGGAGTACCTCGATGAAACTACGCAAAATCCTGAAAAGCATGTTTGATAACTATTGCAAGACGTTCAAAGACGTACCGCCAGGCAATATGTTCAGATAACAAAAAAACCTGCTTCGGCAGGTTTTTTTGTGCCCTGGTGATGGCGGATGTGACTATCGCTGTGGAGGGGAAGCCGCTACTATAGCGGCTTTCAAAAAGCTATCAGGAGTTTACAATGTCCCAGCCGCTGAATGCCGATCAGGAACTGGTCTCTGATGTTGTCGCTTGCCAGTTGGTAATCAAACAAATTCTCGACGTACTCGATGTGATCGCACCTGTTGAGTTGCGTGAAAAAATGTCCAGCCAGTTGAAGAATATCGATTTTACTAACCATCCCGCCGCAGCCGATCCGGTAACGATGCGCGCTATCCAAAAAGCCATCGCGCTGATTGAACTGAAATTTACTCCGCAAGGTGAATCCCATTAAAAAAACCGCTGCTTCAAAGTATGAAGCAGCGGCTTTCTCAAAATTATTTGTATCCGGCGCATGTTTTAAAGCGCCGAACATGATTAATGTATCTGATGCGACACGACATTAAGAACATGCTGGTCGGTCTGGACAGGGCACATACCGGCAAGTTTCGCGCTGCGTACTTCATCAAGAATGGTTTGCAACAACAGACCATCGTGCTGCTGTTCTTTTTCCAGATCGCGCAGGAAATCGACGGTAGAATCATCATTCAATTCTTTAGCTTCATCGGCTAATTGTGACAGCTTG
This sequence comes from Escherichia sp. MOD1-EC6819, assembly GCF_002965765.1. Lineage (NCBI taxonomy): Bacteria > Pseudomonadati > Pseudomonadota > Gammaproteobacteria > Enterobacterales > Enterobacteriaceae > Escherichia > Escherichia sp. MOD1-EC6819. The sequence continues at coordinate 241,545 of NZ_PTRG01000004.1, read as the reverse complement.
CTTGAACGCTGCTCATATTCTTCCATCGTCTTTTGGAAGAGTTCTTCCAGGGAGTTAAGCTTTTCTCCTGGTACATCGATAGCTTTAACGATGGGAGTTGCTCCGATACTTTTCATAAAGTTAAACATGCGCATCATTTGCGTCACGTTACTCTGTGCCTGGGCGCGAAGGAAAGTAGCGGTGCCATTCAGACTTTGTTCAGAACACCATTTGCTCAGGTGAAGGTAGAGATTGGATGCATAAAACTCGCGGTTCATTTGGGTGTTGAGTTTGAGAAGCATTCCAGTGGTTGCCATACCTAATATCCTTATATCCAGAAGACGTGAGGTGCAAGATGAATCAAAACACCGTAATTACTGATTGCAGAATAATTCCTTTCTGCATGTCCAAAATGTGATCGTGGAGTCAATTCTGACGATGATCTGAAATAAGCATAACGTCTGAACGGATATAAGAAAATCCTTAAATCACCAGATTTATATTTTTTTACATTTCATTGATGAGAACAATTAGTTTGCAATAATTCCTAATGCGCTGTGTTGGTATATCTCATTGATATTGAAATAAATTATTAATAACATGATGATGTTTTGATATTTTAAGATATTTTTTTAGTTATGCGATGATGCTCTCATTATAGCGTTACCCTTAATTAATAATGGTGGTGATAATTAATGTGGAAATTGATTGTTGCAAGGATTAGAGACTTCATCCTCCTTCACTATTCAGCGTAAATGAACAACCTCTTACCCGGTAATAATTAGATTAAAAAAAGTCACTCCCAGCCTCTCAACGCATACCACAAGGATTTCCAGGCTAATGTCATGGATTATTCTGCTAATGCCTTTTTGATTTGTCAGACAATTAACGTTTCCAGTATGTCATTTCTCGCTGAATTTATGCACGTTCTCACTGTAATTCTGCTATGTGATATTGCTCTCCTATGGAGAATTAATTTCTCGCTAAAACTATGCCAACACAGTCAATTATCTTTTCGCTAAAGGTAATGCTTTGTTTTCCGATTGAATTAACAAAAGTTCTTAGTTTTTGCCCTACACAAAATGACGCTAAAGCTGGAGATAACCATGCACAAATTTACTAAAGCTCTTGCAGCCATTGGTCTGGCTGCCGTTATGTCACAATCCGCTATGGCGGAAAACCTGAAACTCGGTTTCCTGGTAAAGCAACCAGAAGAGCCGTGGTTCCAGACCGAATGGAAGTTTGCCGATAAAGCCGGGAAAGATTTAGGGTTTGACGTTATTAAGATTGCCGTGCCGGATGGCGAAAAGACGCTGAACGCCATCGACAGTCTGGCTGCCAGCGGTGCGAAAGGGTTTGTCATTTGTACGCCAGACCCGAAACTGGGTTCCGCAATTGTGGCGAAAGCACGTGGCTATGGTATGAAAGTGATTGCCGTGGATGACCAGTTTGTAAATGCCAAGGGTAAGCCGATGGATACCGTGCCGCTGGTGATGATGGCGGCGACCAAAATTGGTGAGCGTCAGGGTCAGGAACTGTATAAAGAGATGCAAAAACGTGGTTGGGACGTAAAAGAAAGTGCCGTAATGGCGATTACTGCCAACGAACTGGATACCGCTCGTCGCCGTACCACGGGGTCTATGGACGCGCTGAAAGCCGCCGGATTCCCGGAAAAACAAATATATCAGGTTCCCACCAAATCTAACGACATCCCTGGGGCATTTGACGCCGCCAACTCCATGCTGGTTCAGCATCCTGAAGTTAAACACTGGTTGATTGTCGGGATGAACGACAGCACCGTGCTGGGCGGTGTACGTGCAACGGAAGGTCAGGGCTTTAAAGCGGCGGACATCATTGGTATCGGTATCAATGGGGTGGATGCGGTGAGCGAGCTGTCCAAAGCGCAGGCTACCGGTTTCTACGGTTCACTCCTGCCAAGTCCGGACGTACATGGCTATAAATCCAGCGAAATGCTCTACAACTGGGTAGCGAAAGACGTAGAACCACCAAAATTCACTGAAGTTACCGATGTAGTTCTGATTACGCGCGACAACTTTAAAGAAGAACTGGAGAAAAAAGGTTTAGGCGGTAAGTAATCTGCCGTAAAAATTCCCCTCTGCCTTTATTGTGCAGAGGGGGTGTGAAAGACCAGTGATTCACGGAGACGTTATGCAACAGTCTACCCCGTATCTCTCATTTCGCGGCATTGGTAAAACTTTCCCCGGCGTTAAGGCGTTGACGGATATTAGTTTTGACTGCTATGCCGGTCAGGTTCATGCGTTGATGGGTGAAAATGGCGCAGGAAAATCAACACTCTTAAAAATCCTTAGCGGAAACTATGCGCCAACCACGGGTTCTGTAGTGATTAATGGACAAGAAATGTCCTTTTCCGACACGACCACTGCGCTTAACGCGGGCGTGGCGATTATTTACCAGGAACTGCATCTCGTGCCGGAAATGACCGTCGCGGAAAATATTTATCTCGGCCAGCTTCCCCATAAAGGCGGCATTGTAAATCGTTCACTGCTGAATTATGAAGCAGGTTTACAACTCAAACATCTGGGTATGGATATTGACCCGGCTACGCCGCTGAAATATCTCTCCATTGGTCAGTGGCAGATGGTTGAAATTGCCAAAGCTCTGGCGCGTAACGCCAAAATTATCGCCTTTGATGAGCCAACCAGCTCCCTGTCTGCCCGTGAAATCGACAATCTTTTCCGCGTTATTCGTGAGCTACGAAAAGAGGGGCGGGTGATCCTATACGTTTCTCACCGTATGGAAGAAATATTTGCTCTCAGCGATGCCATCACCGTCTTTAAAGATGGACGTTACGTCAAAACTTTCACCGATATGCAGCAGATTAACCACGACGTTCTGGTACAGGCGATGGTCGGTCGCGATATCGGCGATATCTACGGCTGGCAACCGCGTAGTTATGGTGAGGAGCGATTGCGCCTGGATGCAGTTAAGGCGCCAGGCGTGCGTACGCCAATAAGCCTGACCGTTCGCAGTGGTGAAATTGTTGGTCTGTTTGGTCTGGTGGGGGCTGGACGCAGCGAATTAATGAAAGGCATGTTTGGTGGTACGCAAATCACCGCCGGTCAGGTTTATATCGACCAAAAGCCGATTGATATTCGCAAGCCGGGTCACGCCATTGCCGCTGGCATGATGCTCTGTCCGGAAGATCGCAAAGCGGAAGGTATTATTCCGGTGCATTCCGTTCGTGACAATATCAACATCAGTGCCCGTCGCAAACATGTGCTTGGTGGTTGTGTGATCAATAACGGCTGGGAAGCGAATAATGCTGATCACCATATTCGTTCGCTCAATATCAAAACGCCGGGAGCGGAGCAATTAATCATGAATCTCTCCGGTGGTAATCAGCAGAAAGCCATTCTGGGGCGTTGGTTATCGGAAGAGATGAAGGTCATTTTGCTGGATGAACCTACGCGCGGTATTGATGTGGGAGCCAAGCACGAAATATATAACGTGATTTATGCGCTGGCGGCGCAGGGCGTGGCGGTGCTGTTTGCCTCCAGCGATCTGCCCGAAGTCCTCGGCGTTGCCGACCGTATTATCGTCATGCGTGAAGGTGAAATCGCGGGTGAATTGCTACACGAGCAGGCAGATGAGCGTCAGGCACTAAGCCTTGCTATGCCTAAAGTCAGCCAGGCAGTTGCCTGAGTAAGGAGAGTATGATGTCTTCTGTTTCTACATCGGGTTCTGGTGCATCTAAGTCGTCATTCAGCTTCGGGCGTATCTGGGATCAGTACGGTATGCTGGTGGTGTTTGCGGTGCTGTTTATCGCCTGTGCCATTTTTGTCCCGAATTTTGCCACCTTCATTAATATGAAAGGGCTGGGGCTGGCAATCTCCATGTCGGGGATGGTGGCGTGCGGCATGTTGTTCTGTCTCGCGTCGGGTGACTTTGACCTTTCTGTTGCTTCGGTAATTGCCTGTGCAGGTGTTACTACGGCGGTGGTTATCAATCTGACCGAAAGCCTGTGGATAGGCGTGGCGGCAGGTTTGCTGCTGGGCGTCCTCTGCGGTCTGGTGAATGGTTTTGTTATCGCCAAACTTAAAATTAACGCTTTGATTACCACGCTGGCGACGATGCAGATTGTCCGTGGTCTGGCGTATATTATCTCCGACGGTAAAGCGGTCGGTATCGAAGATGAAAGTTTCTTTGCTCTCGGTTATGCCAACTGGTTCGGCCTGCCTGCGCCAATCTGGCTCACTGTCGCTTGCCTGATAATCTTTGGCTTGCTGCTGAACAAAACTACCTTTGGTCGTAATACGCTGGCGATTGGTGGTAACGAAGAGGCCGCGCGTCTGGCAGGTGTACCGGTTGTCCGCACCAAAATCATTATCTTTGTTCTCTCTGGTCTGGTATCGGCGATTGCCGGGATTGTTCTGGCTTCGCGCATGACCAGCGGTCAGCCGATGACCTCGATTGGCTATGAGTTGATTGTTATCTCAGCCTGCGTTTTAGGTGGCGTTTCTCTGAAAGGTGGCATCGGAAAAATCTCATATGTGGTGGCGGGTATCTTAATTTTAGGTACTGTAGAAAATGCTATGAACCTGCTCAATATTTCTCCTTTCGCGCAGTACGTTGTTCGTGGCTTAATCCTGCTGGCAGCGGTGATCTTCGACCGTTACAAGCAAAAAGCGAAACGCACTGTTTGATGCTTTTTTCCGCAAAAATTTAGTCCTTTTTTCCTCCACAGCCAGCCGCCACAACGGCTGGCTGTTCTTTTTTGCAAATGGCGAGCTACGTCACACTGTCTATACTTACATGTCTGTAAAGCGCGTTCTGCGCGAACTATAAAAAGATAAGGAGGAGTACCGGGTGACAGAACCGTTAACCGAACCCCCTGAACTATCCGCGAAATATGCCTGGTTTTTTGATCTCGATGGAACGCTGGCGGAAATTAAACCGCATCCCGATCAGGTCGTCGTGCCTGACAATATTCTGCAAGGACTTCAGCTACTGGCAGCCGCAAGTGATGGTGCATTGGCATTGATATCAGGGCGCTCAATGGTCGAGCTTGACGCACTGGCAAAACCTTATCGCTTCCCGTTAGCGGGTGTGCATGGGGCGGAGCGCCGTGACATCAATGGTAAAACGCATATCGTTCATCTGCCGGATGCGATTGCCCGCGATATTAGTGTTCAACTGCATACGGCAATCAGCCACTATCCCGGTGCGGAGCTGGAGGCGAAAGGGATGGCGTTTGCGCTGCACTATCGTCAGGCGCCGCAGCACGAAGACGCCTTATTGACATTAGCGCAACGCATTACCCAGATTTGGCCGCAAATGGCATTACAGCAGGGAAAGTGTGTCGTCGAGATTAAACCAGGAAACACCAGTAAAGGGGAGGCGATTGCTGCCTTTATGCAGGAAGCTCCCTTTATCGGCCGTAAGCCCGTTTTTCTGGGCGATGATTTAACCGATGAATCTGGCTTCGCGGTCGTTAACCGACTGGGTGGAATGTCAGTGAAAATTGGCACCGGAGCGACTCAGGCATCATGGCGGCTGGCGGGCGTGCCGGATGTCTGGAGCTGGCTTGAAATGATAACCAACGCATTACAACAACAAAAAAGAGAAAATAACAGGAGTGATGACTATGAGTCGTTTAGTCGTAGTATCTAACCGGATTGCACCACCAGACGAGCACGCCGCCAGTGCCGGTGGCCTTGCTGTCGGCATACTGGGTGCACTGAAAGCTGCAGGTGGACTGTGGTTTGGCTGGAGTGGCGAAACGGGGAATGAGGATCAGCCGCTAAAAAAGGTGAAAAAAGGAAATATTACCTGGGCCTCTTTTAACCTCAGTGAAAAGGATCTCGACGAATACTACAACCAATTCTCCAATGCCGTTCTCTGGCCTGCATTTCATTATCGACTCGATCTGGTGCAATTTCAGCGTCCTGCCTGGGACGGCTATCTACGCGTAAATGCGTTGCTGGCAGATAAATTACTGCCGCTGCTAGAAGACGATGACATTATCTGGGTTCACGATTATCACCTGTTGCCATTTGCGCATGAATTACGCAAACAAGGGGTGAATAATCGCATTGGTTTCTTCCTGCATATTCCTTTCCCGACGCCGGAAATATTCAATGCGCTGCCGACGTATGACACCTTGCTTGAACAGCTTTGTGATTATGATTTGCTGGGTTTCCAGACAGAGAACGATCGCCTGGCGTTCCTGGATTGCCTTTCTAACCTGACCCGCGTTACGACGCGTAGCTCAAAAATCCATACGGCCTGGGGCAAAGCGTTTCGAACCGAAGTTTACCCCATTGGCATTGAACCAGATGAGATAGCCAAACAGGCTGCCGGACCATTGCCGGCAAAACTGGCGCAACTAAAAGCGGAACTGAAAAACGTACAAAATATCTTTTCTGTCGAACGACTGGATTATTCCAAAGGTTTGCCGGAGCGTTTTCTCGCCTATGAAGCGTTGCTGGAAAACTATCCGCAACATCACGGTAAAATTCGCTATACCCAGATTGCGCCAACGTCGCGTGGTGATGTGCAAGCGTATCAGGATATTCGTCATCAGTTGGAAAATGAAGCCGGGAGAATTAACGGCAAATATGGTCAATTAGGCTGGACGCCGCTTTATTATCTGAATCAGCATTTTGATCGTAAATTACTGATGAAAATCTTCCGCTATTCTGATGTTGGATTAGTGACGCCGCTGCGCGACGGAATGAACCTGGTCGCGAAAGAGTATGTTGCCGCACAGGATCCTGCCAATCCGGGCGTACTGGTACTTTCGCAATTTGCCGGAGCGGCAAACGAACTGACGTCGGCGTTAATTGTAAACCCCTACGATCGTGATGAAGTTGCGGCGGCGCTCAATCGGGCGTTGACGATGTCGCTGGCGGAACGTATTTCCCGCCATGCAGAAATGCTGGAAGTTATTGTGAAAAACGACATTAATCACTGGCAGGAGTATTTTATTCGCGACCTAAAGCAGATAGTTCCGCGAAGCGCGGAAAGTCAGCAGCGCGATAAAGTTGCTACCTTTCCGAAAATGGCGTAATGGCAGTTAATCTCCCTTAAGCGGAACCAGTAGTACATCGACCTCGCTTGAGGCAATCACACTTTTCGCTGAGCAGGATGCTCGCGAAAAGAAACTGTGGTTATGATTGCCGCAAATCACCAAATCGAATTTATGCTTACGGCACACTGCCAGAATATGTTCGCTTAACTCACCGTAAGCAATAAATGTCTCTTCTACCGGATATCCCGCATCCTTTATTAATTTATCAAGAAAGTTTTGTGTTTCTTCATGCATCACGCTGCGTAAATCTTCAAGCATCGGTGCGGCTAATTGATTGAAGATTTCCGGGTCGGAAGCGAGAGTGATCAAACTTATGCGCCCATTAACCGGACGGGCGATAGAGACCGCTTTTGTCAACAGTTGCTGGCTTTCTGGCGAGACAGCTACAGCAACAAGAACATTGGTATAGCTCATAACCTGCTCCTTATTCTGTGAACTTCAGGTGTTATTACAGCTTTACTCTGAATGAGGCATTGATGCAATAACAACTCAGTCAAAAAGGTAAATATTAGGCTGGTTACTAGTAAGAATAATTAATTAGTGCCGCAATGTTATTATTCGATCGCCAGTATGGCTGTAAGAAGTAAAATTATCTATTTTCCTTATAAAACAAATGGTTAATGTTTGAAAAACATTTATATAACATTTAAGGGGGTCTCGGCTTTATTTTCACTTGAACTGGGTCATGTTATGTAACTCTCTGTTTGAAAATAAGTTATAGAGGGTAAATAAATTTATTTCATACATAACAGATGGTTATTTACGGTGATTTATATTAACAGTGCGCAACATAATAAATTTATGCCTCTACTTCATTTTTGAAGCCAGAGGCGCTGAAAAACTTTTTAACAGAATGAAATATCATCAAAACAAAAGTATGACTTATACATTAATGTTAAGTAATTGAGTGTTTTGTGTGATCTGAGTCACACATTATCGAAAATCGCAGCGTCGCTCCGTTGTATGTGTGAGTGGTGACGAGTACAGTTGCGTCGAATTAGGAAAAATCTTAGTTAAGTGTAAAAAACACTATTCTCTGTAAGGGATTGTTTCATCGCTTACGATGCTTGTGTTTTTTCGTTGATCGCAACTATTCCATGGTTATTTACTTTTTACCGGGATTTCCCGGCGACATCACGGGGTGCGGTGATACCGCATAAAAATAAAGTTAGTTATTCTGGATGGGAATAATGCATACCTCCGAGTTGCTGAAACATATTTATGACATCAATTTGTCATATTTACTTCTTGCACAACGTCTGATCGTTCAGGACAAAGCGTCCGCCATGTTTCGTCTCGGTATTAATGAAGAAATGGCAACAACGTTAGCGACGCTGACGCTTCCGCAAATGGTTAAACTGGCAGAAACCAATCAACTGATTTGTCATTTCCGCTTTGATAGCCACCAGACTATTAATCAGTTGACGCAGGATTCCCGCGTTGACGATCTCCAGCAAGTTCATACCGGTATCATGCTCTCTACGCGTTTGTTGAATGATGTTAATCAGCCCGAAGAAGTGCTGCGTAAAAAAAGGGCCTGATAATGAGCGAAAAAAGCATTGTTCAGGAAGCCCGGGATATTCAGCTGGCAATGGAATTGATCACTCTCGGCGCTCGTTTGCAGATGCTGGAAAGTGAAACACAATTAAGTCGCGGACGCCTGATCAAACTCTATAAAGAACTGCGCGGAAGTCCGCCGCCGAAAGGTATGCTGCCATTCTCCACCGACTGGTTTATGACCTGGGAACAAAATGTTCATGCGTCGATGTTTTGTAATGCATGGCAGTTTTTGCTGAAAACAGGGTTATGTAACGGCGTCGATGCAGTAATCAAAGCCTATCGTTTATACCTCGAACAGTGTCCACAAGCCGAAGATGGGCCGCTGCTGGCGTTGACACGCGCCTGGACACTGGTGCGATTTGTTGAAAGTGGTTTACTACAACTTTCCAGTTGCAAGTGCTGCGGCGGTAATTTTATCACCCATGCCCATCAGCCTGTTGGCAGCTTTGCCTGCAGCTTATGTCAGCCGCCATCACGAGCGGTAAAAAGACGTAAACTTTCTCAAGACCCTGCCGATATTATCCCTCAACTGCTGGATGAACAGAGAGTACAGGCTGTTTAACTCACGCGATATGGCGAAACATTCCAGCAGCGGCAACTGATTGTCGCTGCTTTTTTCCCCGACCGTAAGTTAACGCCTGACGACTGAACATCCTGTCATGGTCAACAGTGAAAGGATGATGTCGTGCTTATCTTATTAGGTTACCTGGTTGTTCTCGGTACAGTTTTCGGCGGTTATTTGATGACCGGCGGAAGCCTTGGAGCACTTTATCAACCCGCTGAACTGGTGATTATTGCCGGTGCAGGTATTGGGTCGTTTATTGTCGGCAACAACGGTAAAGCCATCAAAGGCACGCTTAAGGCGCTGCCGTTACTGTTTCGCCGCTCCAAATACACCAAAGCAATGTATATGGATCTGCTGGCGCTGCTTTACCGGCTAATGGCGAAATCACGCCAGATGGGCATGTTTTCGTTGGAGCGCGATATTGAAAATCCTCGCGAGAGCGAGATCTTCGCCAGTTATCCTCGCATTATGGCTGATGCCGTCATGCTTGATTTTATTGTCGATTATCTGCGCCTGATTATTAGTGGTCACATGAATACCTTTGAAATCGAAGCTTTGATGGATGAAGAGATCGAGACTCACGAAAGCGAGGCGGAAGTCCCGGCAAACAGTCTGGCGCTGGTCGGTGACTCGCTCCCGGCATTTGGTATTGTCGCGGCTGTGATGGGAGTGGTTCACGCGCTCGGTTCGGCTGACCGACCTGCCGCCGAACTGGGGGCGTTGATTGCTCATGCGATGGTGGGGACTTTCCTCGGTATCTTATTGGCTTATGGATTTATTTCCCCGCTGGCAAGTGTTTTGCGCCAGAAAAGCGCAGAGACCAGCAAAATGATGCAGTGCGTCAAAGTCATACTGCTTTCTAATCTCAACGGTTATGCACCGCCAATTGCGGTTGAATTTGGTCGCAAAACGCTCTACTCCAGCGAGCGCCCGTCGTTCGTCGAACTGGAAGAGCACGTTCGTGCAGTGAAAAATCCGCAACAGCAGACGACAACCGAGGAAGCATGAAGAATCACGCGCATCCAATTATTGTCGTCAAGCGACGCAAAGCGAAAAGTCACGGCTCGGCGCATGGATCGTGGAAGATTGCTTATGCTGACTTTATGACTGCGATGATGGCTTTTTTTCTGGTGATGTGGCTGATCTCCATCTCCAGCCCAAAAGAGCTGATTCAGATTGCGGAATATTTCCGCACGCCGCTGGCGACGGCAGTAACGGGCGGTGATCGCATTTCTAATAGTGAAAGCCCAATTCCTGGCGGGGGTGATGATTACACCCAAAGCCAGGGAGAAGTGAATAAGCAACCGGACATTGAAGAACTGAAAAAACGCATGGAGCAAAGTCGGCTGCGGAAATTGCGGGGCGATCTCGACCAGCTTATTGAATCAGACCCGAAACTACGGGCGCTGCGTCCACATCTCAAAATCGATCTGGTGCAGGAAGGTTTACGCATTCAGATTATCGACAGCCAGAATCGCCCGATGTTTAAAACCGGCAGTGCTGACGTCGAACCCTATATGCGTGACATTCTGCGGAGTATTGCGCCTGTGCTGAACGGTATTCCTAACCGTATCAGTCTCTCCGGTCATACCGATGATTTCCCTTACGCCAATGGTGAGCAAGGCTATAGCAACTGGGAGCTTTCTGCCGAACGCGCCAATGCGTCGCGCCGTGAGCTAATGGTGGGCGGTCTGGCTGATGGCAAAATTCTGCGCGTTGTCGGCATGGCAGCCACCATGCGTTTGAGCGATCGTGGACCTGATGATGCCGTCAACCGTCGAATCAGCCTGCTGGTTCTGAACAGACAAGCAGAACAAGCTATTTTGCATGAAAACGCTGAAAGCCAGAATGAGCCGGTAAGTGTTCTGGAAAAAACAGGGAGCGCACCGCAGGTCAGTGTTCCTACAATGCCATCAGCCGAACCGAGGTGACTGCGTGAGCATGGATATAAGCGATTTTTATCAGACATTTTTTGATGAGGCGGACGAACTGTTAGCCGATATGGAGCAGCATCTGCTTAATTTGCAGCCAGAAGCGCCAGATGCCGAACAGTTGAATGCCATCTTTCGTGCAGCCCATTCCATCAAAGGAGGGGCAGGAACCTTTGGTTTTACTGTGTTACAGGAAACCACGCATCTGATGGAAAATCTGCTCGATGAAGCCAGACGTGGTGAGATGCAGCTTAATACCGACATTATCAATCTGTTTTTGGAAACGAAGGACATCATGCAAGAACAGCTCGACGCTTATAAACAGTCACAAGAGCCAGATACCGCCAGCTTCGATTATATCTGCCAGGCCTTGCGTCAACTGGCATTAGAAGCGAAAGGCGAAACGGTATCCGCAGTGACCCGATTAAGTGTGGTTGCCAAAAATGAACCGCAAGATGGTCAGAATAGCCGCCAATCGCCGCGACGAATTATCCTTTCGCGCCTGAAAGCGGGAGAAATCGATCTGCTGGAAGAAGAGCTGGGACATCTGACAACGTTGACTGACGTGGTGAAAGGAGCCGATTCGTTATCGGCGACATTAGCGGGAGATATTGCGGAAGACGACATTACTGCGGTGCTTTGTTTTGTCATTGAGGCCGATCAGATTGCCTTTGAAAGCGTTGAGTCTACGGCGAAAGTATCTGCGCCACCGGTGCTTAAACTTGCCGCCGCAGAAGCGCCAGTTGTACGGACAGAACGGGAAAAACCGCCGCGCGGCAGCGAATCCACCAGTATCCGTGTGGCTGTAGAGAAGGTTGATCAACTGATTAACCTTGTCGGCGAACTGGTCATCACCCAGTCGATGCTGGCTCAGCGTTCGAGCGAACTGGACCCGGTTAATCATGGTGATTTGATTACCAGCATGGGGCAGTTACAACGTAACGCCCGTGATTTGCAGGAATCGGTGATGTCGATCCGCATGATGCCGATGGAATATGTCTTTAGTCGCTATCCCCGGCTGGTACGTGACCTGGCGGGAAAACTCGGCAAACAGGTAGAACTGACGCTGGTGGGCAGTTCCACTGAACTCGACAAGAGCCTGATAGAACGCATTATTGACCCGCTGACCCATCTGGTACGCAACAGTCTCGACCACGGTATTGAATTGCCTGAAAAACGCCTCGCCGCAGGTAAAAACCGCGTCGGAAATTTGGTTCTGTCTGCTGAACATCAGGGTGGCAACATCTGCATCGAAGTGACCGACGATGGCGCGGGGCTAAACCGTGAACGGATTCTGGCAAAAGCTGTTTCACAAGGTCTGACCGTCAGCGACAACATGACGGATGACGAAGTGGCAATGCTGATATTTGCTCCTGGTTTTTCTACAGCAGAGCAGGTTACCGATGTCTCCGGACGCGGCGTTGGTATGGATGTCGTCAAACGTAATATCCAGGAGATGGGCGGTCATGTCGAAATCAAATCGACGCCGGGCGCAGGAACTACGATCCGCATTTTACTGCCGCTGACGCTGGCGATCCTCGATGGCATGTCTGTACGTGTTGCAGATGAAGTTTTCATTCTGCCGCTGAATGCCGTCATGGAATCACTGCAACCCCATGAAGCCGATCTGCATCCACTGGCGGGCGGCGAGCGGGTACTGGAAGTACGTGGTGAATATCTGCCTATCGTCGAACTGTGGAAAGTGTTCAACGTCACGGGCGCGAAAACTGAAGCGACTCAGGGAATTGTGGTGATCCTGCAAAGTGGCGGTCGCCGCTACGCTTTGCTGGTGGATCAATTAATTGGTCAACACCAGGTAGTAGTGAAAAACCTGGAAAGTAACTATCGCAAAATCCCGGGAATATCCGCCGCAACGATTCTCGGCGACGGCAGCGTGGCACTGATTGTTGATGTTTCTGCCTTGCAGACGATAAACCGCGAACAACGTATGGCGAACACCGCCGCCTGAATGAGTAAAAAGGTAACAATATGACCGGTATGACGAATGTAACAAAGCTGGCCAGCGAGCCGTCAGGCCAGGAATTTCTGGTATTTACCCTTGGTGATGAAGAGTACGGTATTGATATTCTGAAAGTGCAGGAGATCCGTGGCTACGATCAGGTAACACGGATTGCAAACACGCCAGCGTTTATCAAAGGCGTCACGAATCTGCGCGGCGTTATTGTGCCGATTGTTGACTTACGAATTAAGTTCAGCCAGGTGGATGTGGACTATAACGACAACACGGTAGTTATCGTACTGAATCTCGGACAACGGGTGGTCGGCATCGTGGTTGACGGCGTTTCAGACGTGCTTTCATTGACGGCGGAGCAAATTCGTCCGGCACCGGAATTTGCCGTGACGCTTTCAACAGAATATCTCACTGGATTGGGCGCACTGGGCGACCGTATGTTGATTCTGGTGAACATCGAAAAACTGCTGAATAGCGAAGAGATGGCGCTGTTAGATAGCGCGGCGTCAGAAGTGGCGTAATTCTCCTGATTTCCTCAATTGAAATGAACCCGATGATCTGCGCATCGGGTTTTTTATTTCAATTTCGCGGCGGGTGGCATCAGCAATAAAGTTTCCCCCTTCCTTGCCGATAACGAGATCAACTTGTTTTCAGGAAGGTGCCTTATGATTAACCGTATCCGCGTAGTCACGCTGTTGGTAATGGTGCTGGGGGTATTCGCACTGTTACAGCTAATTTCCGGCAGTTTGTTTTTTTCTTCGCTTCACCATAGCCAGAAAAGCTTTGTCGTTTCCAATGAACTACGGGAACAACAGAGTGAGCTAACCTCAACCTGGGATTTAATGCTACAAACGCGCATTAATTTGAGCCGTTCGGCGGTGCGGATGATGATGGATTCATCCAATCAACAAAGTAACGCCAAAGTTGAATTGCTTGATAGCGCCAGGAAAACATTGGCCCAGGCAGCGACTCATTTTAAAAAATTCAAAAGCATGGCACCGTTACCTGAAATGGTCGCCACCAGTCGTAATATTGATGAAAAATACAAAAACTATCACACAGCGTTAACTGAACTGATTGATTATCTTGATTATGGCAATACTGGCGCCTATTTCGCTCAACCAACTCAGGGAATGCAAAATGCGATGGGCGAAGCGTTTGCTCAGTACGCCCTCAGTAGTGAAAAACTTTACCGCGATATCGTCACTAACAATGCGGAAGATTACCGCTTTTCCCAGTGGCAACTGGCGGTTATCGCGCTGGTGGTGGTATTGATTTTGCTGGTGGCGTGGTACGGCATCCGCCGTATGTTGCTTACCCCGCTGGCGAAAATCATTGCTCACATTCGCGAAATTGCCGGTGGTAACCTGGCGAATAGCCTCATCATTGATGGGCGCAGTGAAATGGGCGAACTGGCGCAGAGCGTTTCGCATATGCAGCGTTCTTTGACCGACACAGTCACCCATGTGCGCCAGGGGTCGGACGCCATCTATGCCGGTACACGTGAAATTGCAGCGGGCAATACCGATCTTTCATCACGCACTGAACAGCAGGCATCCGCGCTGGAAGAAACTGCCGCCAGCATGGAACAGCTCACCGCGACGGTGAAACAGAACGCCGATAACGCCCGTCAGGCCTCGCAACTGGCACAAAGTGCCTCCGACACCGCGCTGCACGGCGGCAAAGTGGTGGATGGCGTGGTGAAAACCATGCATGAAATCGCCGACAGTTCGAAGAAAATCGCCGACATTATTAGCGTAATCGACGGCATTGCCTTCCAGACCAATATCCTCGCACTGAATGCCGCTGTTGAAGCCGCGCGTGCCGGGGAACAGGGGCGTGGTTTTGCTGTGGTGGCGGGTGAAGTGCGTAATCTTGCCAGTCGCAGCGCCCAGGCAGCAAAAGAGATCAAAGCTCTGATAGAAGACTCAGTTTCCCGCGTTGATACCGGTTCTGTGCTGGTCGAAAGCGCCGGGGAAACGATGACGAATATCGTTAATGCGGTTACGCGCGTCACCGACATTATGGGGGAAATTGCTTCAGCCTCCGATGAGCAGAGCCGTGGCATTGATCAAGTTGCGCTGGCCGTGTCGGAAATGGATCGCGTCACTCAACAGAATGCCTCGTTGGTGCAGGAGTCAGCCGCCGCTGCTGCCGCACTGGAAGAGCAGGCCGGTCGTTTAACGCAGGCAGTATCCGCATTTCGTCTGGCAGCCAGTCAGCTAAACCACAAACCACCACTAAAATCCCAGCCTGCCAGTGAGCAATCACCTGCGCAGTCGCGGCGGCGTATCGCTGAACAAGAGCCAAACTGGGAAACATTTTGATGGGTATTTACTCAAGCGCCATTGCCGCCAGATGAGGCTGATGATGCAACAGAACGTCGCGCTTATCGTTTCTGGTGGCGCTATTACAACACAATCGGTGCAGTTACAGGCTGTGCCAGTGGTTTCCTGAAGTGATTGAGAAGGCGCTATGACATCATCTCAGCCCTGTGGGCAAACGTCTTTATTGTTACAGATGAGCGAGCGCCTTGCGCTTTCCGACGTTCATTTTCGGCGGATAAGTCAATTGATCTATCAACGTGCGGGGATTGTTCTGGCCGACCACAAGCGTGACATGGTCTACAACCGGTTGATACGCCGTTTGCGCTCGCTGGGACTGGCCGATTTTGGTCATTATCTGAACATGCTGGAATCTAATCAGCTTAGCGGCGAGTGGCAGGCATTTATTAACTCGCTGACTACCAACCTGACGGCATTTTTCCGTGAAGGGCATCATTTCCCACTGCTCGCGGCTCACGCTCGCCGTCGTTCTGGGGAATATCGTGTATGGAGCGCGGCGGCGTCGACTGGTGAAGAGCCGTACAGCATTGCCATGACGCTGGCGGACACATTAGGCACCGCGCCTGGACGCTGGAAAGTGTTCGCCAGTGATATCGACACCGAAGTGCTGGAAAAAGCCAGAAGCGGCATTTATCGCCATGAAGAGCTGAAAAACCTGACGCCACAACAACTCCAGCGTTACTTCATGCGCGGCACGGGGCCGCATGAAGGGCTGGTACGCGTGCGCCAGGAACTGGCGAGCTATGTCGATTTTTCCCCGCTGAATTTGTTGGCGAAACAGTACACCGTACCGGGGCCGTTTGATGCGATCTTCTGCCGTAACGTCATGATCTACTTTGATCAAACGACCCAACAGGAGATTTTGCGCCGCTTCGTGCCACTACTTAAACCTGACGGATTGCTGTTTGCGGGGCACTCTGAAAATTTCAGCCACCTTGAGCGCAGCTTCACGCTGCGTGGGCAGACGGTGTATGCGCTAAGTAAGGATTAACCATGAGCAAAATCAGGGTGTTGTCTGTCGATGATTCGGCACTGATGCGCCAGATCATGACGGAAATCATCAACAGCCATAGCGATATGGAAATGGTGGCAACGGCGCCCGATCCGCTGGTCGCGCGAGATTTGATTAAGAAATTCAACCCCGATGTGCTGACGCTGGATGTTGAAATGCCACGGATGGATGGACTGGATTTCCTCGAAAAATTAATGCGTTTGCGTCCAATGCCCGTTGTGATGGTTTCTTCTCTGACCGGCAAAGGTTCTGAAGTGACGCTGCGTGCGCTGGAGTTGGGGGCGATTGATTTTGTCACTAAACCGCAACTGGGTATTCGAGAAGGGATGCTGGCGTACAGCGAAATGATCGCTGAAAAGGTGCGTACGGCGTCGAGGGCGAGCCTCGCGGCGCATAAACCATTATCGGCTCCGGCAACGCTGAAAGCGGGGCCGTTGTTGAGTTCAGAAAAACTGATTGCGATTGGTGCTTCAACGGGGGGCACCGAGGCAATTCGGCACGTATTGCAGCCGCTGCCGCTTTCCAGCCCGGCACTGTTAATCACCCAGCATATGCCGCCTGGCTTTACCCGTTCTTTTGCCGACCGCCTGAATAAGCTGTGTCAAATCGGTGTTAAAGAGGCCGAAGACGGAGAACGTGTTTTGCCGGGACATGCCTATATCGCACCGGGCGATCGACATATGGAACTGGCGCGCAGCGGCGCGAACTATCAAATCAAAATTCACGATGGCCCGGCGGTTAACCGCCATCGACCGTCGGTGGATGTGTTGTTTCATTCTGTCGCCAGACAGGCGGGGCGCAACGCGGTTGGAGTGATCCTCACCGGTATGGGCAACGACGGTGCGGCGGGAATGTTGGCGATGCGTCAGGCGGGGGCATGGACCCTTGCGCAAAACGAAGCAAGCTGTGTGGTGTTCGGTATGCCGCGCGAGGCCATCAATCTGGGGGGCGTCTGCGAAGTGGTCGATCTTAGCCAGGTAAGCCAGCAAATGCTGGCGAAAATCAGTGTCGGACAGGCGATACGTATTTAAATCAGGAGTGTGAAATGGCGGATAAAGAACTTAAATTTTTGGTTGTGGATGACTTTTCCACCATGCGACGCATTGTGCGTAACCTGCTGAAAGAGCTGGGTTTCAACAATGTTGAGGAAGCGGAAGATGGCGCTGATGCTCTCAACAAGTTACAGGCGGGCGGTTATGGCTTTGTGATTTCCGACTGGAATATGCCGAATATGGATGGTCTGGAGTTGCTGAAAACCATTCGTGCTGATGGTGCGATGTCGGCGTTGCCAGTGCTGATGGTGACCGCTGAGGCGAAGAAAGAGAACATTATCGCGGCAGCACAAGCGGGGGCCAGTGGCTATGTGGTTAAGCCATTTACCGCCGCGACGCTGGAGGAAAAACTCAACAAAATCTTTGAGAAACTGGGCATGTGAGGATGCGACTATGATGCAACCATCAATCAAACCTGCTGATGAACATGCTGCCGGCGATATCATCGCGCGCATCGGCAGCCTGACGCGTATGCTGCGTGACAGCCTGCGAGAGCTGGGACTGGATCAGGCGATAGCCGAAGCTGCGGAAGCTATCCCTGATGCCCGCGATCGCTTGTTCTACGTTGTGCAGATGACTGCGCAGGCCGCAGAGCGGGCGCTGAATAGCGTTGAGGCGTCGCAACCGCATCAGGATGAAATGGAGGAATCGGCAAAAGCATTAACCCAACGCTGGGATGACTGGTTCGCCGATCCGATTGACCTTGCCGACGCCCGTGAACTGGTGACAGATACGCGGCAATTTCTGGCGGATGTGCCCGCTCATACCAGCTTCACAAACGCGCAGTTACTGGAAATTATGATGGCGCAGGATTTTCAGGATCTCACCGGGCAGGTGATTAAACGGATGATGGATGTGATTCAGGAAATTGAACGCCAGCTGTTGATGGTGCTGCTGGAAAATATCCCGGAACAGGATGCGCGTCCGAAACGTGAAAACCAGAGTTTGCTTAACGGACCACAGGTCGATACCAGCAAAGCCGGTGTGGTTGCCAGTCAGGATCAGGTGGACGATTTGTTGGATAGTCTTGGGTTTTGATTTGTATTGCCTGATGTGACGTGACCGCGTCATATCAGGCGGTCGGATAAGGCGTTTACGCCACATCCGACAAACGTGCGCCCTGTCTGATGTACTGCGGTAAAAGCCCTAAAGCCCACCTGTTTTGCCACTTATTCCAGGCATTGAATGCTTTCCGCTCTGGCATTATTCACGCTTATTACCATTTCCAGGATTGGCGACGTGTCTGACGAGAGCGACGACAAAACAGAAGCTCCCACACCTCACCGACTTGAAAAAGCGCGGGAAGAGGGGCAGATCCCGCGCTCCCGTGAGCTGACCTCACTGCTCATTTTACTGGTGGGCGTGTGTGTTATTTGGTTTGGTGGCGCGTCTCTGGCACGGCGGTTGTCGGGGATGCTCTCCGCCGGGCTGCATTTTGATCACAGCATCATCAATGACCCCAACCTCATTCTCGGACAGATTATTTTGCTGATCAGAGAAGCCATGCTTGCACTGTTGCCGCTGATTAGCGGTGTGGTACTGGTGGCGCTCATTTCGCCGGTCATGCTGGGGGGGCTGGTATTTAGTGGTAAATCATTGCAACCGAAGTTTTCCAAACTCAACCCACTACCGGGCATTAAACGTATTTTCTCGGCGCAAACTGGCGCGGAGCTGCTGAAAGCTATCCTGAAATCTACACTGGTTGGCTGCGTTACTGGCTTTTATCTCTGGCATCACTGGCCGCAGATGATGCGCTTAATGGCGCAGTCATCCATTACCGCAATGGCTAACGCGATGGATGTTGTGGGGTTGTGTGCACTTTTAGTGGTGCTTGGTGTCATTCCGATGGTGGGATTTGACGTCTTTTTTCAAATTTTCAGCCACCTGAAAAAGCTGCGTATGTCACGGCAGGATATTCGTGATGAGTTCAAACAAAGCGAAGGCGATCCGCATGTCAAAGGGCGAATTCGTCAGATGCAGCGTGCTGCCGCGCGGCGTCGGATGATGGCCGATGTGCCGAAAGCGGACGTCATTGTTAATAACCCAACTCACTACTCAGTGGCATTGCAGTATGACGAAAACAAAATGAGCGCGCCGAAAGTCGTTGCTAAAGGCGCGGGGCTGGTGGCGTTACACATTCGTGAAATCGCCGCTGAAAATAACGTCCCGACTCTTGAAGCGCCGCCGCTGGCGCGCGCGCTGTATCGACACGCAGAAATCGGCCAACAAATTCCCGGTCAACTGTATGCCGCCGTGGCGGAAGTGCTGGCCTGGGTCTGGCAACTGAAACGCTGGCGTCTGGCCGGTGGACAACGTCCTGAACAACCCACTCATCTTCCGGTGCCGGAAGCCCTGGATTTTATCAACGAGAAACCGTCCCATGAGTAATCTGGCCGCGATGCTGCGCCTGCCCGCAAACCTGAAATCGACACAGTGGCAGATCCTTGCCGGACCTATTTTGATCCTGCTGATTTTGTCGATGATGGTGCTGCCATTGCCCGCATTCATTCTCGACCTGCTGTTCACTTTCAACATTGCCTTGTCGATTATGGTGTTGCTGGTGGCGATGTTTACCCAGCGCACGCTTGAGTTTGCCGCGTTTCCGACCATTCTGTTGTTTACCACGCTGCTGCGTCTGGCGCTTAATGTGGCTTCCACGCGTATCATTTTGATGGAAGGGCATACTGGCGCGGCGGCGGCAGGGAAGGTGGTTGAAGCATTTGGTCATTTTCTCGTGGGCGGTAACTTTGCCATCGGCATTGTGGTGTTTGTCATCCTCGTGATCATCAACTTTATGGTCATTACCAAAGGTGCCGGACGTATCGCGGAAGTGGGGGCGCGCTTTGTTCTCGACGGAATGCCAGGAAAACAGATGGCGATTGATGCCGACCTCAACGCTGGCCTGATTGGCGAAGATGAAGCAAAAAAGCGACGTTCAGAAGTGACCCAAGAAGCTGATTTTTACGGCTCAATGGACGGGGCGAGTAAGTTTGTCCGTGGTGACGCCATCGCCGGGATCCTTATCATGGTCATTAACGTTGTTGGCGGATTGCTGGTTGGGGTGTTGCAACATGGCATGAGTATGGGTCATGCAGCGGAAAGTTATACGCTGTTGACCATCGGTGATGGTCTGGTCGCGCAAATACCTGCGCTGGTTATTTCTACCGCTGCGGGGGTTATCGTTACGCGAGTCAGTACCGATCAGGACGTTGGCGAGCAGATGGTTAATCAGCTTTTCAGTAACCCCAGCGTCATGTTGTTAAGTGCCGCAGTGCTAGGTTTACTGGGGCTGGTGCCGGGAATGCCAAACCTGGTATTTTTACTGTTCACAGCGGGATTGCTGGGGCTGGCATGGTGGGTTCGTGGACGTGAACAAAAAGCGCCCGCTGAACCGAAACCAGTGAAGATGGCGGAAAATAATGCCGTTGTCGAAGCGACCTGGAACGATGTGCAACTGGAAGATTCTCTGGGAATGGAAGTGGGTTATCGGCTGATTCCGATGGTCGATTTTCAGCAGGATGGCGAGTTGCTTGGTCGTATTCGCAGTATTCGCAAGAAATTTGCTCAGGAGATGGGCTTTCTACCGCCAGTGGTGCACATCCGCGACAATATGGATCTACAGCCTGCCCGCTATCGTATCTTGATGAAAGGCGTTGAGATTGGCAGTGGTGATGCTTATCCGGGGCGCTGGCTGGCCATTAACCCAGGAACAGCCGCTGGGACGCTACCCGGCGAAGTGACTGTCGATCCGGCATTTGGTCTTAATGCTATCTGGATTGAAAGTGCGCTAAAAGAACAAGCGCAGATTCAGGGATATACGGTGGTTGAAGCCAGTACAGTGGTGGCAACGCATCTTAACCACCTCATTAGTCAACATGCCGCAGAACTGTTTGGTCGTCAGGAGGCGCAGCAGTTACTGGATCGCGTGGCGCAGGAGATGCCAAAACTGACGGAGGATTTGGTTCCTGGCGTTATCACGCTTACCACGCTGCATAAAGTGCTACAAAACCTGCTTGATGAAAAAGTACCGATCCGCGATATGCGCACCATTCTTGAAACACTGGCGGAACATGCGCCTATCCAGAGCGATCCGCATGAATTAACCGCCGTCGTGCGCGTGGCGCTGGGGCGGGCAATTACTCAGCAGTGGTTCCCCGGTAAAGATGAAGTTCACGTTATTGGTCTGGACACGCCACTGGAGCGTTTACTGTTACAGGCGTTGCAGGGCGGTGGCGGACTGGAACCGGGGCTGGCGGATCGTTTGCTGGCACAGACCCAGGAAGCATTATCCCGTCAGGAGATGCTGGGTGCGCCGCCAGTACTGTTGGTGAACCACGCGCTGCGTCCGCTATTGTCTCGCTTTCTGCGCCGTAGCCTGCCGCAACTGGTGGTACTGTCGAATCTCGAACTCTCTGATAACCGGCAGATTCGGATGACGGCGACTATTGGGGGTAAATAATGAGGATCTTACTGGCGATATTGTTGTTTCCGCTGGTTGTACAAGCCGCCGGGGAGGGGATGTGGCAGACAAGTAGTGTGGGCGTTACGCTAAATCATCGCGGTGAGTCGATGTCGTCAGCGCCTCTTTCTTCGCGACAACCAGCATCAGGATTGATGACGCTGGTGGCGTGGCGTTATCAGCTTATCGGCCCGACACCATCGGGGCTGCGGGTACGCTTGTGTTCACAATCTCGTTGTGTCGAGTTAGACGGGCAGAGTGGGAGCACTGTGGCCTTTTCCGGTATACCGGCGGCAGAACCGTTGCGATTTATCTGGGAAGTGCCTGGCGGTGGGCGGTTAATTCCGCCGCTGAAGGTACAACGTAATGAAGTGATTGTGAATTACCGTTAGTGATAAAAAAGCCGATGTCTGCAACGACATCGGCCTTTGCGGTATAACGCGATTACATACGCTCTACCGTCTCAATACCCAGCGTATCCAGACCCAGTTTCAGCGTCTTCGCCGTCAGTTGCGCCAGTTTCAGACGGCTGTTACGCACTTCTTCGTTTTCTGCGCTAAGGATCGGGCAGTGCTCGTAGAAGCCAGAGAACAGACCGGCCAGATCGTACAGATAAGCACACATCACGTGCGGCGTGCCTTCACGGGCAACCACAGTGAGGGTTTCTTCAAACTGCAGCAGGCGAGCAGCCAATTGTGCTTCGCGATCTTCACGGATGATCACCGGAGCCGCAGCCAGTTGCTCTTCGTTAATTTCTGCTTTACGGAACACGGACAACACACGGGTGTAGGCATACTGCATGTACGGCGCAGTATTACCCTCAAACGCCAGCATGTTGTCCCAGTCGAAGATGTAGTCGGTGGTGCGGTTTTTGGAGAGATCCGCGTATTTCACCGCACCGATACCCACGGCATTGGCCAGTTTTTCCAACTCGTCGGCTGGCATATCCGGGTTCTTCTCTGCCACCAGACGACGTGCACGCTCCAGGGCTTCATCCAGCAGATCGGCCAGTTTCACCGTACCGCCAGCACGCGTTTTAAACGGCTTGCCGTCTTTACCCAGCATCATGCCGAACATGTGGTGCTCCAGCGGTACGGATTCCGGCACGTAGCCTGCTTTACGGACGATCGCCCACGCCTGCATCAGGTGTTGATGCTGACGGGAGTCGATGTAATACAGCACGCGATCGGCATGTAGCGTCTCGTAACGGTATTTCGCACAGGCGATATCGGTGGTGGTGTAGAGATAGCCGCCATCTTTCTTCTGAATGATCACACCCATCGGTTCGCCTTCCTTGTTTTTGAACTCATCAAGGAATACGACGGTTGCGCCTTCGCTTTCTACTGCCAGACCTTTGGCTTTCAGATCCGCCACGATACCCGGCAGCATCGGGTTGTACAGGCTTTCGCCCATCACGTCATCACGGGTCAGCGTCACGTTCAGACGATCGTAGGTGATCTGGTTCTGCGTCATGGTGATGTCGACCAGCTTGCGCCACATCTCGCGGAAATATTCGTCACCGCTTTGCAGTTTTACCACGTAGTTACGTGCACGCTCGGCGAACTCTTCATCTTCGTCGTAATGCTTTTTCGCATCGCGGTAGAAACCTTCAAGGTCAGCCAGCTCCATTTCACCGGCGTTTTCCTGCTGCTGCTTTTCCAGCCATGCAATCAGCATACCGAACTGAGTGCCCCAGTCGCCGACGTGGTTAGCACGAATCACTTTGTGACCGAGGAACTCCAGAGTACGTACTGCCGCGTCACCAATGATAGTGGAACGCAGATGACCGACGTGCATCTCTTTCGCCACGTTTGGCGCGGAGTAGTCAACCACAATGGTCTGTTTTTCTGGCGTAGCAACACCGAGACGATCGGACGCCAGCGCCTGCTGAACATGTTCAGCCAGGAATGCCGGATCAAGGAAAATGTTGATAAAGCCAGGACCGGCGATCTCAACTTTGCTGGCGATACCGTTAAGATCCAGATGAGTCAGCACCTGCTCTGCTAATTGTCGCGGTGCCATACCCAGTTTTTTAGCAACTGCCATCATGCCGTTAGCCTGATAGTCGCCGAACTGAACTTTTGCTGACTGACGAACCTGCGGTTCGCAATCCGCAGGCGCGCCTGCCGCAATCATGGCCTGACGGACTTTTTCTGAGAGAAGAGCCTGAATATTCACCGGAATACCTTACATTGATGAAGCGAGCAAAAATTGCCCGCACCAGTTAAAGAAATTAGGGCGGGAGTATACTGCAAATGGCTGTTTTCGTCAGCAACGTGCGCGTGGCGTATTGCCGTTTTCACTATTGCATCAGGAGCGGCGTGAAATCAGCGGTTGGTTGGCGCAGGGCAACAGGGTAAATTAACGCTTTTACCGAAGACGAAGAGTGATTATGGCGAACTGGCAATCTATCGACGAGTTGCAGGATATTGCAACGGATTTACCGCGATTTATCCACGCATTAGACGAACTTTCACGGCGTCTGGGGCTGGATATTACTCCGCTGACTGCCGATCACATTTCTTTGCGGTGCCATCAAAACGCCACCGCTGAACGCTGGCGTCGCGGGTTTGAACAGTGCGGCGAACTCCTGTCAGAAAATATGATCAATGGCAGACCGATTTGCCTGTTTAAATTGCGTGAACCGGTACAGGTTGCTCACTGGCAGTTTTCGATTGTTGAGTTGCCGTGGCCAGGGGAAAAACGCTACCCGCATGAAGGTTGGGAACATATCGAAATTGTTCTGCCAGGAGAGCCGGAAACGCTGAATGCCCGCGCGCTGGCGTTGCTTTCTGATGAAGGACTAAGCCTGCCGGGGATCTCGGTTAAAACCAGTTCGCCAAAAGGTGAGCATGAACGATTACCGAATCCGACGCTGGCGGTCACCGATGGCAAAACGACGATAAAATTTCATCCATGGTCCATTGAAGAGATCGTTGCCAGCGAGCAGTCGGCGTAATTAAGGAGCAAAAATGGCATTACTGGAAATTTGCTGTTACAGCATGGAATGCGCGCTGACGGCGCAGCAAAACGGTGCCGACAGAATAGAATTGTGTGCGGCACCGAAAGAAGGGGGGCTAACGCCGTCACTGGGCGTTCTGAAGTCCGTGCGCCAGCATGTTACGATCCCCGTACATCCGATCATTCGTCCACGCGGTGGCGATTTTTGCTACAGCGACGGCGAGTTTGCCGCCATTCTTGAAGATATCCGCACAGTGCGTGAATTAGGATTTCCTGGACTGGTGACGGGGGTTCTGGATGTTGATGGTAATGTCGATATGCCACGAATGGAAAAAATAATGGCGGCTGCTGGTCCGCTGGCCGTCACTTTTCATCGTGCCTTCGATATGTGCGCTAACCCTTTAAATACATTGAATAACCTTGCTGAATTAGGCATTGCCAGGGTGCTGACATCGGGGCAAAAATCTGATGCACTGCAAGGTTTATCAAAAATTATGGAACTTATTGCCTATGGTGATGCTCCAATCATCATGGCCGGAGCAGGAGTCCGTGCAGAAAACCTGCACCATTTCCTCGATGCCGGGGTGCTGGAAGTCCATAGCTCTGCAGGAGCGTGGCAAGCCTCACCGATGCGTTATCGTAATCAGGGATTGTCCATGTCATCGGATGCACACGCGGACGAGTATTCGCGTTATGTCGTAGACGGGACGGCGGTTGCTGAAATGAAAGGAATCATTGAGCGCCATCAGGCCAAATGATTTTTACCGTTGCATCATGTCGCCCAATATGATGCTTGCTCGTACCAGGCCCCTGCCCATTCAACAGGGGCCTTTTTTTATCCTTGAGAAGTATGAAAAATGAACAGTTGCCGTGTCATATCGACTTCGTAATAGCGCGCCAAATCATGCTACTAAAAATGTTATATATATTCATATTAACTATGTAATTTAAATTATTAAAACTGCCAAATATATATTAAAAAATAACGGCTGGTTTCTTCTTTAATAATTAATGGTAAAATTGCAATAAATCATATTCTTTGTCGATTATTTCAGGCAGTGTTGTGCCGAATTTAGTGAGTTATTAATTCGTTGTATATTTATTTATACAGCTGGTTCGGTGTACTGGAATTTAATTAGAGGAATCTATGCGAGGGAAAAAACGCATTGGGTTATTTTTTCTGCTCATAGCAGTAGTGGTGGGTAGCGGTGGGTTATTGTTGGCGCAAAAAACGTTGCACAAAACGTCGGAAACGGCATTTTGTCTTTCCTGCCACTCAATGAGCAAACCGTTTGAGGAATATCAGGGGACTGTCCATTTCTCTAATCAAAAAGGTATTCGTGCTGAATGTGCCGATTGCCATATTCCAAAGTCAGGAATGGATTATTTATTTGCTAAATTAAAAGCATCTAAAGATATTTATCATGAATTTGTTAGCGGCAAAATAGACAGCGACGATAAGTTCGAATCCCATCGTCAGGAAATGGCCGAAACAGTGTGGAAAGAATTAAAAGCCTCAGACTCTGCAACGTGCCGTAGTTGCCATTCTTTTGATGCCATGGATATTGCATCGCAAAGTGAAGCTGCGCAGAAAATGCATACCAAAGCGCAAAAAGATGGCGAAACGTGTATTGATTGCCACAAAGGGATTGCCCATTTTCCGCCAGAAATAAAAATGGATGACAACGCGGCGCATGAACTGGAAAGTCAGGCCGCCACATCAGTGACTAATGGCGCGCATATTTATCCTTTCAAACCTTCCCGCATAGGTGAACTGGCTACTGTGAATCCAGGCACCGATCTTACGGTTGTTGATGCCAGTGGCAAACAGCCGCTCGTCCTGTTGCAGGGTTATCAGATGCAGGGCAGTGAAAACACGCTCTACCTGGCGGCAGGTCAACGACTGGCGTTAGCCACACTGAGTGAAGAAGGTATCAAGGCGCTAACGATAAATGGGGAATGGAAAGCTGACGAATACGGTAATCAATGGCGTAAGGCGTCATTACAGGGGCCGCTTACCGATCCCGCATTAGCGGACCGTAAACCGCTATGGCAATACGCTGAAAAACTCGACGATACCTATTGCGCTGGTTGCCATGCACCTATTGCCGCCGATCATTACACCGTCAATGCATGGCCGTCCATTGCCAAAGGGATGGGGGCGCGAACCAGCATGAGCGAAAACGAACTGGATATTTTGACGCGGTACTTCCAGTACAACGCTAAAGATATTACCGAGAAACAGTGATCTTCGTTGATCAGGGAGGAAGTTATGACATTAACAAGACGTGAGTTTATTAAACATAGCGGTATTGCGGCAGGGGCGCTGGTGGTGACATCGGCTGTACCGTTACCTGCATGGGCAGAAGAGAAGGGCGGTAAAATTCTTACCGCAGGCCGTTGGGGAGCGATGAACGTAGAAGTGAATGACGGTAAAATTGTTTCTTCTACAGGCGCGCTGGCGAAGACCATCCCGAACTCTTTGCAATCTACGGCGGCGGATCAGGTGCATACCACGGCGCGTATTCAGCATCCGATGGTGCGAAAAAGCTATCTCGATAATCCACTGCAACCGGCGAAAGGTCGCGGCGACGACAGTTACGTTCAGGTGAGCTGGGAACAAGCATTAAAACTGATTCATGAGCAACACGATCGCATTCGCAAGGCCAATGGACCATCTGCCATTTTTGCCGGATCTTACGGCTGGCGTTCTTCTGGCGTGTTGCATAAAGCGCAAACTTTACTGCAACGTTATATGAATCTGGCGGGTGGTTATTCAGGACATAGTGGCGATTACTCAACCGGAGCTGCGCAGGTGATCATGCCGCACGTTGTCGGTTCCGTGGAGGTTTATGAACAGCAGACCTCCTGGCCGCTGATTCTGGAAAACAGCCAGGTTGTGGTGCTGTGGGGGATGAACCCGCTGAATACCTTAAAAATTGCCTGGAGCAGTACCGATGAGCAAGGGCTGGAATACTTCCATCAGCTGAAAAAATCTGGCAAACCAGTGATTGCCATTGATCCTATCCGCTCCGAAACCATCGAATTCTTTGGCGATAATGCCACCTGGATCGCGCCGAATATGGGCACCGACGTGGCACTGATGTTAGGGATCGCGCATACCCTGATGACACAAGGCAAACACGATAAAGTGTTCCTTGAAAAATACACTACCGGATATCCGCAGTTTGAAGAGTATCTGACAGGTAAGAGCGATAATACCCCGAAGAGCGCGGCCTGGGCGGCGGAAATTACCGGTGTGCCGGAAGCGCAGATAGTCAAACTCGCCGAACTGATGGCGGCGAATCGCACAATGCTGATGGCTGGCTGGGGAATTCAGCGCCAGCAATATGGTGAACAGAAACACTGGATGCTGGTGACGCTGGCGGCGATGTTAGGGCAGATTGGTACACCGGGCGGCGGGTTTGGTTTCTCTTATCATTACTCAAACGGTGGCAACCCGACGCGTGTTGGCGGCGTGCTGCCGGAAATGTCTGCGGCGATTGCCGGACAGGCCAGCGAGGCCGCTGATGATGGCGGAATGACGGCGATTCCTGTTGCCCGTATCGTCGATGCGCTGGAAAATCCTGGCGGCAAATATCAGCATAACGGTAAAGAACAAACTTACCCAAATATCAAAATGATCTGGTGGGCTGGCGGCGGTAATTTCACCCATCACCAGGATACCAATCGTCTGATCAAAGCCTGGCAGAAACCAGAGCTGATCGTCGTTTCTGAATGTTACTGGACGGCAGCAGCTAAACACGCGGATATCGTATTACCGATCACCACATCGTTTGAGCGCAATGACCTGACGATGACCGGCGACTACAGCAACCAGCACATCGTACCGATGAAGCAAGTGGTTGCGCCGCAGTTTGAAGCACGTAACGATTTTGACGTGTTTGCCGATCTTGCTGAATTACTGAAACCTGGCGGAAAAGAGATCTATACCGAAGGTAAAGATGAAATGGCGTGGCTGAAATTTTTCTATGATGCCGCTCAGAAAGGTGCGCGTGCGCAACGCGTCACTATGCCGATGTTTAATGCCTTCTGGCAGCAAAATAAACTGCTTGAAATGCGCCGCAGCGAGAAGAACGAGCAATATGTTCGCTATGGCGATTTCCGCGCCGATCCGGTGAAAAATGCGCTGGGTACGCCAAGCGGCAAAATTGAGATCTATTCCAAAACGCTGGAAAAATTTGCTTATAAGGATTGCCCGGCACACCCAACCTGGCTTGCACCTGATGAGTGGAAAGGTACCGCCGACGAGAAGCAGTTGCAGCTTCTGACCGCACATCCGGCACACCGTTTACACAGTCAGCTTAACTATGCGGAACTGCGTAATAAATATGCGGTTGCCGATCGTGAACCAATCACTATTCATACAGAAGATGCTGCTCGCTTTGGCATTGCGAACGGCGATCTGGTACGCGTCTGGAACAAACGCGGTCAGATCCTGACGGGAGCCGTGGTGACTGACGGGATCAAAAAAGGCGTAGTGTGCGTCCATGAAGGCGCATGGCCGGATCTGGAAAATGGCTTGTGTAAAAACGGCTGCGCAAATGTGTTAACGGCGGATATCCCCAGCTCGCAGCTGGCGAATTCCTGTGCCGGTAACACCTCGTTGGTGTATATCGAAAAATACACGGGCAATGCGCCGAAATTGACGGCGTTTGATCAGCCAGCTGTTCAGGCGTAAGAAGTGAATAGCGCCCGGAAACGGGCGTTAAAGTGCTGACAAAGTGTGCTTTGTTCATGCCGGATGCGGCGTGAACGCCTTATCCGGCCTACAAAATTGTGCAAATTCAATATATTGCAGGAGATTAGTAGGCCTGATAAGCGTAGCGCATCAGGCAGTTTTTGCGTGTGTCATCAATCTCAGCGCCCGGAAATGGGCGCTAAATTTTTACGGCTTACGCGCAATCAGCACCGCGCGTTTAGGCGCGGGATAACCTTCTACCGTTTTACCCGGATCATGCGGGTCGAGGAAATCGGACAGAGACTCGGTAACCATCCATTCAGTGCGACGCTGCTCTTCTGTTGTAGTGACGCTCACGTCCGCAATGCGGATATCAACAAAACCACACTTCTTCAGCCAGTTTTTCAGCGCCAGCGCCGAGGGAATAAAGTAGACATTACGCATTTGCGCGTAACGATCGCCCGGCACCAGTACCGTGTTTTCGTCGCCATCAATAACCAGCGTTTCAAGCACCAGTTCACCCTCATTCACCAGTTGATCTTTCAACTGCCAGAGATGCTCCAGCGGCGAACGGCGATGGTACAGCACACCCATCGAAAAGACGGTATCAAAGGCTTTCAGTGCCGGAAGCTGTTCAATACCTAACGGTAACAGATGAGCGCGCTGATCGTTACCCAGCAGTTTGCGCACCGCTTCAAACTGGCAGAGGAAAAGTTGGGTCGGGTCGATCCCCACCGCGAGGTGCGCGCCTGCGCCGATCATGCGCCACATGTGATAACCGCTGCCGCAGCCGACATCGAGGATCGTGCGCCCGGTCAAATCAGAGAGATGGGGCAGGACGCGATCCCATTTCCAGTCGGAACGCCATTCGGTATCGATGTTGACGCCATACAGTGAGAACGGCCCTTTGCGCCACGGCATCAGGTTGCGCATCAGCGTTTCAATGCGTTTAATTTGCCCCGCGCTCAGTGGCTCTTCGCTTTCTGCCGTCACGCTATGCAATAAATCAAGACGATACGGTTTAATTTCAGGTAGAAACTCCACCGCATTTGACCACTGCTTAAACAACCCGTGCTGCTGCTCGCGCTGCCAGTTAGCAATCTGCGCGGGCAGCGTTTCGAGCCAGTGTGAAAGATGATTTTTGGCAATCAGAGAATAAAAGTTACCAAAGTCGATCATGCAGCGTCCTCTGCTTTTAATGCCACCAGTGAACCAAAGTTAAAGCACTGGAACCACAGCTCGCTATGCTCAAAACCGGCTTTATGCAGGCGTGCTTTATGGGTTTCCACAGAATCGGTCAGCATCACGTTTTCCAGCATGCTGCGCTTCTGGCTGATCTCCAGTTCGCTGTAACCGTTGGCACGTTTAAAGTCGTGGTGCATGTTGAACAGCAGTTCACCAACTTTGGCATCTTCGAAACTGAATTTTTCCGAAAGCACCAGCGCGCCGCCGGGGGTCAGCCCTTGATAAATTTTATCCAGTAACGCCTGGCGCTCGGAAGGTTCCAGGAATTGCAGGGTAAAATTCAGCACCACCATCGATGCGTTTTCAATGGCGATATCGCGAATATCACCTTCAATAACGTCTACTGGCGTAGGGGCTTTATAGGCGTCAATATGGCGACGGCAGCGTTCGATCATCGCCGGGGAGTTGTCGATGGCAATAATTTTGCAATTATCATGATGAATGTTGCGACGCACCGAGAGCGTCGCCGCGCCCAGAGAACAACCCAGATCGTAAACCTGCGTACCAGGTTGAACGAAGCGTTCGGCTAACATACCAATCATGGAAATAATATTGGAATAGCCGGGAACGGAACGCTGGATCATATCCGGGAAGACTTCAGCTACCCGTTCATCAAAGGTCCAGTCGCCCAGTCTGGCGATAGGGGCAGAAAATAGCGTGTCGCGGTGAGACATAACGTAAAAATCCGGGAAAAAGAAAGTGGCGTATTGTGCGCTAACGCAGGGAGAAAACCAACTCCCAGGGCATATACCAAAGATTCGCCAGCACCATCAGCAACAGCGCACACCAGGTGGCGCTCATGCCGGAACGTCGCCAGCGGAACAGACGGTGATGAAAACCGTAATAATGCATCAGACGACCAGCAAGCAAAACGATGCCGCAAATATGCACCATCCAGGTTTCTGCGCCATTCATTTCCATAAACAGCATCAACACAATCGCGATGGGAATATATTCCACCGCGTTACCGTGAATGCGAATGGCGCTTTGCAGTTCGCTAAAACCGCCGTCGCCATAGGCAACGCGATATTGCAAACGCAGGCGAACAACATCGAAAGAGAACTTCATTAATAACAACGCACCTAAAACGGCATACAGCGCGCTTACCATACAAACTCCCTTTAAAATGGCCGATGGCACTTGTCTATGATAGGTGGCAATTTCAGAAAAGAGAAGATTGCTGTGGAATAGCCGGAACTGCTCCGATCTCTGGGAGTGTTTTACGCAAGTCTTCCCACAGAGTATGTACCAGTTCCGGTGCCTGGGCGATATCAGGTGTATGCAGGAAAAGATAAGGCGTGGTGGTCTGTTGCCATTGCGCTAATTTTTGCAACCAGACCTGAAATAATTCCCGGTTTTGTGTCATATCATCGCTACCGATAAAACGGATCAGCGGATTCTTTGCCGTCAACACGGCATGTACCGGAACTTTCGGTTTTTTCCGTTGCGCATCGCGAATGGCTTCATTATGCGGACGTGCTGCATGAACCGGACGGCTGTCTAAAATCACCCGATTAACGCTGCGTTGATGCAAACCTCGATTAAGCGTTTGTTCTTCTTCGCCTTTGGTGAAAAACTGCGGATGGCGGACTTCCACACCATAGGTAAATTCGCCAGGAAGAGAATCGAGAAAGTGCCATAGCGCAGGCAGATCCCGTGGAGCAAACGTGGCGGGCAATTGCAGCCAGTATTGTCCAATGCGCGGCGCTAACGGCGACATACGGGTCAAAAATTCAGTCACTAAATCATCGCAATGCCGCAATGCTGCCTGATGCGAAATGGTTGCCGGAAATTTAAAACAAAAACGAAAATCATCGGTGGTCTGCTCGCGCCAACGCAGAACCACTTCCTGCTTTGGCAGAGCATAAAGGGTGGTGTTGCCCTCCACACAGTTAAAGTGGCGGGCATACTCTTCCAGGCTGGAGATCCCCAAACGCACCCATTTTGAATGCGACCATTGCGGCAGACCGATGTAAATCATAATGCGTTGAGGATCTCTTCCACGCGACGCACGCGGGCAATGCGCGGGTAGATATGGTTGATGCTGTTATTGTGCTGTTCGGTGCTGGCTGCACTACAGGCGTCTTCGGCAATCACCAGATTAAAGCCCAGCTCCCAGGCATTGCGGGCAGTTGATTCGACACCGATATTGGTCGAGATCCCACATAAGACGATGGTGTCAATGCCACGACGGCGTAATTGCAACTCCAGATCCGTACCGTAAAACGCCCCCCATTGACGTTTGATGATTTCGATATCGCTGCCGGTTACACCTAATGCTGCAGGATGTTGCCACCAGTTTTCCGGTAACGTTCTGGCAGGTGAGGGAGCATCAACTGGCTGTTTTAATGCTTCGGCGTAATCGGCAGACCAGCCGACGCGCACCAGAAACACAGGCTGACCGTTAGTTCGAAATTTCGCCGCCAGCTTCCCGGCGCGATTAACGACATCTTCAGCAGTGTGCGGACCACCGGCAAACGGTAAGATGCCTTCTTGTAAATCAATCACCACCAGCGCAGTGGTTTTAGCATTCAGTTCAAGCATGATGACTCCAGATAAAACAAAATCGAGCCTCTCACCTTAATGCGATTAGCCGATGGCAGAACGACAAATTTTGTTAATTTTTATGTGCTCAGGCAACACCTTTATAGCAAACAAGGGTAGAGTCTGATTTCAGGCCTGATATAAAGTGGTAACGAGTCGTTCCAGAGCGGGCCAGACTCTTACGGTGCGGCAGAATTTCCAGTATAATAGCCGCCTTTTTTCATTCAGTTGTGACATACAGCTAACGCTGCGACTTAGGTCACCTGCGCAGCAGGGGACGTCCGCCGGCAGCTAAGTTAAGGGATATCTCATGCGTACAGAATATTGTGGACAGCTCCGTTTGTCCCACGTGGGGCAGCAGGTGACTCTGTGTGGTTGGGTCAACCGTCGTCGTGATCTTGGTAGCCTGATCTTCATCGATATGCGCGACCGCGAAGGTATCGTGCAGGTATTTTTCGATCCGGATCGTGCGGACGCGTTAAAGCTGGCCTCTGAACTGCGTAATGAGTTCTGCATTCAGGTAACGGGCACCGTGCGTGCGCGTGACGAAAAAAATATCAACCGCGATATGGCGACCGGCGAAATCGAAGTGCTGGCGTCCTCGCTGACCATCATCAACCGCGCAGACGTTCTGCCGCTTGACTCTAACCACGTCAACACCGAAGAAGCGCGTCTGAAATACCGCTATCTTGATCTGCGTCGCCCGGAAATGGCTCAGCGCCTGAAAACCCGTGCAAAAATTACCAGCCTGGTGCGCCGTTTTATGGACGACCACGGCTTCCTCGATATCGAAACCCCGATGCTGACCAAAGCGACGCCGGAAGGCGCGCGTGACTACCTGGTGCCTTCTCGTGTGCATAAAGGCAAATTCTACGCGCTGCCGCAATCTCCGCAGTTGTTCAAACAGTTGCTGATGATGTCCGGTTTCGACCGCTATTATCAGATAGTCAAATGCTTCCGTGACGAAGACCTGCGTGCTGACCGTCAGCCAGAATTTACCCAGATCGATGTGGAAACTTCTTTCATGACCGCGCCGCAAGTGCGTGAGGTAATGGAAGCTCTGGTGCGTCATCTGTGGCTGGAAGTGAAGGGCGTGGATCTGGGCGATTTCCCGGTAATGACCTTTGCGGAAGCCGAACGCCGTTACGGTTCCGATAAACCGGATCTGCGTAACCCGATGGAACTGACCGACGTTGCCGATCTGCTGAAATCTGTTGAATTTGCGGTATTCGCGGGTCCAGCGAACGATCCGAAAGGCCGCGTCGCTGCTCTGCGTGTTCCGGGCGGTGCATCGCTGACCCGTAAGCAGATCGATGAATACGGTAACTTCGTCAAAATCTACGGCGCGAAAGGTCTGGCTTACATCAAAGTTAACGAACGTGCGAAAGGTCTGGAGGGTATCAACAGCCCGGTAGCTAAGTTCCTCAATGCTGAAATCATTGAAGCCATCCTGGATCGTACTGCCGCGCAAGATGGCGATATGATTTTCTTCGGTGCCGACAACAAGAAAATTGTTGCCGACGCGATGGGCGCACTGCGCCTGAAAGTGGGTAAAGACCTTGGTCTGATCGACGAAAGCAAATGGGCGCCGCTGTGGGTTATCGACTTCCCGATGTTTGAAGACGACGGTGAAGGCGGCCTGACGGCAATGCACCATCCGTTCACCTCACCGAAAGACATGACGGCTGCAGAACTGAAAGCTGCACCGGAAAATGCGGTGGCGAACGCTTACGATATGGTCATCAATGGTTACGAAGTGGGCGGTGGTTCAGTACGTATCCATAATGGTGATATGCAGCAGACGGTGTTTGGTATTCTGGGTATCAACGAAGAGGAACAGCGCGAGAAATTCGGCTTCCTGCTCGACGCCCTGAAATATGGCACTCCGCCGCACGCAGGTCTGGCATTTGGCCTTGACCGTCTGACCATGCTGCTGACCGGCACTGACAACATCCGTGACGTTATCGCCTTCCCGAAAACCACAGCGGCAGCGTGTCTGATGACTGAAGCACCGAGCTTTGCTAACCCGACGGCTCTGGCTGAGCTGAGCATTCAGGTTGTGAAGAAGGCTGAGAATAATTGATATGACTTATAAGCGTCCCGTTTCGATCTTAGTGGTCATCTATGCACAAGATACGAAACGGGTGCTGATGTTACAGCGGCGTGACGATCCCGATTTCTGGCAGTCGGTAACCGGCAGCGTGGAAGAGGGTGAAACCGCGCCGCAAGCTGCCATGCGCGAAGTAAAGGAAGAGGTCACCATTGATGTTGTCGCTGAACAACTGACCTTAATTGACTGTCAACGCACGGTAGAGTTTGAAATTTTTTCACATTTGCGTCATCGCTATGCGCCGGGTGTGATGCGCAATACAGAATCATGGTTCTGTCTTGCGCTCCCGCACGAACGCCAGATTGTTTTTACTGAACATTTGGCCTACAAGTGGCTTGATGCGCCCGCAGCAGCGGCGCTCACTAAGTCGTGGAGCAACCGGCAGGCGATTGAAGAGTATGTAATTAACGCTGCCTGAACAGGCAGGGCTATTTGGAGATATTTTTTATGGCAGGTCATAGTAAATGGGCCAACACCAGACATCGTAAAGCCGCGCAGGATGCTAAGCGCGGTAAAATCTTCACTAAAATCATTCGTGAGCTGGTGACCGCAGCTAAACTGGGCGGCGGCGATCCGGATGCTAACCCGCGTCTGCGTGCGGCCATTGATAAAGCACTGTCTAACAACATGACCCGTGACACTCTGAACCGCGCAATTGCACGTGGTGTGGGCGGTGATGATGATGCGAACATGGAAACCATCATCTACGAAGGTTACGGTCCTGGCGGCACTGCAATCATGATTGAATGTCTGTCTGACAACCGTAACCGTACTGTTGCTGAAGTGCGTCACGCATTCAGCAAATGTGGCGGCAACCTCGGTACTGACGGTTCCGTAGCCTATCTGTTCAGCAAAAAAGGTGTGATCTCCTTCGAGAAAGGTGATGAAGACACCATCATGGAAGCGGCGCTGGAAGCAGGTGCAGAAGACGTTGTGACCTATGATGACGGCGCAATCGACGTCTACACTGCATGGGAAGAGATGGGTAAAGTACGTGATGCTCTGGAAGCGGCTGGTCTGAAAGCAGACAGCGCAGAAGTTTCCATGATCCCGTCAACCAAAGCCGATATGGATGCAGAAACTGCACCGAAACTGATGCGTCTGATCGATATGCTGGAAGACTGTGACGACGTGCAGGAAGTTTACCATAACGGTGAGATCTCTGATGAGGTTGCAGCGACCCTCTGATGAGGCCGGCTAAACAACAAAACGGAGACGCGTGATGGCTATTATTCTCGGTATTGACCCGGGTTCGCGCGTTACCGGCTACGGCGTTATCCGTCAGGTGGGCAGGCAACTGTCCTACCTGGGCAGTGGATGCATACGCACCAAAGTGGATGATTTACCGTCTCGTCTGAAGCTCATCTATGCGGGCGTGACGGAAATCATCACCCAGTTCCAGCCCGATTATTTCGCAATCGAACAAGTCTTTATGGCGAAGAATGCCGACTCTGCCCTGAAACTGGGGCAGGCACGCGGCGTGGCGATTGTGGCGGCGGTGAATCAGGAATTGCCAGTATTTGAATATGCGGCACGTCAGGTAAAGCAAACGGTGGTAGGTATTGGTAGTGCCGAAAAAAGCCAGGTGCAGCATATGGTGCGCACTTTGCTAAAACTACCCGCCAACCCACAGGCGGACGCCGCCGATGCGCTGGCGATTGCCATCACCCACTGCCATGTCAGCCAGAATGCGATGCAGATGAGCGAATCGAGGCTGAATCTGGCTCGCGGGCGACTGCGTTAAGTTATACCGCCTCGGTCAGTTCTTGCTGAGGCGTTACTACTCCTTCTGCATGTATTAACGCCAGATCCGGATGATGCCACAAACTCGCTGGAGTGACCGTTTTACGCGCCCACGGAATCGAACCTAAAAACCAGAATTTCCAGAAGGTGAGTTTTGCATTCGGATTGCTGTTTAACAGTTCTTCAAATGTCTCTATTTCACCCACCGGGATACATAGCGCCTCTTTATAAATATCAAAAACGAATTTTGAACAGAACTGGCGGGAAGATTCGTATTTAAAACCGGTATGGTAGAGCTTGCGTAGCCGGGAGGGAACCTGTTCTACCAGCCGTTGTTTTTGCTGTTCTGTTAGCCCGGCACCTAATCGCTTTACTGCATAGCGTTGGTTAGCAGAGCGTTTAATAAAGCGGGACAGTGTGGTTATGGTGGAAAGGGGAACACGGCTTTCTGCGACCAGATAATCATCGCTGTCATGACCGATAATGATCCCGACGTGATTACTCCAGCAATTTGATGCGGCAGATATTTGACCAAATAATGCAGCACCTATACATGTAAATACAATATCGCCAACTTCATATTCAGAAGGGTAATTAATTTTCACTTTGTCATTCCATTGAAATAAATATGAATATGCGTAATACCATAAAAAATATTTTTTTGTAGGAGCAGAAAGGTTTATTTTTTTTGCAGATTTATCCACTAAATATTTAACATTAAAATATTTATTATAAATATGGCTTAGCGGATCAATTATACTGCGCCATTTTTCAGTTCATCGAGACGACTCGCAATTTTTCTTCATCCTTCGCTGGATATCTATCCAGCATTTTTTTATCATACAGCCTTATCTTTGATTCATTACGCAGGAGCGTCATGTGATAGGCAGGCTGAGAGGCATCATTCTGGAAAAACAACCCCCGCTGGTGTTACTTGAAGTGGGCGGCGTAGGCTATGAAGTGCATATGCCGATGACCTGTTTTTATGAACTCCCTGAAGCGGGCCAGGAAGCGATTGTTTTCACCCACTTTGTGGTGCGTGAAGATGCGCAGCTACTGTATGGTTTTAACAACAAACAAGAGCGCACGTTATTTAAAGAGTTGATCAAAACTAACGGCGTGGGACCGAAACTGGCACTGGCTATCCTCTCGGGTATGTCAGCGCAGCAGTTTGTAAATGCCGTTGAGCGTGAAGAACCTGCGGCACTGGTGAAATTACCGGGCATTGGTAAGAAAACTGCTGAACGCCTGATCGTTGAAATGAAAGATCGCTTTAAAGGTCTGCATGGCGATCTGTTCACACCGGCTGCCGATCTGGTATTGACCTCACCGGCAAGCCCGGCAACCGACGATGCCGAACAGGAAGCTGTTGCTGCGCTGGTGGCGCTGGGCTATAAACCACAAGAAGCCAGCCGCATGGTGAGCAAAATCGCTCGCCCTGATGCCAGCAGTGAAACATTAATTCGCGAAGCCCTGCGCGCCGCGTTATGAGGTAAAGGATGATTGAAGCAGACCGTCTGATTTCTGCCGGTACGACTTTGCCGGAAGATGTGGCAGATCGCGCCATTCGCCCCAAACTACTGGAAGAGTATGTTGGTCAGCCGCAGGTTCGTTCACAGATGGAAATTTTCATCAAAGCGGCGAAACTGCGCGGCGATGCCCTTGATCATCTATTGATTTTTGGTCCTCCGGGTCTGGGTAAAACCACACTTGCCAACATCGTCGCCAATGAAATGGGCGTCAATTTACGCACCACGTCCGGCCCGGTACTGGAAAAGGCGGGTGATCTGGCGGCGATGCTCACCAACCTTGAACCACACGATGTGTTGTTTATTGATGAGATCCACCGTCTTTCGCCTGTGGTGGAAGAAGTGCTGTATCCAGCCATGGAAGACTACCAGTTGGATATTATGATTGGTGAAGGCCCGGCAGCGCGTTCAATTAAAATCGATCTCCCCCCGTTCACCCTGATTGGCGCGACAACGCGTGCTGGTTCATTGACATCGCCACTGCGTGACCGTTTCGGTATTGTGCAGCGCCTGGAGTTTTACCAGGTGCCTGATTTGCAATATATCGTCAGTCGTAGCGCACGGTTTATGGGGCTTGAGATGAGTGACGATGGCGCGCTGGAAGTGGCTCGCCGGGCGCGAGGTACGCCACGTATCGCCAACCGCCTGCTGCGTCGTGTGCGAGATTTCGCCGAAGTGAAGCATGATGGCACCATCTCGGCGGATATCGCTGCTCAGGCGCTGGATATGCTGAACGTTGATGCTGAAGGTTTCGATTATATGGATCGCAAGTTATTGCTGGCGGTGATCGATAAATTCTTCGGTGGGCCGGTTGGCCTGGATAACCTGGCAGCGGCCATTGGCGAAGAGCGTGAAACTATTGAGGATGTGCTGGAACCTTATTTGATTCAGCAGGGCTTTTTGCAGCGGACGCCGCGCGGGCGTATGGCGACAGTGCGTGCGTGGAACCACTTCGGGATTACGCCGCCAGA
Source organism: Escherichia sp. MOD1-EC6819 (assembly GCF_002965765.1). Lineage (NCBI taxonomy): Bacteria > Pseudomonadati > Pseudomonadota > Gammaproteobacteria > Enterobacterales > Enterobacteriaceae > Escherichia > Escherichia sp. MOD1-EC6819. Next base: position 201,793 of record NZ_PTRG01000004.1, on the reverse strand, counting down.
AATGCCGTAGGCCGGGCAAGGCGTCTGCACCGCATCCAATATTAAGCTCTCGGCAAGGTGAAGCCAGACAGGCGCTCCCGCAGGAGCGCCGAATTGATTAGCGACCAAACAGGTCACGTTTTTTCGCTTTAAACGGCTGAGAGAGTACCACTAGCACTGCGACAATCAGGTAAGCAACAAAAATACCGAGCAGCCACTGCGGCATATCCAGGCCTAAAAAATCCCACTGACGCTCAGCGCAATCGCCAGAGGCGACAAACACTTGTGGCACCCATTTATCCAGCGGCAGCCAGTCCGGGAATCGAACCATGAAATCACAGGTCATAAATGGTGAAGGATAGAGCTGGAGCATGGTGTGCTCGTAAGTTAATTGCACGCCACGAAAAGCACTATACAGCCAGATGATCATCGCCACATAACGCAGCGGAGTTTTCGGGGCGATAGCGCCAATCAGCGCGGCGCCCAGAATGCCGAATAACGCACAGCGTTCATAAATACAGAGCACGCAAGGTTTAAGTAACATCACATGCTGGAACCACAGCGCCGTCAGTTCCAGAGCCAGAGCGGTAAACGCCATTAACAGCCACGCCCCCCGGCCTTGTGAACATTGGTTCAAAAATCGCAACATAATAATTTCCCTGCAATATGCATCGAATGCGCAGTTTAAACCAATTCATTCGTTGCGCCACCAGGAGGGAGTAAAAATAGGATGTAATTGAACAATTATCGGGCGGAAAGGCAAACCGGGCATAAATATGCCCGGTAAGTTGTTATCAAAGCGTTGCAATCCACCCCATTTGCATAAACCATTCAGTTACAGGAGCAAGCGTAAACTCTACGCAGAGTAATCCGACGAGGGTCAGTACGAGAGTGTAGGGCAGAGCCATCCACACCATGCGGCCATAAGAAAGACGTATTAATGGCGCGAGTGCTGAGGTCAACAGGAATAAGAACGCAGCCTGTCCGTTCGGCGTGGCGACGGAGGGCAGGTTGGTTCCGGTGTTAATGGCGACTGCCAGCAGTTCATATTGCTTCAGTGTAATCGCGCCGCTTTCCATTGCCGCTTTTGCTTCGTTGATATAAATCGTCCCTACAAAGACGTTATCCGAAATGGAAGACAGCAAACCGTTGAAGATATAGAACAGCGATAGCTGAGCGTGTTCTGATGCCTGCAATACAAACTGGATAATTGGGGAGAACAGTTGTTGGTCGATAATCACCGCCACTACCGAGAAAAAGACCGTCAACAGTGCGGTGAATGGCAGAGACTCGGTGAAGGCTTTGCCGATAGCATGTTCATCAGTTACACCGGTCAGTGATGTCGCCAGAATAATGACAGACAAACCAATCAAGCCGACCTCTGCCAGATGCAAAGCCAGCGCGGTGACCAGCCAGACGCCGATAATCGCCTGGACAATCAGACGAATTTTATCCTGACGTGTACGCTGGAGACGGCTTTGATCGTCAAACTGTTGCAGCACTTCGCGGACTTTCTCCGGCAGCGTTTCGCCGTAGCCAAACCAACGCAGCTTCTCCACCAGCAGGCAGGTTAACAGGCCGCAAATCAGGACAGGGACGGTCACCGGTGACATGCGCAGGAAGAAATCGCCAAAATGCCAGCCAGCAGCTTTGGCAATGATCAGGTTCTGTGGTTCGCCTACCATAGTCATCACGCCGCCTAATGCAGTGCCGACACCCGCATGCATCATCAGGCTACGCAGAAAGCCACGGAACTGCTCCAGAACCACTTTGTAATGCTTGTCGATATGGCTGTCGTCTTGCAGGTCGGTATCTTCGGTGCGGGAAGAAGCTACGCGGTGATAAATGCCATAAAAACCAACTGCAACACTGATCACTACGGCAACGACGGTTAAGGCATCGAGGAACGCAGAGAGAAACGCCGCCGCCATGCAAAAAGAGAGCGACAGCAGCATTTTGGAGCGAATGCTTAACAGTAAACGGGTAAATATGAACAGCAGAAGCTGTTTCATAAAATAGATGCCCGCCACCATAAACATCAGTAACAGCAAGACTTCAAGATTTGCCGCCACCTCTTCACGGACGTGTTCCGCACTGGTCATGCCGATGAAGACAGCTTCGATAGCCAACAGACCGCCGGGGAGCAGCGGATAGCATTTCAGAGCCATCGCCAGAGTGAAAATAAATTCCGCGACAAGCAGCCAGCCAGCAACAAAGGGGCTGATGAGGAAAATTAATGGGTTAACAATTAAGAAAATAATAAGGGCAAGTTTGTACCAGTCAGGTGACTGACCCAAAAAATTGCGCCATAACGCGCGGCCCCAGGAGATCTCCATGATGGTTTCCCTTACCTTACAAATAATAAATGATGTTTTTATGTTAGAACGCAAAGCTTAACGGTCAGGGGGGAGCGAGGCAAGTCTTGATAGTCAAGGGGAAAGAGATACAGAAAATGAAGCCTTGATCCCTTTTTTCTTCTTTTTGTCTGCTATCAGCGTTGTTAGCCCTCTGGTATGATGAGTCCAACTTTGTTTTGCTGTGTTATGGAAATCTCACTATGGTCATTAAGGCGCAAAGCCCGGCGGGTTTCGCGGAAGAGTACATTATTGAAAGTATCTGGAATAACCGCTTCCCACCCGGGACTATTTTGCCCGCAGAACGTGAACTTTCAGAATTAATTGGTGTAACGAGAACGACGTTACGCGAAGTGTTACAGCGCCTGGCGCGAGACGGCTGGCTGACCATTCAACACGGCAAACCGACGAAGGTGAATAATTTCTGGGAAACCTCCGGGTTGAATATTCTTGAGACGCTGGCGCGACTGGATCACGAAAGTGTGCCGCAACTCATAGATAATTTGCTGTCAGTGCGCACCAATATTTCGACCATTTTTATTCGCACCGCGTTTCGTCAGCATCCTGATAAAGCGCAGGAAGTGCTGGCAACGGCTAATGAAGTGGCCGATCACGCAGACGCCTTTGCTGATCTGGATTACAACATTTTTCGCGGTCTGGCGTTTGCCTCTGGTAACCCGATTTATGGTCTGATCCTTAACGGAATGAAAGGGTTGTATACGCGCATTGGTCGTCACTATTTCGCCAATCCGGAAGCGCGTAGTCTGGCGCTGGGCTTCTACCACAAGCTGTCTGCGTTGTGCAATGAAGGTGCTCACGATCAGGTTTACGAAATAGTACGCCGTTATGGGCATGAGAGTGGCGAGATTTGGCACCGGATGCAGAAAAACCTGCCGGGTGATTTAGCCATTCAGGGGCGTTAATCCATCCATACTGATGACTAACGCATAGTTGCCTGATGCGCTATGCTTATCTGGCCTATTGAATTTGTGATGCTTTGCAGGCGGATAAAGCGTGTACGCCGCATCCGGCAAAAATGACCCCTCCTCAAATGAGGAGGGGTTTTTTTATAGATTCCCCATTCTTGGCGGGCAGCGTTCCAGCAACTCGACGCTGCCGTCTTCGTTTTGCTGTTCCAGCATCACATCAAATCCCCACAGGCGATGTACATGCTTCAGCACTTCTTTACGCCCCCGATCCAGCGGTGCGCGGTTATGTGGAATGTAACGCAGCGTCAGCGAACGGTCGCCGCGCAAATCCACGTTCCAGATCTGAATATTCGGCTCCAGATTACTTAAGTTATATTGCGACGATAAACGGTTACGGATCTCCCGATAACCTTCCTCATTATGAATGGCGGAAATCTCCAGATAATTATGCCGATCGTCATCCAGCACGGTGAAGAAGCGAAAATCACGCATTACCTTCGGTGACAGGAACTGGCTGATAAAGCTCTCATCTTTGAAATCACGCATCGCGAAATGCAGCGTTTCCAGCCAGTCGGAACCGGCGATATCCGGGAACCAGTATTTGTCTTCTTCCGTTGGCGACTGACAAATCCGTTTAATATCCTGAAACATAGCAAATCCGAGGGCATACGGGTTAATTCCGCTGTACCACGGGCTGTTATAGGGCGGCTGGAAGACCACATTGGTGTGGCTATGCAAGAACTCCAGCATAAAACGTTCGGTCACTTTCCCTTCATCATACAGATGGTTAAGGATGGTGTAGTGCCAGAAGGTCGCCCAGCCTTCGTTCATCACCTGAGTCTGTTTTTGCGGATAAAAATACTGGCTCACTTTACGTACAATGCGCAGGATTTCACGCTGCCATGATTCCAGCAGCGGTGCATTTTTCTCCATAAAATAGAGCAGATTTTCTTGTGGCTCGGACGGATAGCGGCGCGCTTCGGCAACGGTTTTCTCTTCCTCGCGCTTAGGCAGCGTTCTCCAGAGCATATTGACCTGGCTCTGCAGATACTCTTCGCGACTTTTCTGCCGGGCTTTCTCCTCTTGCAGCGAGATTTTTTGTGGGCGTTTATAACGATCCACACCGTAGTTCATCAGCGCATGGCACGAATCCAACAGCTTTTCTACCTCATCAACGCCATAGCGTTCTTCGCACTCGGTAATGTATTTGCGGGCGAAAATCAGGTAATCGACAATCGAACTGGCATCGGTCCAGCTACGGAATAAGTAATTGTTTTTGAAGAAAGAGTTGTGGCCATAACAGGCGTGTGCCATCACCAGTGCCTGCATGGTAATGGTGTTCTCTTCCATCAGATAAGCGATACACGGATTAGAGTTAATGACGATTTCATAGGCCAGCCCTTGCTGACCGTGTTTATACAGACGCTCGGTTTCAATAAACTTTTTACCAAACGACCAATGCGGATAGTTAATTGGCATACCGACGCTGGAGTAGGCATCCATCATTTGCTCTGATGTAATTACTTCAATCTGGTGCGGGTAGGTATCCAGCCGGTAGAGTTTTGCCACCCGGTCTATCTCTGCCAAATAAATATCCAGCAGGTCGAATGTCCAGTCAGGTCCATCGCTCAAGCGTGTGGAGTCCTTATTCATAGAATCGATCGTCGCCATACGCGCACCTCATTGTTGTCGGCGCTCTCTGTGTGGAACACCTCATTTCAAGCATAGAACACCAGTTAAAAACCGCGTCGCTGGAGAATTTTTTTCTTTGCGATTTCTTATTATCGGAGTGCCAATAATTAGCTTTTGAACGGAATTTTCTGCTGGATATAAAGCGCGACCAGCAGGAGATACCAAAGACGCCATATTCCCGCAAAGTCAGGGAGATGTGAGCCAGCTCACCATAAAAAAGCCATATGTTGAATAATATTTTCATCTGGGTTATCAAGATGTAATTAGATTATTGTTCTTTTACTGTATCTACCGTTATCGGAGTGGCTATGCGAGTTGTCATACTGGGAAGTGGTGTGGTAGGCGTTGCCAGCGCCTGGTATTTAAATCAGGCAGGACACGAGGTCACCGTCATTGATCGGGAACCTGGGGCAGCACTTGAAACCAGCGCAGCAAATGCCGGGCAAATTTCTCCTGGATATGCCGCGCCGTGGGCGGCGCCAGGCGTGCCTTTAAAAGCGATTAAATGGATGTTCCAGCGACATGCGCCGCTGGCGGTTCGTCTCGATGGTACGCAATTCCAGTTGAAATGGATGTGGCAAATGTTACGTAACTGTGACACCAGCCACTATATGGAAAACAAAGGTCGGATGGTGCGCCTGGCGGAATACAGCCGTGATTGCCTGAAAACATTGCGCGCCGAAACCAATATTCAGTATGAAGGACGGCAGGGCGGGACGCTGCAACTGTTCCGCACTGAACAACAGTATGAAAACGCCACTCGCGATATCGCAGTGCTGGAAGATGCAGGCGTGCCATATAAGTTACTGGAATCCAGTCGCCTGGCGGAAGTTGAACCTGCGCTGGCGGAAGTTGCGCACAAACTGACTGGTGGCCTGCAACTACCCAATGACGAAACCGGTGACTGTCAGCTCTTTACCCAGAATCTGGCGAGCATGGCTGAACAGGCGGGGGTAAAATTCCGCTTTAATACACCAGTCGATCAGCTGCTTTGTGACGGCGAGCAGATTTATGGTGTGAAGTGTGGTGGTGAAGTAATTAAGGCCGATGCGTATGTTATGGCATTTGGCTCTTACTCGACGGCGATGCTCAAGGGCATTGTCGATATCCCGGTTTATCCGTTGAAAGGTTATTCTTTGACCATTCCGATTGCGCAGGAAGACGGTGCGCCGGTGTCCACCATTCTTGATGAAACCTACAAAATCGCCATTACCCGTTTCGATAACCGTATCCGCGTTGGCGGAATGGCGGAAATTGTTGGCTTTAACACCGAGCTGTTGCAACCGCGTCGTGAAACGCTGGAGATGGTGGTTCGCGACCTTTATCCGCGCGGCGGCCATGTTGAGCAGGCCACGTTCTGGACGGGGCTACGTCCGATGACGCCAGATGGCACGCCGGTTGTGGGGCGTACACGCTTCAAAAATTTGTGGCTGAATACCGGTCACGGTACGCTTGGCTGGACGATGGCTTGCGGTTCTGGTCAGTTGTTAAGCGATCTGCTTTCTGGCCGCACGCCAGCGATCCCGTATGAGGATCTAAGTGTAGCGCGCTACAGTCGTGGATTTACGCCATCACGTCCAGGCCATTTACATGGCGCGCACAGTTAAGGAATCGAGATGACTCGTCCGATACAGGCCAGCCTCGATCTGCAGGCATTAAAACAAAATCTGACCATTGTCCGTCAGGCCGCGCCGCACGCGCGCGTCTGGTCGGTGGTAAAAGCGAACGCTTACGGGCACGGTATCGAGCGTATCTGGAGCGCGCTCGGGGCGACCGATGGTTTTGCGTTACTTAATCTTGAAGAGGCCATTATCCTGCGCGAGCGCGGCTGGAAAGGGCCAATCCTGATGCTGGAGGGTTTTTTTCATGCTCAGGATCTGGAAATTTATGACCAGTACCGTCTGACCACCTGCGTGCACAGTAACTGGCAGCTCAAAGCACTGCAAAATGCGCGGCTAAAAGCGCCGCTGGATGTTTACCTTAAGGTGAACAGTGGAATGAATCGGTTGGGGTTCCAGCCCGATCGCGTGCTTACTGTCTGGCAGCAGCTGCGGGCGATGGCGAATGTTGGCGAAATGACTTTGATGTCGCATTTTGCCGATGCGGAGCATCCTGATGGGATTTCTGGCGCGATGGCGCGTATTGAGCAGGCAGCGGAAGGTCTGGAGTGTCGGCGCTCGTTGTCTAATTCGGCGGCAACCCTGTGGCATCCGGAAGCGCATTTTGACTGGGTTCGACCTGGCATTATTTTATATGGTGCTTCGCCGTCCGGTCAGTGGCGCGATATCGCCAATACCGGATTACGCCCGGTCATGACGTTAAGCAGTGAGATTATTGGTGTTCAGACGCTAAAAGCGGGCGAGCGTGTGGGCTATGGCGGTCGCTATACTGCGCGCGATGAGCAGCGAATCGGCATTGTCGCCGCCGGATACGCCGACGGCTATCCGCGTCATGCACCAACCGGAACACCTGTTTTAGTGGACGGGGTGCGCACCATGACGGTGGGGACAGTCTCGATGGATATGCTGGCGGTCGATTTGACGCCTTGCCCACAGGCGGGGATTGGTACGCCGGTTGAGCTGTGGGGCAAGGAGATCAAAATTGATGATGTCGCCGCCGCTGCCGGAACGGTGGGCTATGAGTTGATGTGCGCGCTGGCGCTACGTGTACCTGTTGTGACGGTGTAACTTGTGCAAGCCGGATAAGACGCACACGTCGTATCCGGCGATACAAACTCCATCAAATTTTAGATTCGGCTTCGTCCTCTGCCACCCGAACGCCGATCTTCAACACTGCATTATCTTCTTTCTCAGCCACCGTCCAGATCATTCCGGCAAACTCTACCTGGTCACCGACCACCGGTGCCGCGCCTAACAACTGCTGAACAATTTCACCCAGCGTTTGCTGTTTATCGCGATACTCCCGACCATCTTCCAGACCATAAATCAGCGCCACATCGGCATATTTCGCGCTGGCTTCGAGAATGAAGTCACCAAAGAAGCGTTGATCCAGCGCGACAGGCGGCGACTGGCTAAACAGTTTTCCGAGTGCCGGAAGATCGCGTTCCCGACCAATCACACATAATACGTCGCCTTCACGCAGTCGGGTGCTGCCGGTGGGGTGAAGCAACTGGTTATCACGAAACAGTGCCGCAATGCGCGTCTCTTTTGGCATATGCAGGTCGCGCAGCGCCGCGCCCACGCACCATTTATCGGCACTCAATTGGTAAACAAACTGCTCCCACGGATTTTCCGGATGAATATCCAGTCCAACGCGTGACACCGGACGTCCCACTGGCGGAACCACCACTTTAGCTTTTTTCGCTGCCCACGACAGCGATGTTCCCTGCAATAGCAGTGAAACCAGAACTACGAAGAAGGCGACATTAAAGAACAGACGCGCATTATCCAGCCCCGCCATCATCGGGAACACCGCCAGGATGATCGGCACTGCGCCGCGTAATCCAACCCAACTAATAAACACGCGCTCGCGCAGATTGAAGCCACGGAACGGTAGCAATCCGGCAAATACCGAAAGAGGACGGGCGAAGAATATCATCCATGCGGACAAAATGAGCGCCGGAATGGCAATAGGCAGCAGGTCGCTTGGGTTAACCAACAGTCCCAGCACCAGGAACATGGCGATTTGTGCCAGCCAGGCGAGGCCGTCGAAATTTTGCAGAATGCCGTAGCGGTTGCGAATCGGACGATTACCCAGCAGGAAACCGCACAGATAAACAGCCAGAATGCCGCTGCCTTCCAGCGCCGTGGTTAAAGCAAAAATCAAAATACCGCCGCTTAATGCCAGCAATGGATACAAGCCCGCAGGCAGGGCGATGCGGTTAATCATCTGCAGCAGTAAATAACCACCGCCAAGACCGATTACGATCCCCAGGCCAAATTGCTGCAGAATATCGACAACGAACATCCAGCTAATAGTGCTTTCATGCTGCTGGATCATCGCAATCAAGGTAATTGTCAGAAAGACCGCCATCGGATCATTGCTGCCGGACTCTATCTCCAGCGTCGAGCCAACACGTTCGTTAAGCCCTTTGCCGCCAAGCAGAGAAAAGACCGCTGCGGCGTCGGTAGAGCCGACAATTGCGCCGATTAATAAACCTTCAATCAAATCAAGATTAAACAGCCATGCCGCCATCATGCCGGTTAAACCGGAGGTGATAAGCACGCCCAGCGTCGCCAGTGAAAGAGCAGGTCCTAACGCCACGCGAAATGAACTGGCCTGGGTGCGCATTCCGCCATCGAGCAAAATAATCGCCAGTGCCAGGTTACTTACCATGTAGGCAAAAGGATAATTATCAAACGGAATGCCGCCGACACCATCGACCCCAGCCAGCATACCGATCGCCAGGAAAATAACCAGAATCGGAATGCCAAGGCGGGAAGAAAATGAACTAAGTAAAATACTACTGGTGACAAGGATGGAGCCTAAGATGAAAAGGCTAATAATTGTTGCGGCATCCAACGGTCGGTTACTCCTGATTACGCTGTCTCGTACTATAAACCTACCATATTCACGGCAGAAACAGCGTTTTACTTAGCCCGGAAGCGTGATTTTTTTACGCTTTAAGAACAGGATGACCGCTAATCGTCAATTGTGTACCGTTTTTGGCGTTTTTGAGGATAGCATGTGCGCCCAACGGGAGGGTAACTGTGCGTTGTTCATGACCAAAGTCGAGGCCGGTAATCAGCGGAATCGACAGGCGGGAACGCAAGAACGCGTACACCGACGCCAGGTTGTAACCCGCATCATAATCATTGGGCGTGCTGCCACTAAAGCTGCCGAGAATAATCGCCTTCTGGCGCTGTAAAATTCCAGCATGATAAAGCTGTAATAACATGCGTTCGACACGGAACGGATGTTCGTTGATGTCTTCCAGTACCAGAATACCGTTCTCAATTTGTGGCATCCACGGCGTACCGATAAGCGAAATCAGCATCGCGAGGTTGCCTCCCCACAGTGTTCCTTCTGTCTGACACGCCGGGCCTTCCCCTTGCCATTCAATGCTGAACGTTTCATTGCGTAACGCCAGCCAGAAGTGATGCTCGGTAAAGGCATTCAGCTCATCCGCGCCAAAATTTGCCACCAGCATCGGGCCGCTAAAGGTGATGACATTGCCTTGTGCCAGAAGACCGCACTGAATGGCCGTAAAATCGCTATGCCCGCAGATAAGCAACGGATCATTTTGTTGGCGAGCCACCAGAGCCTGCCAGTCAATATCCGCCAGTAAGCGACTGGCACCGTAACCGCCGCGTACTGCCAGCACGATGGTGTTGGGTGAGGTCAGTCTGGCAAGGGTATTGAGATCTTCCAGGCGCTCCGTTTCCGTACCAGCAAAACGCTCACAACGACGGGCGATAACCTCGACGTTATTGACCTGATGCCCCGCATCGGTAAGGCGCTGAATGCCGCGCTGTGCGGCGTGCTGATTAATGCAGTAACCCGACGGGGCAATTAAGTGAAACTGATACATGGCAATTCCTTGCTGACAACAGAAACGAAATGTATATCATGCCGCTTAGGTGTGCCGTTGTCACCTCAACGGCGATTCCAGGCGATAAGGATAGATGAAGTGAAATTGAGATGGTTTGCCTTTTTGATTGTGTTATTAGCGGGTTGTTCTTCAAAGCATGACTATACGAACCCGCCGTGGAATGCGAAAGTCCCGGTACAACGTGCGATGCAGTGGATGCCAATAAGCCAGAAAGCCGGAGCGGCCTGGGGTGTCGATCCGCAATTGATCACGGCGATTATCGCTATTGAATCAGGCGGTAACCCGAACGCGGTAAGTAAGTCGAATGCTATTGGTTTGATGCAGTTAAAAGCCTCAACCTCCGGACGTGATGTTTATCGACGCATGGGCTGGAAAGGTGAGCCGACGACCAGCGAACTGAAAAACCCGGAGCGCAATATCTCAATGGGGGCGGCTTACCTGAATATTCTGGAAACCGGCCCGCTGGCAGGCATTGAAGATCCGAAGGTCCTGCAATATGCGCTGGTGGTGTCATACGCTAACGGGGCTGGTGCGCTGCTACGGACTTTCTCATCAGATCGGAAAAAAGCGATCAGCAAAATCAATGATCTGGATGCTGATGAGTTCCTCGATCACGTAGCAAGAAATCATCCTGCACCGCAGGCACCACGCTATATCTACAAACTTGAGCAGGCGCTGGACGCGATGTAACTCAGTCGCGCACTTTGTCCGCTTTCTCCCGGGCTTCCCGTTCGAGTGAGAATATAATCCGCTGTAATTGCCGCTCCACCGTCGGGCTGACGTTAAGAAAACGAAAGCTCAGGCGGGGAGTGGAGATCGTTTCATTTCTGCTATCAATCACTTTGCGCTCGCTGATGGTCAGTAACTGGGCGTCAAAGTGAAAAACGCCCCATTGTCCCATGTTGACTTCAATCTGTGCGAAGCGCATACCTTCGTGCAACCCGCCAGGTTTTTCCGTTTCCAGTAATGCACCCATGCCACCTAGCGATAAGTCACTCAGGCGAAAACGTAACGTACTGTTATCCGCCAGTTTGGTCTGACAATAATAAGGCGGATGAAGTGGGGCGGAGATGCGGAAATATCTGCGTCGTTGCACAAACCATAATGCGGGCGGGGGAGTGGCGATAAACGCCGGAAGCTGCAAATATTCACTTTGCTGTAATTGCGCAAGGGTAAATTCGATTTTGGCGCCTTGCGTTTCGGCGGTAATAGTGATTTGACGCGCTTTAAGCACGGCATTGTTGTCTTCTTGCTGACTACCAAAATCCAGCACCAGTTTATCAGGGCTTATCGCCAGTATATTGCTGATCAGCTGACCATCTGACCAACTGATACGCAGTGGCACTGCGGCTTTATGTAAATCGCGTAAAACGCCCAGGACTGCTAACGGATTTTGTTTCAGGAACTGCTCATGGTAATGACTCACGCGGAAAAACTCCTGACCGACAAACTGTCTTTGGTTTATCGGTAGGGACTAACAAAACTTAATACAAATGCGTGAATTTTTTTTACAACTTACGACTAATTCAACCGACAGCCTCCCTCCATTGATCCTGTGCTTGCCTATACTTAGAGCGTTGACGTAAGCATTTCTTGCGTCCGATTCATCGAAACGAGGGCCTGAACATGGGAATTATTGCCTGGATTATTTTTGGCCTGATAGCCGGCATTATCGCCAAGCTGATCATGCCAGGGCGTGATGGTGGTGGATTTTTCCTGACCTGCATTCTCGGGATAGTCGGTGCGGTTGTCGGCGGCTGGCTGGCGACCATGTTTGGCATTGGCGGCTCCATCAGTGGTTTTAATTTACATAGCTTCCTGGTGGCGGTGGTCGGCGCTATCCTGGTGCTGGGGGTATTCCGCCTCCTGCGAAGAGAATAACGTAATCTTTCTGGCGGATAGCGGTGCAGGCATCGCTATCCGCTTTCAAATTATGTGTAAACCTCACGGTGTTTGAAAACCAGATAAAACGGCAACGTCATCCAGATAAGCAGAATGACGCTGTCGGGAGAAGAAAAATTAAGGTGTGGGTTCTGTGACTTTTGTTGGCTGCGTTGCGGAAGCACTGGTCGGGCGCGTTGCCGGAACGTTGTCACACGGTTTTTCTTTCGGGCAGATCAAATCCAACATTTTCAGCGTTACGCCGTTGGTCCAACCAAAACCATCCTGCAACGGATATTCGCCACCACCGCCACCTGTTCCGGTGGTGCTGACATCATATTTCTCCACCAGCTTTTTCTCCCGGTCATAGGTGTGCTGAACATTGGTCAGAAAGTGCCAGCTAATGTCCATCGCTACATCTTCCTGCCCGTAGTTTTGCAATCCTTCAGTAGCGACCCATTGTAACGGCGCCCAGCCATTTGGCGCGTCCCATTGCTGCCCACTTTTCACCGAGGTGGTGTTCAGTCCGCCAGGTTGCAGCAGATGCGTTCTGGTCGCCGTTGCCATTTTACTGGCGTGATCTTTCGCTGCTGCATTAACGTACAACGGGAACAGGGCGGCGGCAGTTAACTGATTACGTACTTTATTACTCTTCAGATCGTAATCGGCATACCAGCCGTGTTGATCGTTCCACAAGTATTTTTCGATCCCTTTCTGACGGGAATTTGCCAGCGTTTCGTATTGACTGGCCATCGCGTTATCCCCGGCGGCTTTACTGGCGCTGGCAAGGATTTTTTCCATTTTATACATCAGGCTATTGAGATCGACCGGTACGATGCTGGTGGTGCGTAATGTATTTAACTGCTGAGGATTGTCCATCCAGCGCGAGCTGAAATCCCAGCCAGATGCGGCGGCGGAACGCAGGTCACGGTAAATTTCAGTGGCAGGGCGATTTGGATTGCTTTTCGCGGTGGCAATATCCTCTACCCATGACTCCGGACGCGGTGTATCGCGGTCGTCCCAGTAGCGGTTAAGAATCGTGCCATCCTTGAGCTTTACAACGCGCTTTTCCTGTTGCCCGGCTTGCAGATTTTCAACGCCGTCCATCCAGTAAGCATATTCTTTTTGTAGTTGTGGCAGATACTGTTTCAACGCGGCGTCGCCTTCATGTTGCGCCAGTAACTCCACCATCAACGCAAAGAAAGGCGGCTGCGAACGGCTTAAATAGTAGCTGCGGTTCCCGTTGGGAATGTGTCCATAAGTATCTATTTCATAACCAAAATTCGCCACCATATCCGCCACTTTATCCCAGTGACCGCTTTCGCCAAGCCCCAGCATGGTGAAGTAACTGTCCCAGTAATACACTTCCCGAAAACGACCTCCCGGCACGACATAGGGTTTCGGCAATGGCAACAGAGAGTCCCATTTTTCGGTGCTTTCCGTTGTGCGGGTTAATACCGGCCAAAGTCCATCAATATGTTCACGCAGCGACTGTCCCTTCGGCGGGACATGCTTCTCGCCTTCTTTTGGCAGGGTGAAATTAACTTTCACGAAGTGACGCAAATCAAACCCGCTCTGGTTCTGTTGCATCCGATAGTCAGCGAGGATCATTAGCGGGTCGCTGTTGGGCACGGCGTCGGCAAAAGTTTTTTGATCAGGAAAAAGTTTGGCGTTTTGAACATCGTCAAACAACGGTCCCAACAAAATATCAGGTGATTGTGGTGTGACGGCGATTTCTTCCGCCTGTGCCGATAGCGTGGCAAAACACAATAAAACGGTGGTGGGAATTAACGCCATTCTTTGCAGGTGACGAGGGACACGTGGTTTCATCAATCATTCTCCTTTGGCGATACCGAACAAAACGGTAATCAAGTATCAGAAAACCTTAGTTCAGGATCGCGGCAACTGCATGATTGAAATCTCATTCTGCGAAGTGTCAGGCATTATGGACGGTGTAATTAACGGCCTAAATAGTGTTGCAATATATTCATAAAATATATGTTGTTTATTAAATGGGCAGTGACTTTTGTTGTGTGATCACAGAAGAAAAAAATCATAAGAATTTAATGAAAAAACATAATAGACCGACCAAAAACTTCCGTGAAGAATTGTGCCAGTGAAAGGTATTCCGTGAAGTAAATTTATAGATAAGGATAAAACATGTCTAATGTGGAAAAATTGCCAATAAAAGAAAAAATAGGCTATAGCCTGGGCGATGCCGCCAGCCATATCGTCTTTGATTCTTCTGTTGCCATCCTCGCTTATTTCTATACCGATATTTATGGTCTGCCGCCAGCCGTAATGGGAACCATGTTTTTACTGGTGCGTCTACTGGATGCAATTACCGATCCGATTATGGGGGCAATCGCCGATGCAACCTCATCTCGTTGGGGGCGTTTCCGTCCGTGGCTGTTGGCCATCTGTGTACCATTTGCGGTCAGTTGCGTGCTGGTTTACTCCATTCCTGATTTCTCTGATAGCGGTAAGGTTGTCTACGCGGTTGCTGCATATATATTTATGACATTAATGTATACGGCCATTAATATTCCTTACTGCTCATTGGGCGCGGCGTTGACATCCGATCCACGTGAAAACCTGTCATTGCAATCCTGGCGTTTTGCCATCACACCTATTGGCGGTGCGTTAGGTACAGCATTTATCCTGCCGGTCGCTGACTTCCTCTCGCCAGGCGATCGGGCTACTGGTATCCAGATTGCGATGGCGGTGTTTGGCGTTATTGGCTGCATTATGTTTTTAATCTGTTTCCTGACCACCAAAGAGCGGGTACAACCTATTCAGGAAGAAAATCTGAATATTGCGCGCGATTTGAAGATTCTTTTTAAGAATGATCAGTGGCGCATCCTCTCTGTTTATAATTTTATGATGCTGGTGGCGGTGGTTATCCGTGGCGGTGCTGTTGTTTATTATGTTAATACCGTTTTAAATAAAGGTTCAGATATTCTTACCTGGTTTATGCTCGGCGGAATGTTTGCTTCTATGTTAGGTTCTGTACTGGCGAAACCATTTGGTACTCGCTTTTGTAAAATTAAACTTTCATTCTGGGTTAATATTATTAATGCGGCGTTGGGCGTGCTCTGTTATTTCCTGCCGGTGGAATACTGGGTTATTCCATTACTGGCTCATCTGGCAATTCAGATTATTCAGGGCGGAAATGGCGCACTCCAGTGGTCGATGATTACCGATGCGAATAACTATGGTGAATGGAAAACGCGTCGTCGTATTACGGGGATGAACGTTGCTGCGAATATTTTTGTCATCAAACTGGGCGTTGCAGTAGGTGGGGCGGTGATTGGTTGGGTACTGGCTTATTATGGCTATGCAACCAGTAGCACAACTCAATCCGCTAATTCAGTACAGGGCGTAGTGTTACTGTTTACCCTCCTGCCGGCATTCTTCTACTTCCTGACTGCAATTTCTATTAAGTTTTATCTGTTGAATGAAGCGAAAATGAACAAAGTAGTACAGGATTTACAACATGGTCAGTACGCTGGCTAATAGCGTAAGGCTTTCCCGGATGGCATCGTAACGACGCCATCCGGACTCTGGTTTAGCCATCATGGCTAAAACGTTGTGTTTTGACGTCCAGAGTTAACGTCTCTTCAGGTTGTACCGCGTACAGTTTTTCACCCTGTAAGCAAACCCAGCCAATACCCAGTTCACGGGCAATTAAGGCGCTATGGGATACCGGACTTCCGGCACTAAGGCAGATGCCTTTAACGACCGTCGGATCCAGTTGCAGCACGGTGGAGGGGTAAATGTTCTCTGCCAGCAAAATGGTTGGTGCGCTAAATTGCGGTAGTTCTTCTTTTGTCTGTGTCAGATGGAGCAGGGTGCGATGCAGAAGATCATCCACATCGATATAGCGCGCCTGCAGATATTCATCATCAATCTGTTGATATTGCTGGCTAAGTTCTTTAAGAACCTGCTGCCAGGCATACTCTGCGGTGCAATGTTCATGCAGAAGAAGTTCGCTTGCTGCTGCCAGCAGTTCAGGATCGTCTAACAGAGTATGGTGACCGGAAAAGATCGCGGCGATATCGTCAAGCCCGCTTGCTTCGGCCTTTGCCGTTAACGTCATCAGGTCTAACAACGTAAAATCAATTGCCTGGCGTAATCGTTCCTGTTCTTGTTCCACCGTAAGGACTGATTTCGCCTGTACGGCGCATAAAACGGGTTGATAATAAAAGGCTTTCCCCGTAACAGGATTAACCTGGTGCAGCGTTGGCGGCGTAATATCTTCTGTTTCACCAAAGTTATCTTCAGCCAACTGGCGGAAAGCGGCCAGCGCCTCTTCAGCTTCTGGCCCTTTCACAATCAGGCGCAGAGTATCGTTATAGCGGACTTGTAATAGCGCAATCTGGTTAATACTTTCCGGCGTGACGCATTTGCCGTTTTTCTCCAGTAACATGTCTGCATTAAATACCGATAAGGTATAGACCAGTCGAGAGGCCGGGCGCACGTGGAGGCCGTTACGGTTTTTAATCACCACAGCCAGGGAACGGGCTTCTTCATCGTGCGGCGGGCATGTGTCAGATATCTCACTGGCGGATGACGGTAAACCCAGTTGTTCGCGTTTGGCTTCCAGCGCAGACATAGCATCATAAATAACTTTGTCGATATCGGCACCTGATGCCGCGCTAACTGTTGCCGCCAGAGTTCCTTCGACCAATGGCGCTGCGCACAAACGTACTTTTGCGGCGATCTCTGGCGCCAGCAATTCCAGAGCGGTTTCTGCACTCAATAACGCGCTCCCCATGTCCATCATAACCAGCACATGGTCGGCATCAGCAACGGATTCGATGGCTTCCATCACTTTGACGGCATCAGTACCAATGGGATTTTGCGGGTCATCAATCCCAGCGGCAATGGCGATTTTACAACTATCGCTCATTAACATCTGACGGGCTAATTCACCGACACCTTCACCCAGCCGGGCGCTATGTGAAACTATGACCAGGTTTACCATCACCAATTCCTTACTCTTTCGCGGCTAACGCCAGCATTTGCATCATAAACATCACGGAGGTCGCGCCAGGATCCTGGTGACCAATACTGCGTTCGCCGAGATAACTGGCACGGCCTTTGCGAGCTTGCATCGTAATCGTGCTTTGTGCAGCGGATTCAGCGACACTGCTGGCTGCGTCGAGCGCAGCCGGAACAGAGAGATTTTGCTCGCTGGACTGGCGTAACGACTCAACCACTGGTTCCCAGACATCGCACATGGTTTTATCGCCAGGTTCGGCTTTCCCCCGACTGATTACGCCGTCCACACCATCGCGAAACATCTGATAAAGCTCTTCCTGCGTCAGGCTCTGGCGCGCCTGAGTCGCCTGCGCGGCGCGAATAAAGAATGTACCGAATAGCGGACCACTGGCTCCACCGACGCTGGAAAGCAGTGTCATACCGGTATTTTTGAGGATGAAACCAATATCCTTGTCCTCAATGGCGGGTAGTTTTTCCACCACTTTGCTAAATCCTCGATTCATATTTAGCCCGTGGTCAGCGTCGCCAATTTCACGATCCAGCCCGGTAAGATAATCGCTCTCTTTGCTGAAGATTTCTCCACAGCGAGTAAGCCAGTTAACAATTTGAGTTCTGCTCAGTGACATCGTTATCTCCTTATTTACCCCAGTTCAGCGCCGGGGTGTGGACTGGGGCATCCCATAACGCCAACATTTCGTCATCAACTTTCAGTAAGGTGATGGAAAAACCGGTCATATCCAGTGAAGTGCAATACGCACCAATTAAATTGCGTTCGATAGTCAGCCCCGCTTGCTGACAACGCGTAGTCAGACGGTTATAGACGCCGTAAAGCTCAGAAAGTGGTGTGGCGCCAAGATTGTTGACCAGCGCAATCACCCGATCGCCAGACTGTAGCTGCTGTTTGGTTTGAATCTCTTCCTGCCAGTTTCCTTGTTGATAATTCCAGAAGCGCAGTGTGCGATGGTATGTGCCATTTTCCAGCAGCGTGTCGAACATTTCATCGACGGTTTGATCAAGGGAAGAGAAGGGGCGACGATCGATACCCGGCTCGCCATGAATGCCGACGCCAAACTCCATCTCATTATCTGCCAGCGTAAATGAGGGTTTGCCAGCGGCTGGAACGGTACAGGCACCGAGAGCGATACCAATTGAGTGACCCTGATTATTCAGCTGACGCCCCAGTTCCGCACAGGCATCCAGTGAGTCGCCACGTTCTGCCGCCGCACCCACAAGTTTTTCTATTAACACCGTATTGGCAACACCGCGCCGCCCGGCGGTATAAAGACTGTCTTTCACCGCGACGTCGTCATCAATGACCACCGTGGTCACTTTTACGCCGCTGTCGTGGAGTAATTCGGTTGCTGTTTCGAAGTTAAGAATATCGCCGGTGTAATTTTTGATGATCAGCAGTACGCCTTCGCCGCCATCAATCTGCATGGCGCACTCAAAGATTTTATCGGGGGTAGGTGAAGTGAAAATTTCGCCCGGACACGCCCCCGAAAGCATCCCCTGACCGATATAACCGCAGTGCATTGGTTCGTGTCCGCTGCCGCCGCCTGACAGCAGGGCGACTTTTCCGGCAACCGGTGCATCAGCTCGTGTGACGTACAGCGGATCCTGATGCAATGTCAGCGAAGGATGCGCTTTCGCCAGCCCTGCCAGTTGTTCGTTCAGTACGTCTTGCACATCATTGATCAATTTTTTCATTATCTTGCTCCAGCAATTATCGTAGGGCATGGATGATGTTCAACGACACGGCGACCACTGACTGCCGATGAATCCATTGTGCATCAGACTTGGGAAAAGAAAATTCATACAAATTATGTTTCATGCTGAAACATATGTTTTAATAAATGTTCCATTATGGAACATAAGAATGCCCTGATACTTAAAATTGCGAGTCAGAACACCTTTTGCCAGAAGTGAGCGGAATATGAGAGGCGGTTTTCACAACGATGACCAGGCTAACGCCCCCTGGATTGCAGCATCCTGGGAGCGATGCCGCAAACTGATGAAACGGGAGTCGTGGAGCGTACCGCACCAGGCCCAGGGCGTGACATTTGCTACCATCTGTCGGCGTAAAAAGGCGATGCTGACACTCGGGCAGGCGGCGCTGGAAGATGCCCTGGAATATATGGCGCCACGAGCGTGCGTTTTGCTTATTCTCGATGAAACTGCCTGCATCCTTAGCCGTTATGGTGATCCGCAGACTATGGAGCAGCTTAGTGCGTTGGGATTTAATGACGGCACTTATTGCGCCGAAGGAATCATCGGTACTTGTGCGCTATCGTTAGCGGCTATCTCTGGTCAGGCGGTGAAAACGATAGCCGATCAACATTTTAAACAGGCGCTCTGGAAATGGGCATTTTGTGCAACGCCGCTGTTTGACAGCAAGGGGCGATTGACCGGGACGATAGCCCTGGCGTGTCCAGCGGAACAATCGACAGCAGCCGATTTGCCGTTGACGCTGGCAATTGCTCGCGAGGTGGGAAACTTACTGCTAACGGACAGTTTGCTGGCTGAAACTAATCGGCATTTAAATCAACGTAACGCTCTGTTAGAAAGTATGGACGATGGCGTGATTAGCTGGGACGAGCAGGGTAATCTGCAATTTATTAATGCTCAGGCGGCGCGTGTTTTGCGTCTGGACGCAACGGCCAGCCAGGGAAGAGCAATCACGGAACTGTTAACGTTACCTGCCGTGCTGCAACAGGCAATAAAACAGGCACATCCGCTCAAACATGTGGAAGCGACCTTTGAAAGTCAGCACCAGTTTATTGATGCGGTCATTACCCTTAAACCGATAATTGAACCCCAGGGAACCAGCTTTATTCTGCTGCTGCATCCGGTGGAGCAGATGCGGCAATTGATGACCAGTCAATTAGGCAAAGTTAGTCATACTTTTGCTCATATGCCACAGGATGAGCCGCAAACCCGTCGCTTGATTCATTTTGGTCGTCAGGCGGCGCGCAGCAGTTTTCCGGTGTTACTTTGTGGAGAAGAAGGCGTTGGTAAGGCTCTGTTAAGTCAGGCGATTCATAATGAAAGCGAACGCGCTGCAGGTCCCTATATCGCCGTCAATTGCGAGTTATATGGTGATGCGACGCTGGTGGAAGAGTTTATTGGCGGCGATCGCACGGAGAATAAAAATGGTCGTTTGAGTCGTCTGGAACTGGCACACGGCGGCACGCTGTTTCTCGAAAAGATTGAGTATCTGGCGGTGGAGTTACAGTCAGCATTGCTTCAGGTCATCAAGCAGGGCGTTATCACGCGGTTGGATGCGCGGCGTTTAATCCCGATTGATGTCAAAGTGATTGCCACGACGACCGCAGATCTGGCAATGCTGGTGGAACAAAATCGCTTTAGTCGCCAGCTTTATTACGCCCTCCATGCATTTGAAATTACCATCCCACCTCTGCGTATGCGGCGCGGCAGTATTCCGGCGCTGGTGAATAATAAATTACGTAATCTCGAAAAACGCTTCTCAACCCGATTAAAGATTGATGACGATGCGCTTGCTCGTTTGGTCTCCTGCGCATGGCCCGGTAATGATTTTGAACTGTATAGCGTCATTGAGAACCTTGCGCTAAGCAGTGACAACGGACGCATTCACGTCAGTGATTTGCCTGAGCATCTGTTTACCGAACAGGCGACAGAAGATATCAGCGCCACGCGTCTTTCCACCAGTCTGTCATTTGCGGAAGTCGAAAAAGAAGCGATTATTAACGCCGCCCAGGTGACAGGTGGGCGTATTCTGGAAATGTCGGCGTTACTTGGAATTGGTCGCACCACGCTTTGGCGAAAAATGAAACAATATGGCATTGATGCGGGTCAGTTTAAGCGTCGGGGATGATCGACAAAAACAAAAAAGCCATTATGTGCATCCACACATAATGGCTGATTTTTTGCGCCAGTACGGAGACTTCAGTACTGGTAGTAACGTATTAAACGTTAAACAGGAAGTTCATCACATCGCCATCTTTAACGATGTAATCTTTACCTTCTGCACGCATTTTGCCTGCTTCTTTCGCGCCTTGTTCACCTTTGTAAGTGATGAAATCTTCAAACGCGATGGTTTGTGCACGGATAAAGCCTTTTTCAAAATCGGTGTGGATTTTGCCAGCCGCCTGCGGCGCAGTTGCACCAACCGGAATGGTCCATGCGCGCACTTCTTTCACCCCTGCGGTGAAGTAAGTTTGCAGGTTCAGCAGTTTATAACCGGCACGGATCACACGGTTCAGACCCGGCTCTTCCAGTCCCAGTTCCTGCATAAACTCGTCACGTTCTTCGTCGTCCAGTTCGGCAATGTCTGCTTCAACAGCAGCACAAACCGGAACGACAACAGAACCTTCTTTCGCCGCGATTTCACGCACCTGGTCCAGATACGGGTTGTTTTCAAAACCGTCTTCGTTGACGTTGGCGATGTACATTGTCGGTTTCAGCGTCAGGAAGCTCAGGTAACGAATAGCAGCTTTTTCTTCTGCGCTTAAATCCAGCGCGCGCAGCATACCTGCGTTTTCAAGTTGTGGCAGGCATTTTTCCAGTACCGCCAGCTCGGCTTTCGCGTCTTTATCGCCACCTTTGGCTTTTTTCTGTACCCGGTGAATTGCACGTTCACAGGTGTCGAGATCCGCCAGAGCAAGCTCGGTATTGATAACGTCAATATCGTCTGCCGGGTTAACTTTGCCGGAAACGTGAATGATGTTGTCATTTTCAAAGCAGCGAACAACGTGACCGATCGCTTCGGTTTCACGGATGTTGGTCAGGAACTGGTTACCCAGACCTTCGCCTTTCGACGCGCCTTTTACCAGGCCAGCGATATCGACAAACTCCATGGTCGTGGGAAGCGTACGCTGCGGTTTTACGATTTCAGCCAGTTGATCCAGACGCGGATCGGGCATTGGCACAACGCCTGTGTTCGGCTCGATGGTGCAGAATGGAAAGTTGGCCGCTTCAATACCGGCTTTGGTCAGCGCGTTGAACAGGGTAGATTTCCCGACGTTGGGCAAACCGACGATACCGCATTTGAATCCCATGATTTAAATCACCTTAATATCTTAATAATCAACCTGTTATCGTAAACAGATTGTAGAAATGGAAATAACTCTGCCTATTATACACGGCACGCGGCAAAAATGCCGCAGACAACGACTTATTGCGCTTTAAAGGCGTGCAATCGGTTCGTTGCTTTGGTCAAGCCATCTGTAAACCACATTTCAGTACAACGTGCCGCTTCGTCGATGGCTTCATCAATTAACTTCTGTTCACTAACAGGAGGTTTGCCTAACACAAACCCGACAACTTTGTTTTTATCGCCCGGATGACCGATTCCAATGCGTAAACGGTGAAAGTTAGGGTTATTACCCAATTTACTGATGATGTCTTTCAGTCCATTGTGACCACCATGACCGCCGCCCAACTTAAATTTGGCGACGCCAGGGGGCAGATCCAGCTCGTCGTGGGCGACCAGAATTTCGTCCGGATTAATGCGGAAAAAACTGGCCATCGCCGCGACGGCTTTGCCGCTGAGATTCATAAATGTGGTCGGGACTAACAGGCGGACATCTTCGCCTCCAAGGGTAACTCGCGAGGTATAACCAAAGAATTTAGCTTCTTCGCGCAAGGGAGCGCGCAAACGCTCCGCCAGTAAGTCAACGAACCAGGCGCCAGCATTGTGTCGCGTTGCGGCGTATTCAGCGCCGGGGTTCGCCAGGCCGACAATCAATTTAATCGTCACGTCTTTTGTCCTGAGTGAGTGCATAACTGGCGCGTAGTTTACTGGTTGTGGCCTCGCTTGACAAAAAACAGCACCTTATACGCAGACAACATAATAATTGCCTCTGCGAACTATTAGAAAGTCAGGATGTTCAGGCGTTTATTTGTAAAGTTTTGTTGAAATAAGGGTTGTAATTGTGATCACGCCCGCACATAACCTACAGGGTGTTGTCTATACTTTACACATAAGGAAGAGGGGTATTCCCTGTTACAACCCAGAAAGTTCCGGAGGTGACACATGAAACGCAAAAACGCTTCGTTACTCGGTAACGTGCTCATGGGGTTGGGTCTGGTGGTCATGGTGGTCGGCGTGGGGTATTCAATCCTCAACCAGTTACCACAGTTTAATATGCCCCAGTATTTCGCACATGGTGCAGTGCTGAGTATTTTCGTCGGTGCTATTCTCTGGCTGGCGGGGGCCCGTGTTGGCGGGCATGAACAGGTGTGCGACCGTTACTGGTGGGTTCGTCATTATGACAAACGTTGCCGCCGTAACGATAATCGTCGTCATAGCTAACGCATAATGCAGTTTGCTGACCAGTCAGTTTGTGCTGACTGGTCAATTTAATGCCTTTCTTACAGATCAGCCATTGCTGCGCTGCGATTCGGGAAGAATGCCAGGCGTCCAGGGATCGGTTGAATACCAGAACGAGCCATGGTGCGCAGTGGCTGGAACTCCACATTACACACCCGCAGTTCACATCCTTCAGGCAGGCGCTTCACAAAACGCTGGAACGCATCAAGGCCACCGGCATCAAGAACCGGAACTGCATCCCACTTCAGAATAACAATTCGTTTGCCTTCCAGACGTGATTCAAGATCGGTGAATAAGCCTTCAGCCGCAGCGAAAAACAGCGGACCAATAACGCGCAGAACCAGTACATCCTCAGGAACATCTACCGCCACGGGTGCCAGACGAGTCATACGGGCGATACGGCGCATAAACAGCAGCGATGCCAGTACGATACCCACACTGATGGCAATAACCATATCAAACAGCACGGTCAGCGACATGCAAAGCAGCATGACGATGATGTCATCTTTCGGCGCATGGCGCAGCAAGTCGACCACTTTGTGTGCTTCACTCATGTTCCACGCCACCATCAATAGCAGGGCAGCCATGGCGGAAAGCGGCAGCCAGGAGAGCAGCGGTGCCAGTACCAGCAGAGCGAGAATAACCAGAATAGAGTGGATCACCGCCGAGATAGGGGAAGTTGCACCGGCACGGACGTTAGCGGCAGAACGCGCGATGGCAGCTGTAGCGGTAATACCACCAAAGAACGGAGCGATGATATTCCCCAGCCCCTGACCGACCAGTTCGCTGTTCGCCTTGTGTTTCGTCCCGGTCATGCCATCCAGTACCACCGCGCAGAGCAGAGATTCGATTGCGCCGAGCATTGCCATTGAGAATGCCGCAGGCAGCAGTGTGCGAATAGAATCCCAGGTTAGTGTGAATTCTGAATCGGGGAGATCCCACGGCAGTACCAGTTGCGGCAGCAGTTGCGGAATACCATTACCCTGGGAACCATCGGCCAGAACGTAGTGGAATTGCGAGCCGATGGTAGCAACGTGTCCACCGAGCAGGTTAACAATGCCCATCACCGCACAACCAGCCAGCAAGGCCGGAAGATGACCTGGTAAACGAATGCCCAGACGCGGCCAGAAAACCAGAATGCCAAGCGTCACAATGCCAATGGCAGCATCACCCACATTAATGGTGGGCAGCGCCATAAATAATGCGCCGACTTTTTGTAGATAATGTTCCGGGACATGAGCCATTTGCAGACCGAGAAAATCTTTAATCTGCATGGTACCGATGGTGATCCCGATACCTGAGGTAAAACCTAAGGTGACGGAAACCGGAATATATTCAATCAGACGACCAAAGCGCGCCAGACCCATCAGGATCAAAAAGATCCCCGACAACAACGTCGCAACCAGCAGGCCTGCCAGTCCAAACTGTTGCGAAACGGGATAGAGAATTACTACAAATGCCGCAGTCGGACCGGAAACGCTAAAGCGCGACCCCCCCGTCAGAGCAATGACAATCCCTGCAACAGCAGCGGTATATAAACCGTACTGTGGAGCCACGCCACTACCAATTGCCAACGCCATCGCCAGCGGAATAGCAATAATCCCGACGGTAATCCCGGCAATCAGGTCACGGGTAAACCGTGCGGCAGTGTATTTTTCTTTCCAGCAAGCGTCGATCAGAGCGCGGAAAGGCATCACATGTGAGGAGAATATTTTGTTCACAATAATGTTTCATCCGTGAGCGCATCATCTGTCAACTAAATGGCAGGTGAAGGAGGCATAGGTCATACAAATGGATATTACAGACAAAAAAACCCGCCGCAGCGGGTCTTTGAGCCGGGTTCGATTAATGTTCGAACATAGCAGAGATCGATTCTTCGTTGCTGATACGACGAATCGCTTCGGCCAGCATACCTGACAGAGTCAGAGTACGCACGTTCGGCAGTGATTTGATTTCATCGCTCAGCGGAATGGTATCGCAGACAACGACTTCATCAATTACAGAGTTACGCAGGTTGTTCGCCGCGTTGCCAGAGAAGATCGGGTGAGTCGCGTATGCAAATACACGTTTAGCACCACGTTCTTTCAGAGCTTCAGCAGCTTTACACAGCGTACCGCCAGTGTCGATCATATCATCGACCAGTACGCAGTCACGACCTGCAACGTCACCGATGATATGCATCACCTGGGAAACGTTCGCACGCGGACGACGTTTATCGATGATTGCCATATCGGTATCGTTCAGCAGCTTAGCGATAGCGCGGGCACGCACAACGCCGCCGATGTCCGGAGAAACCACAATTGGGTTATCCAGATTCAGCTGCAGCATGTCTTCCAGCAGGATCGGGCTACCAAATACGTTATCAACCGGAACGTCGAAGAAACCCTGAATCTGTTCAGCGTGCAGATCCACTGTCAGCACACGGTCAACACCGACGCTGGAGAGGAAATCTGCAACCACTTTCGCAGTGATTGGCACACGAGCGGAACGGACGCGACGGTCCTGGCGCGCATAGCCAAAGTAGGGGATAACAGCGGTGATACGACCTGCGGAAGCACGACGCAGGGCATCAACCATCACGACTAATTCCATCAGGTTGTCGTTAGTAGGGGCACAAGTGGACTGGATGATGAAAATATCACCACCGCGTACATTTTCATTGATTTGTACACTGACTTCGCCGTCGCTAAAGCGACCTACAGCGGCGTCGCCGAGTGAAGTGTACAGGCGGTTGGCAATACGTTGTGCTAGTTCCGGGGTGGCGTTACCAGCAAAAAGCTTCATATCAGGCACGAGAAGAACCTCAGGCATGCGTCCATTGGTGGAAAGAATCTGCCGAAAACTGTGCGGGCCAGGCAATATTCTTTCCAGGCGGTGTATTAAAGAGCGCGATGCAACGTCTGGAACAAGGTGACGTTGTCACCGAAACTCAGCTTGCCCGGCTTAAAGCATGGCTCTGTGCAATGGGGAAAGATTAACACCTTTCGCCACAAAGCCATTGAGCCATTCCGGGGCTTGCTCTAGCACCTGGCGGGCTTCAGACTCTGTATCAAATTCAGCAAAGACACAGGCTCCTGTCCCAGTCAGGCGCGACGGGGCGTATTCTAACAGCCAGGAAAGCACCGCATCAACCTCGCGAAAACGTTTTCTTGCGATAACCTCGCAATCATTACCGAATTCACATTTTAGCAACGTATCAATTGACCTTTTCGGCGTGTTGCGCGGGAGTTCAGGATCTTTAAAAATCACCGGTGTCGGAATACTTACACCAGGGTGTGCCACCAGATACCATTTCTCCGGTGGATTCACTGGCGTTAATATTTCGCCAACCCCTTCAGCAAACGCGGCATGACCGCGTACAAAGACAGGAACATCTGCGCCCAACGTCAGACCCAGTTCCGCCAGTTCATCAATACTTAGCCCGCATTGCCAGAGATGATTTAACGCCACCAGCACAGTCGCGGCATTCGATGAACCACCGCCCAGGCCGCCGCCCATCGGCAAACGCTTGTCAATGCTGATATTTGCACCGCTCCCCGCCGGAAGACGCCCGCTGTCTGCCGCTGTTTTCATCAACAACCGTGCTGCGCGAACGATCAGGTTATCTTCGTGCTCCACGCCTTCAACGGGCGTTAACAGACGAATATCCCCATCGTCACGAAGTTCAATGCTGATGGTGTCGCCGTAATCAAGAAACTGAAACAGCGTTTGCAGCGTGTGGTAACCGTCCGCTCGCTGACCGGTAATGTATAAGAACAGATTAAGTTTTGCCGGAGAGGGCCACTGTGTCCGCATTATTTCACTATCCAGTTATCCATTTTTAACTTGATGCGCTGACCACCGTCGGTGAGTTCCATATTGGCTGGCATCGCAGGTTGCGTTTTGGTGTCATAACCACCGTATACGACTTTCCAGTTTTTGCCGTTCTGGCTGTAGGTGATTTCGCTCAGGCGGTACTGGTCGTCCAGTTTGTAGTCGGTTGCATCACCAGGCAAACCTAAAATCCACTGGCGCAAACTGTTGAGCGGAATCGGCATTCCTGTCAATTTGCCAATCATCTCTTCGGCGTCATCGGCGGTGTAACGCTGACCTTTGTTATCTACCAGCTGCACGTTACCCGGCTGAGCATTCAGCTCCAGTTCGGTGCTTCCCAATGGGTTGGTCAGCAGCAGACGGTAGCGATCCTGGCCAGTTTGCTGCCAGAAGAAGCGGGCATACACTTTCTGCTGGTCAGAAATATACGCAAATGCACCGCGTGTCTGATACTGGTTGAGGTTACGAACCTCTTGCTGATGCTGACGCCACTGCGGGGAGTCCGGGCTTTTGCCGGGGCCTTTTGGTGTGGTAACGGAACAGGCAGTGAGCACGAGGGCAGCCAGCGGTAGCAGGCGGATAAAGCGAAAATCGGGCAGGGGCATGATAATGACAAGTCCTTGAGATACGTTGCAGTTATAACCCTTAATGCTAGCGTTACCGTCCGCTATCGTCTATGTTCAAGTTGTCTTAATTGCCAGAATCTAACGGCTTTTGGCAATTACTCCAAAAGGGGGCGCTCTCTTTTATTGATCTCACGCATCCTGTATGATGCGAGCAGACTAACCATATCAACGTTGGTATTATTTCCCGCAGACATGACCCTTTTAGCACTCGGTATTAACCATAAAACGGCACCTGTATCGCTACGAGAACGTGTATCGTTTTCGCCGGACAAGCTCGATCAGGCGCTTGACAGCCTGCTCGCGCAGCCGATGGTGCAGGGCGGCGTGGTGCTGTCGACGTGTAACCGCACAGAACTTTATCTTAGCGTTGAAGAGCAGGATAACCTGCAAGAGGCGCTCATTCGCTGGTTGTGCGATTACCACAATCTCAACGAAGAAGATCTGCGTAATAGCCTCTACTGGCATCAGGATAACGACGCGGTTAGCCATTTAATGCGTGTTGCCAGTGGCCTGGATTCACTGGTTCTGGGGGAGCCGCAGATCCTCGGTCAGGTTAAAAAAGCGTTTGCCGATTCGCAAAAAGGCCATATGAAGGCCAGCGAACTGGAACGCATGTTCCAGAAATC
The DNA here is from genome assembly GCF_002965765.1 of Escherichia sp. MOD1-EC6819. NCBI lineage: Bacteria > Pseudomonadati > Pseudomonadota > Gammaproteobacteria > Enterobacterales > Enterobacteriaceae > Escherichia > Escherichia sp. MOD1-EC6819. Next base: position 173,067 of record NZ_PTRG01000004.1, on the reverse strand, counting down.
TTTCTCTGTAGCAAAGCGCGTTCGCACTGAAACGGATATTGGCGCCAGTGCTGTGTCTGTCGCTTTTGCGGCTTGTACGCTGGCGCGGCAGATCTTTGAATCGCTTTCTACGGTGACGGTATTGCTGGTTGGTGCGGGCGAAACCATCGAACTGGTGGCGCGTCATCTGCGCGAACACAAAGTGCAGAAGATGATTATCGCCAATCGTACTCGCGAACGAGCCCAAATCCTGGCAGATGAAGTCGGCGCAGAAGTGATTGCATTGAGCGATATCGACGAACGTCTGCGCGAAGCCGATATCATCATTAGTTCCACTGCAAGCCCGTTACCGATTATCGGTAAAGGTATGGTGGAGCGCGCATTAAAAAGCCGTCGCAACCAACCGATGCTGTTGGTGGATATTGCCGTTCCGCGCGATGTCGAACCGGAAGTCGGAAAACTGGCGAATGCCTACCTTTATAGCGTTGACGATCTGCAAAGCATCATTTCGCATAACCTGGCGCAGCGTAAAGCCGCCGCAGTTGAAGCGGAAACTATCGTCGCTCAGGAAACCAGCGAATTTATGGCGTGGCTGCGCGCACAAAGCGCCAGCGAAACTATTCGCGATTATCGCAGTCAGGCAGAGCAGGTTCGCGATGAGTTAACCGCCAAAGCGTTAGCAGCCCTTGAACAGGGCGGCGACGCGCAAGCCATTATGCAGGATCTGGCATGGAAACTGACTAACCGCCTGATCCATGCGCCAACGAAATCACTTCAACAGGCTGCCCGTGACGGGGATAACGAACGCCTGAATATTCTGCGCGACAGCCTCGGGCTGGAGTAGCAGTACATCATTTTCTTTTTTACAGGGTGCATTTACGCCTATGAAGCCTTCTATCGTTGCCAAACTGGAAGCCCTGCATGAACGCCATGAAGAAGTTCAGGCGCTGCTGGGTGATGCGCAAACCATCGCTGACCAGGAACGTTTTCGCGCATTATCTCGTGAATATGCGCAGTTAAGTGATGTTTCGCGCTGTTTCACCGACTGGCAACAGGTTCAGGAAGATATCGAAACCGCACAGATGATGCTCGACGATCCTGAAATGCGTGAGATGGCGCAGGATGAACTGCGTGAAGCTAAAGAAAAAAGCGAACAACTGGAACAACAACTTCAGGTTCTCTTGCTGCCAAAAGATCCTGATGACGAACGCAACGCCTTTCTCGAAGTGCGTGCCGGAACTGGTGGTGATGAAGCCGCATTATTTGCAGGCGATCTGTTCCGTATGTACAGCCGTTACGCAGAAGCCCGTCGCTGGCGCGTGGAAATCATGAGCGCCAGCGAGGGCGAGCATGGTGGCTATAAAGAGATCATCGCCAAAATCAGTGGCGATGGTGTGTATGGTCGCCTGAAATTCGAATCTGGCGGTCATCGCGTGCAGCGTGTTCCTGCTACGGAATCGCAGGGTCGTATTCATACTTCTGCTTGTACCGTTGCGGTAATGCCAGAGCTGCCTGACGCAGAACTGCCGGACATCAACCCGGCAGATTTGCGCATTGATACTTTCCGCTCTTCAGGGGCAGGGGGGCAGCACGTTAACACCACCGATTCGGCAATCCGTATTACTCACTTACCAACCGGTATTGTTGTTGAATGTCAGGACGAACGTTCACAACATAAAAACAAAGCTAAAGCACTTTCTGTACTTGGTGCTCGCATCCACGCAGCAGAAATGGCAAAACGCCAGCAGGCGGAGGCGTCTACCCGTCGTAACCTGCTGGGCAGTGGCGATCGCAGCGATCGTAATCGTACCTACAACTTCCCGCAGGGGCGCGTCACTGACCACCGTATCAACCTGACGCTCTACCGTCTGGATGAAGTGATGGAAGGTAAGCTGGATATGCTAATTGAACCGATTATCCAGGAACATCAGGCTGACCAACTGGCGGCGTTGTCCGAGCAAGAATAATGGAATATCAACACTGGTTACGTGACGCAATAACCCAACTTCAGGCGAGCGAAAGCCCACGGCGCGATGCTGAAATCCTGCTGGAGCATGTTACCGGCAAGGGGCGTACTTTTATTCTCGCCTTTGGCGAAACGCAGCTGACTGACGCGCAGTGTGAGCAACTCGACGTACTGCTGGCGCGTCGTCGTGCAGGTGAACCTATTGCTCATTTAACCGGTGTGCGTGAATTTTGGTCGTTGCCGTTATTTGTTTCGCCAGCGACCTTAATTCCCCGTCCTGACACGGAATGTCTGGTGGAGCAGGCACTGGCTCGGTTACCTGAACAGTCTTGCCGTATTCTCGATCTCGGTACGGGCACCGGGGCAATTGCGCTGGCGCTGGCCAGCGAGCGTCCAGATTGCGAGGTAACCGCCGTTGACCGAATGCCGGATGCCGTTGCCCTTGCGAAGCGTAATGCGCAGCATCTGGCGATTAAAAATATCCATATCCTGCAAAGCGACTGGTTTAGTGCGCTTGGCGAGCAGCAGTTTGCGATGATTGTCAGCAATCCGCCATATATCGACGAGCAGGATCCCCATCTTCAACAAGGCGATGTCCGCTTTGAGCCGCTGTCGGCATTGGTGGCGGCAGACAGCGGTATGGCGGATATCGTGCACATCATCCAAAAGTCACGTAACATGCTAATATCTGGCGGATTTCTGCTTCTGGAACATGGCTGGCAGCAAGGGGAAGTGGTTCGACAGGCATTTATTCAGGCGGGTTATCGTGATGTCGAAACCTGCCGGGACTACGGTGATAACGAGCGCGTGACGCTTGGTCGCTATTATCGATGACTAGTTTTACTACGCTGCTTAGCGTTCATCTCATTAGCGTTGCGCTTTCTGTTGGGCTATTAACCTTACGTTTCTGGCTACGTTATCAGGAGCATCCTCAGGCATTTGCTCGCTGGACGCGCATTGCGCCGCCGGTTATTGACACGGTGTTATTGTTAAGCGGCGTGGCGCTAATGGCTAAAGCGCACATCCTGCCATTTTCCGGGCAGGCACAATGGCTGACTGAAAAGCTGTTTGGAGTTATCATTTATATCGTTTTGGGTTTTATTGCTCTCGATTATCGTCGGGTGCACAGTCAGCAGGTGCGCATTATTGCCTTCCCGCTGGCGCTGGTGGTGCTGTACATCATCATTAAACTCGCCACCACAAAAGTACCGTTACTGGGGTAAGTCATGAGATCGTTAGCTGATTTCGAATTTAATAAAGCGCCGCTGTGCGAAGGCATGATCCTGGCTTGCGAAGCAATCCGCCGCGATTTTCCCTCGCAAGATGTATACGACGAACTGGAGCGTCTCGTTAATCTGGCGAAGGAAGAAATTAGCCAGCTTCTGCCTTTAGAAGAGCAGCTGGAAAAATTGATCGCGCTGTTTTACGGCGAATGGGGATTTAAAGCCTCACGCGGTGTTTATCGTCTTTCCGATGCACTATGGTTGGATCAGGTGTTAAAAAATCGGCAGGGCAGTGCGGTATCATTAGGCGCCGTTTTGGTGTGGGTCGCTAATCGTCTCGATTTGCCGCTGATGCCGGTGATTTTCCCGACGCAGCTTATATTGCGCATTGAATGTCCGGATGGCGAAATTTGGTTGATTAACCCTTTTAACGGTGAATCGTTAAGCGAACATATGCTGGATGTATGGTTAAAGGGAAATATCAGCCCGTCGGCGGAACTGTTTTATGAAGACCTGGATGAAGCCGATAACATTGAGGTTATCCGCAAACTATTGGATACGCTGAAAGCGTCGCTGATGGAAGAAAATCAGATGGAACTGGCATTACGCACCAGCGAGGCCTTATTACAGTTCAACCCTGAAGATCCGTATGAAATTCGCGATCGTGGGTTGATTTACGCGCAACTGGATTGCGAACACGTTGCGTTAAATGATTTAAGTTATTTCGTTGAACAGTGTCCGGAAGACCCGATCAGCGAAATGATTCGTGCGCAAATTAATAACATCGCGCATAAACATATTGTGCTGCATTAATTAATCGACATTTTACTTAAGATTAAGGCGATCCTATGAAACAAAAAGTGGTTAGCATTGGCGACATCAACGTAGCAAATGACCTGCCGTTCGTGCTGTTTGGCGGTATGAACGTGCTGGAATCTCGCGATCTGGCGATGCGCATTTGCGAACACTACGTAACCGTGACCCAGAAACTGGGTATCCCTTACGTGTTCAAAGCCTCTTTTGACAAAGCCAACCGCTCCTCTATCCACTCTTATCGTGGACCGGGCCTGGAAGAAGGGATGAAAATCTTCCAGGAATTGAAGCAAACTTTTGGCGTGAAAATTATCACCGACGTTCACGAACCAAGCCAGGCACAGCCAGTTGCTGATGTTGTGGATGTGATCCAGTTACCGGCATTTCTCGCTCGTCAGACTGACCTGGTGGAAGCCATGGCGAAAACCGGTGCGGTAATTAACGTCAAAAAACCGCAGTTTGTCAGCCCGGGTCAGATGGGTAACATCGTTGATAAATTCAAAGAAGGCGGCAACGATAAAGTGATTCTTTGCGATCGCGGCGCTAACTTTGGCTATGACAACCTGGTTGTCGATATGCTGGGTTTCAGCATTATGAAGAAAGTGTCTGGTAACTCGCCGGTGATTTTCGACGTGACCCACGCACTGCAATGCCGCGATCCGTTTGGCGCAGCTTCCGGCGGTCGTCGTGCTCAGGTGGCTGAGCTGGCACGAGCCGGTATGGCGGTAGGTCTGGCGGGGCTGTTTATTGAAGCTCATCCGGATCCGGAACATGCGAAATGTGATGGCCCATCCGCGCTGCCGCTGGCTAAACTGGAACCGTTCCTCAAGCAGATGAAAGCGATTGATGATCTGGTGAAAGGTTTCGAAGAACTGGATACCAGCAAGTAATCTTTTTTGCTTGAAAAATAAAGTATTAGCGTTCTGCGTTAAGACTTTTTTCATGGGTGCCAGATACAAAAAAGGCCGCAGGCTGTTACCCCTGCGGCCGGTTTCGGGCGCATATTGCCATCACGGCAGCCTGACGCCCGTATTCGCCTTACTTCCGGTTACGCCACCAGCTGACAATCGCTGCGGTAATAATTCCCGCCAGGATCGGTGCTGCCAGGTCGTGCCAGAAAGTCATGGCAAACTGCGCGAGCGTCATATAGCCGCCTTGTTGTAATGACAACATTTTGCGGCTATCCTTGAATTGTTCTGGTTCAAGATTAGCCCCCGTTCTGTTGTCAGGTTGTACCTCTCAACGTGCGGGGGTTTTCTCTTTCCAGCAACCAATGCCACCAGGGATAAAGCCCCCGCAACATTGCGCCTCACCGGATAACGCCGGCTTGGTGTGGATTCTATATCTCAAGTGTTCTTCACTTCACCCCAGGAATGTTCGTAATGCAGTATGCATTCCGGCTTTTTATTAGCTGTTGCAACTGTTTCATGAATGCTCTGGTTGATGCTCCCAGGTTGGGTTAACGGTGTCTACTTCTGAAAGAGATAAATACAAAAAAGGCCACAGGCTGTTACCCCTGCGGCCGGTTTCGGGCGCATATTGCCATCACGGCAGCCTGACGCCCGTATTCGCCTTACTTCCGGTTACGCCACCAGCTGACAATCGCTGCGGTAATAATTCCCGCCAGGATCGGTGCTGCCAGGTCGTGCCAGAAAATCATGGCAAACTGCGCGAGCGTCATATAGCCGCCTTGTTGTAATGACAACATTTTGCGGCTATTCTTGAATTGTTGATGGTTCAAGATTAGCCCCCGTTCTGTTGTCAGGTTTTACCTCTCAACGTGCGGGGGTTTTCTCTTTCCAGCAACCAATGCCACCAGGGATAAAGCCCCCGCAACATTGCGCCTCACCGGATAACGCCGGCTTGGTGTGGATACTATGTCTCAAGCCTTCTTTACTTCACCACTGAAACGTTCGTAATGAAGAGTACATTCCAGCTTTTCATCAACTGTTGCAGTGCTTTCTTGCATGTTGTGGTGCAGGCTCGCAATTATGTCTGACGAATTGTTCAGAATAACTGAAGAAAGGAACCGGGCAGGTATTTTTATTATCTCCCCCAGCTTCCGCTGCCAGGGGGAGATATCAGTGTCAGGCAAATATTGTCATCAAATAGGCGGCAAAGAGAGCCAGATGTGCCGCGCCGTTGAGTACGTTAGTACGTCCGGTGGAGAAGGAGATATGGCACAGCACCAAAGAGGCTACCATCACCACCATTTCTGGCGCACCAAGCGCAAACTGCAATTCATTGCCTGTCATAAAGGCGATCAGCGTGACGACAGGTACGGTAAGTGAAATGGTTGCTAACACCGAACCAAAGAACAGATTCATCGCGCGCTGGACCTGGTTGTTTAATACCGCTTTTAACGCCCCTAAGCCTTCCGGCGAAAGAATCAATAGCGCCACCAGGAAACCGGTAAAGGCCACCGGAGCATTCATGCTGGTGAGCAGTGTTTCCAGCGGACTGGCGTTCATTTTGGTAACCGCTATCACCGCAATTAAATGGATAATCAACCAGACGGCATGCCACAGGCTGCTATGGGCAGACGGTTTACCATGGTGCGGATCGTCATCATCACTGTCATCTTCATGTTCATAGACAAACAGACTCTGATGCGTTTTGGTCTGAATTAGCAAAAATACGCCGTACATTGCTGCGGAAATTAATGCCACCAGCAACGCCTGACCAGTTGAAAAATTCGCCGCAGGCAGAGCCATCGGGAATACCAGCACAATAATTGCCAATGGAAACAGGGCGATTAAATACTGTTTAATACCAAACAGATTCATATATTGGGTGGCAAATTTGCGCCCGCCCAACAGTAATGAAAAACCAACCAGTCCACCAGTAACAATCATAATGATTGAATAGAGTGTATCTCGCATTAACGTCGGCGCCGCATCGCCGGTCGCCATTAAGGCTGATATCAAACTGACTTCAAGAATAACCACGGAAAGGCTAAGAATAAGAGAGCCATAAGGTTCCCCCAGTCGATGGGCTAATACGTCCGCATGACGGACAACACTAAAGGCGCTGCTTAAAATACCAATAAGCGCAAGAAGATTGATGCCTATGACCACTGGTAGTGTTTGACTGCTTCCCCACAGGAACAGCACTACCAGCGCCAGAACCGGGAAAATAAGCGAGGTCTCCTTGTGGCGGGTTTTTACCGCCTCGTGAGCATTTGTCATTATGGTTATCCTTTGCAGATGAATTTGTCGAAAATGTAATAAATAGGCAGAAAAAATAACAGAAAGTGTCTGGATATCGGTAACATTTTACGAAATTTTACCCCGCTGTCGCTTTTTTACTCTTTGGGGTATAAAAATAATCAACGTGTTTAGACAATGTTTGTATTAGCACCTCTTAAGAAGAGTCTGACGTGAAAAGTCTTATATGCTGGCAAGCGTGGATATTGTTGACCACACTTAAAGTTCACCTTTAAAAAAGGAGTCAACAATGCCGTATAAAACAAAAAGCGATCTGCCGGAAAATGTAAAACACGTTCTACCGTCCCATGCCCAGGATATCTATAAAGAGGCATTCAACAGCGCCTGGGATCAATATAAAGATAAAGAAGATCGGCGTGATGATGCCAGTCGGGAGGAGACAGCGCATAAAGTGGCCTGGGCAGCAGTGAAACATGAATATGCTAAAGGAAGTGATGATAAATGGCATAAAAAGTTATAACTCCCGGTGATGAGTTAAAGCTATTCGTGCGGCGTCGCCTTGCAAGTGGTCTGCAGATTGCATATTGTCCCGGTAATGGTTCCAAAATGAGCAGTAAAAATGTCTGGAAGACACCAAAAAGTTGTCGCAGGGAAGTATGCAGTGGCGGAGGTATAAGGTGATAACGCGGGATTTCTTGATGAATGCCGATTGTAAAACGGCATTTGGCACTATTGAAGAATCACTCTTATGGTCGGCAGAACAGCGGGCAGCCTCGCTGGCAGCTACGCTGGCTTGTCGTCCTGATGAGGGGGCGGTGTGGATCTTCGGTTATGGATCGTTGATGTGGAATCCGGCGCTGGAGTTTATCGAGTCCTGTACCGGTACGCTGGTTGGGTGGCACCGGGCGTTCTGTCTGCGTCTGACCGCCGGAAGGGGGACGGCACACCAGCCGGGAAGAATGCTTGCTCTGAAAGAGGGCGGCCGCACCACGGGAGTGGCGTATCGCTTGCCGGAAGAGACGCTGGAGCAGGAACTGACCTTGCTGTGGAAGCGGGAGATGATTACCGGCTGCTACCTGCCAACCTGGTGTCAGCTTGATCTTGATGACGGGCGCACAGTCAACGCGCTGGTGTTTATTATGGACCCGCGCCATCCTGAATATGAGTCCGATACCCGAGCTCAGGTGATTGCTCCGTTGATTGCTGCGGCGAGTGGTCCACTTGGAACCAATGCGCAGTATTTATTTTCTCTGGAACAAGAGCTCAACAAACTGGGGATGCAGGATGACGGGCTGAATGATTTACTGGTGTCGGTGAAAAAACTGCTGGCGGAGAATTTCCCGGATGGTGTCTTACGGCCCGGTTTTGCCTGATGAAACTGTTATCACAGCGGGGCGTTTCTGTAACCTTGAGCGCCCCATACTGCAATTAAAACGTAAGCACTTTATCGGCAACCAGCGTCCATTGCGCCAGTTCGACCAGTGTGCCAATTTCAACTCCATCAATCAGCGGAAGTGGGCTGATACCGCGACCATCGGTGCAGGTTTTGCACAATTTCACAGGCACATTTTGTGCAGTGAGGATCTCCAGCATTTGCTGAATATTGTAGCCTTCCCCCGGTTTTTGTCCGCGTAATCCGGCAGTTACCGCATCAGACATCAGGAACAGACGCAGATCCAGGTTGCTCTCCTGTTCCCGTAGCGCAATGGCCAGCCGCAGGCTATTAAATAAGGATTCGCTCCCGTAGGGCGCGCCATTGGCAACGATCACGATTTTTTGCATTACTCACTCCTGTATTCAGATAATTAGATTTTCGACTTCTATCTTACTGCTTTTACGCTGTCTGACCAATTTGCCACATTTTTAGGATTTTCCATAAAGCATGAGAAAGTACGAGAAAAGTTACCAGTAATCGTTATTCTATAAAGTAATGGGTGTTCATTTTTACCGGAAATTACTGACGTTTTGAGCCGTATCGTCTCTCGTGTTACCCCACTTTATTTACTCTTGCTGCTGGCAGGCGGTATAGCTAGCGCACAGCCATCCGTTGAGCAGCAATCGGTAAATCCTTTTGATAACGATAAGGATGGTCTGCCGGACTTAGGAATGGCACCGGAAAATCATGACGGTGAAAAACACTTCGCCGAAATCGTGAAAGATTTTGGTGAAACCAGTATGACTGATAACGGTCAGGATACAGGCGAACAGGCAAAAGCCTTTGCGCTGGGAAAAGTTCGTGATGCGCTCAGTCAGCAGGTTAATCAACATGTGGAATCGTGGCTTTCGCCGTGGGGGAACGCCAGTGTTGACGTCAAAGTGGATAACGAAGGGCATTTCACCGGCAGCCGGGGGAGCTGGTTTGTACCGTTGCAGGATAACGAGCGTTATCTTACATGGAGCCAACTTGGGCTCACCCAGCAGGACGATGGTCTGGTAAGTAACCTTGGCATTGGTCAACGCTGGAGGCATGGCACATGGTTGATGGGATACAACACGTTTTATGACAACTTGTTAGATGAAAATCTTCAGCGGGCAGGGTTTGGCGCTGAAGCATGGGGAGAATATCTACGCTTGTCGGCAAATTATTACCAGCCTTTTGCCTCATGGCATGAACAGACTGCCTCGCTCGAGCAGCGTATGGCGCGTGGTTATGATCTGACTGCCCGGATACGAATGCCGTTTTACCAGCATCTCAACACCAGTGTCAGCCTCGAACAATATTTTGGTCAGCGTGTCGATCTGTTTAATTCTGGCACGGGTTACCATAATCCTGTCGCCATGAGTCTGGGGCTTAATTACACCCCTGTTCCACTCGTTACTATGACCGCTCAGCATAAACAAGGCGAAAGTGGAGAAAGCCAAAATAATCTCGGGCTGAATATTAACTACCGCTTTGGGGTGCCACTAAACAAACAACTTTCTGCTGGCGAAGTTGCTGAGAGTCAGTCGTTGCGCGGCAGTCGCTATGACAATCCGCAGCGGAATAATCTGCCGGTCATTGAGTATCATCAGCGTAAAACCTTAACGGTATTTCTGGCGACGCCCCCCTGGGATCTTAAACCTGGTGAAACGGTGCCGCTGAAATTACAAATCCACAGTCGTTACGGTATTCGACAATTGATCTGGCAAGGGGATACACAGATGTTAAGTCTGACATCGGGAGCCACAGCCAATAGTGCGGATGGCTGGACGCTGATCGTGCCGGACTGGCAAAGTGGAGAAGAGGCGACCAATCGATGGCGCTTGTCGGTGGTGGTGGAAGATAACCAGGGACAGCGTGTCTCTTCCAATGAGATCACGCTAACGCTTGCCGAACCTTTCGATGAAATGGCAAAGGACGAACTGCGCTGGGAACCATAATCAGAAAATACGTTCCTGATGCACCCATACTGCGGCTTCCACACGAGATTTAAGCTTCATTTTTTTCAGCATGTGCTTCACGTGCACTTTGACCGTGCTTTCAGTGATGTCCAGGCGACGGGCGATCATCTTATTCGGTAAGCCCTGAGCAATCAGTTTCAGAATATCGCGCTCGCGCGGCGTTAACTGGTTGACGTCGCGTTCAGTCGTGGCGCGGTTAGCACGCAGGCTGGCGGCCAGAACAGGGGTTAACGCCTCGCTTAATACCATTTCGCCAGCTGCAGCCTGGTGCAACGCTTTTAACAGATCTTCCGGCTCCATATCTTTTAACAGATAGCCATCTGCGCCGCGTTTCAGCGCGGTGACGACGTCCTCTTCATGGTTCGAGACGCTGAATACCACAATGCGGCCGGATAAAGATTTTTCGCGCAGTTTATCCAGCGTTTCCAGACCGTTCATGCCGGGCATATTCAGATCAAGCAGAATCAGATCAGGATCGAGAGATTCCGCAAGTAAAATACCCTGCTCGCCATTGCTCGCTTCGCCAACCACAGTGATATCGGGGGCCATGCTGATAAGCTGTTTTACGCCAGTTCGCAGCATCGGGTGATCGTCGATCAGCAGGATAGTAGCCGGTTCCTGATTACTCATGGATATCTCCTTGGACGTCTGTGAAAGTTTTTTCGGGAATAAAAGTGACCACCACTTCGGTGCCACCTGATTCACGACGGCGGACGCGACAGTCGCCACGCAGACTTTGCGCACGGTCACGCATAATTATCATGCCGTAGTGATTGCTGCGGATGGCATTTTCAGGCACCCCGCAGCCGTTATCCTGGACGGTCAGTTTGACCTGATTATCGTTTTGCGCCACCGTCACAACGACCTCGCTCGCTTGCGAATGTTTGAGGGCGTTACTTAATGCCTCACGGGCAATTTGCAACAGATGGATTGCCTGATGCGAGGGCACCAGACGCGGTGGCAACTGGTAATCCAGCTTCACCGGGAAGCCAAATTTGGCGCTGTACTCTTCACAACTTGCCTCCAGTGCCGGGCGTAATCCCGGTTCTGTGAGCTGCAAACGGAATGTGGTGAGCAACTCACGCAACTGCGCCCATGACGCATTCAGTTCGTTACGGATCTGGCTTAACAGTTCGCGGCTGCTTTCTGGCAGTGCGTCGCCTTGCATCTGTAAACAACTCACCTGCATCTTCATACAAGAGAGAGATTGGGCAATAGAATCATGTAGTTCGCGCGCAATGGTGGCACGCTCTTCCATCACGATCAACTGCTGCTGGCGTTCCTGATGGCGATCCAACGCCAGAGTGGCGGTTAATTGTTCAACCAGCGTATCCACCAGTTGCTGTTGATCATGGCTCAGATGGCGCCCCTGAGGCAGGGTCGCCAGCAAAATGCCGTACTGCATATGGGAATCTGCCAGTCGCCATTTCAGGGTAGTGCCGCGATCACCAACGGGTAATACCCCGCGTGGGCAGAGTTGGCAGCCTTTGTCGTCGCAGGTCATATCCGGCTGGCAGGTGAACTCCTGATGATTCTCTTCATCTTCAGTGTCATATACACGCAGTTCGATATCACGCAGCAGGGTTAAATTTTGCAATCCGTTGAGTACAGGTGACAGGCGTTCACACAGTGGGGCGCGAGAATGCAAACGACGGTTAGCCTGCCACAAAAACGAGAGTATTTGATTTTTATGCTCCAGCCCGGCGGTTTTCTCCTGTACCCGATGCTCAAGTACGGCATAACTCTCCGCCAGTTCCGCAGACATATTGTTCAGTGCCGTTCCGAGCATTGCCATTTCGTTGCGCCCGCTGATATTCGCCCGCTGGGTAAAATCGCGATGGCTGACGGCACTCGCCATCGCCAGCAATTGCCGCCACGGCTGTAGCAGCCGTGCCCGCAGCCATATGATGGTAAATACCAGCAGAAGTGCCATAAACACAGCCATCACCCGATGAACCAGTACGACCGTCTCAATGCGCATTTCTGTGGTGCGGTCAAAACCAGACACCAACTGATCAAGCCCGGCGACAAACTGGCTGACGTCAGCCGACACCGTTTCGCGGCTTTGTGCGTGTAGCAGCGCAGGAATCAGCTCATGGCGCCAGTAATCCTGCAACCCCTGTAATTGCGCCAGTTGCCCGTCTCGTTCTGCTGCTCGAGTTAATTCGGTGCTAAATGCCGTTTGTTCCATCTCTTTGATTAAGGGCTTGTCTTTCTCGCTTAATGGTACTGCCGCCAGTAGCCGGTAAGTTTGCATACGCAGCGATCCCGCTTTGTTAATAGCATGGGCGCTGCCCTGAACGCCTTGTACCAGCCAGCCAGAAACCGCCATCCCCGCCAGTCCAATAGCGGTAGAAAGCAAAACAATAAGCGCAACCTGATTAACCAGGGTGAGCGGAGAGAGACAACGTTTAAGCATGTAAACCTCTTCCTTCAGGCTTTGAATGAGCAATAACCTTAATGAATGTGACGATACATTCTGGAATGGCGTTATTCTCGGCTATTGGCTGAAGTATACCCATACCTGGAAAGAGTTACTCCTTATTTGCCGTGTGGTTAGTCGATTTACATCAGTAAGGGTAGGGATTTTACAGTACTGTGAAAAATCTCATAATTTTTATGAAATCTCCGTACTCACTATGGGTAATCATAAATATCAATGATAGATAAAGTTATCTTATCGTTTGATTTACATCAAATTACCTTTGGCTACAGACACTAAGGTGGCAGACATCGAAACGAGTATCAGAGGTGTCTATGAGTCACTCATCCGCCCCCGAAAGGGCTACTGGAGCTGTCATTACTGATTGGCGACCGGAAGATCCTGCGTTCTGGCAACAGCGCGGCCAGCGTATAGCCAGCCGCAATCTGTGGATTTCCGTTCCCTGTCTGCTACTGGCGTTTTGTGTATGGATGTTATTCAGTGCCGTCGCGGTAAATTTACCGAAAGTCGGCTTTAATTTTACGACCGATCAGCTGTTTCTTTTGACCGCACTACCTTCGGTTTCTGGCGCATTATTGCGTGTGCCATACTCCTTTATGGTTCCAATTTTCGGTGGTCGTCGCTGGACGGCGTTTAGCACCGGCATTCTCATTATTCCTTGCGTCTGGCTGGGTTTTGCCGTGCAGGATACCACTACGCCATACAGCGTATTCATCATCATTTCTCTGCTGTGCGGCTTTGCTGGCGCGAACTTCGCCTCCAGTATGGCAAACATTAGCTTCTTCTTTCCCAAGCAGAAGCAGGGTGGTGCACTGGGGCTGAATGGTGGTCTGGGCAACATGGGCGTTAGCGTCATGCAGCTGGTTGCTCCGCTGGTGGTATCACTGTCAATTTTTGCTGCATTTGGCAGCCAGGGCGTAACACAGCCGGATGGCACCGAGCTGTATCTGGCTAACGCGTCCTGGGTATGGGTGCCGTTCCTCGCCATCTTCACCATTGCAGCATGGTTTGGCATGAACGACCTTGCTACCTCGAAAGCCTCTATCAAGGAGCAGTTGCCAGTACTCAAACGGGGTCATCTGTGGATTATGAGCCTGCTGTATCTGGCAACCTTCGGTTCCTTCATCGGTTTCTCTGCGGGTTTTGCCATGCTGTCTAAAACGCAGTTTCCGGATGTACAGATCCTGCACTACGCCTTCTTCGGACCGTTTATTGGCGCACTGGCGCGTTCTGCGGGGGGAGCATTGTCTGACCGTCTCGGCGGTACTCGGGTCACGCTGGTGAACTTCGTGCTGATGGCGATTTTCAGTGGTCTGCTGTTCCTCACCTTACCGACTGACGGGCAAGGCGGAAACTTCATGGCATTCTTTGCGGTCTTCCTGGCGCTGTTCCTGACGGCGGGGCTGGGTAGTGGTTCCACCTTCCAGATGATTTCCGTGATCTTCCGTAAACTGACGATGGATCGCGTGAAAGCAGAAGGCGGTTCTGACGAACGTGCCATGCGTGAAGCGGCAACCGACACTGCGGCGGCGCTGGGCTTCATCTCCGCGATTGGCGCTATCGGTGGCTTCTTTATCCCGAAAGCCTTCGGTAGCTCACTGGCATTAACAGGGTCGCCAGTCGGTGCAATGAAAGTATTTTTGATTTTCTATATCGCCTGCGTAGTAATTACCTGGGCGGTATATGGTCGGCATTCTAAAAATAAATCGTAATATTTGATTATCCTTTGCGCGGCATAATGTCGCGCTTTTTTTATTTGTCATTTAGTTACAACATACTTATAGAGAGATGATTATTTCAACGGCGTCAATTAAGCACCATTAATATGTCATCCATGGGGGATACTCCTTAATACCCATCTGTATAAAAATCCGAAGTGATTAAATGACATTGGATGTAAAAAACATTAATTTACAATAAGTTGGATAATAAATATTAATTACCCCAAAGAGGTATATTAGGAATTTACTTTATTTTTCATCCCCACCACTCTTGATCGTTATCAATTCCCACGACGTTTCAGAGCGTTACCTTCGTTTTAAACATTAGCAATGTCGATTTATCAGAGAGCCGACAGGCTCCCACAGGAGAAAACCGATGAGTAAATTCCTGGACCGGTTTCGCTACTTCAAACAGAAGGGTGATACCTTTGCCGATGGGCATGGCCAGCTTCTCGATACCAACCGTGACTGGGAGGATGGATATCGCCAGCGTTGGCAGCATGACAAAATTGTCCGCTCTACCCACGGGGTAAACTGCACCGGCTCCTGCAGCTGGAAAATCTACGTTAAAAACGGTCTGGTGACCTGGGAAACCCAGCAGACTGACTATCCGCGTACTCGTCCGGATCTGCCAAACCATGAACCTCGCGGCTGCCCGCGCGGTGCCAGCTACTCCTGGTATCTCTATAGCGCCAACCGTCTGAAATACCCGATGATGCGCAAACGCCTGATGAAAATGTGGCGTGAAGCGAAGGCGCAGCATAGCGATCCGGTTGAGGCATGGGCTTCTATTATCGAAGACGCCGATAAAGCGAAAAGCTTTAAGCAGGCGCGTGGGCGCGGTGGTTTTGTTCGTTCTTCCTGGCAGGAAGTGAACGAACTGATCGCCGCGTCTAACGTTTACACCATCAAAAACTACGGCCCGGATCGTGTCGCTGGCTTCTCGCCAATTCCGGCAATGTCGATGGTTTCTTACGCATCAGGTGCTCGCTATCTTTCGCTGATTGGCGGTACTTGCTTAAGCTTCTACGACTGGTACTGCGACCTGCCTCCTGCGTCTCCGCAAACCTGGGGCGAGCAAACTGACGTACCGGAATCCGCTGACTGGTACAACTCCAGCTATATCATCGCCTGGGGCTCTAACGTTCCGCAGACCCGTACCCCGGACGCTCACTTCTTTACCGAAGTGCGTTACAAAGGCACCAAAACCGTTGCCGTCACGCCGGACTACGCTGAAATCGCCAAACTGTGCGATCTGTGGCTGGCACCGAAACAGGGCACCGACGCAGCAATGGCGCTGGCAATGGGTCACGTGATGCTGCGTGAATTCCATCTCGATAACCCAAGCCAGTATTTCACCGATTATGTGCGTCGCTACACCGACATGCCGATGCTGGTAATGCTGGAAGAGCGCGACGGTTATTACGCTGCGGGTCGTATGCTGCGTGCCGCCGATCTGGTTGATTCGCTGGGTCAGGAAAACAACCCGGAATGGAAAACCGTCGCCTTTAATACGCAAGGTGAAATGGTTGCGCCGAACGGTTCGATCGGTTTCCGTTGGGGCGAGAAGGGCAAATGGAATCTTGAGCAGCGCGACGGCAAAACCGGCGAAGAAACCGAGCTGCAACTGAGTCTGCTGGGTAGTCAGGATGAGATTGCCGAAGTGGGCTTCCCGTACTTTGGCGGCGACGGCACGGAACACTTCAACAAAGTGGAGCTGGAAAACATTCTGCTGCACAAGCTGCCGGTAAAACGCCTGCAACTGGCTGATGGCAGCACCGCACTGGTGACCACCGTTTATGATTTGACGCTGGCAAACTACGGCCTGGAGCGTGGCCTGAATGACGTTAACTGCGCAACCAGCTATGACGATGTGAAAGCTTACACCCCAGCCTGGGCTGAGCAGATCACCGGCGTTTCTCGCAGCCAGATTATTCGCATTGCCCGTGAATTTGCCGACAACGCTGATAAGACGCACGGTCGTTCAATGATCATTGTTGGTGCCGGTCTGAACCACTGGTATCACCTCGATATGAACTATCGCGGTCTGATCAACATGCTGATTTTCTGCGGCTGCGTTGGTCAGAGCGGTGGCGGTTGGGCACACTACGTAGGTCAGGAAAAACTGCGTCCGCAAACCGGCTGGCAGCCGCTGGCGTTTGCCCTTGACTGGCAGCGTCCGGCGCGTCACATGAACAGCACTTCTTATTTCTATAACCACTCCAGCCAGTGGCGTTATGAAACCGTGACTGCGGAAGAACTGCTGTCGCCGATGGCGGATAAATCCCGTTATACCGGACACCTGATCGACTTCAACGTTCGTGCAGAACGTATGGGCTGGCTGCCCTCTGCGCCGCAGTTAGGCACTAACCCGCTGACTATCGCTCGTGAAGCAGAAAAAGCGGGGATGAATCCGGTGGACTATACGGTGAAATCCCTGAAAGAGGGTTCCATCCGTTTTGCTGCGGAACAGCCGGAAAACGGCAAAAACCATCCGCGTAACCTGTTTATCTGGCGTTCTAACCTGCTGGGCTCTTCCGGTAAAGGTCATGAGTTTATGCTCAAGTACCTGCTGGGGACGGAACACGGTATCCAGGGTAAAGATCTGGGGCAGCAGGGCGGTGTGAAGCCGGAAGAAGTGGACTGGCAGGATAACGGTCTGGAAGGCAAGCTGGATCTGGTGGTGACGCTGGACTTCCGTCTGTCGAGCACCTGTCTCTATTCCGACATCATTTTGCCGACTGCGACCTGGTACGAAAAAGACGACATGAATACTTCGGATATGCATCCGTTTATTCATCCGTTGTCTGCGGCGGTCGATCCGGCCTGGGAAGCGAAAAGCGACTGGGAAATCTACAAAGCCATCGCGAAGAAATTCTCCGAAGTGTGCGTCGGTCATCTGGGTAAAGAAACCGACATCGTTACGCTGCCAATCCAGCACGACTCCGCCGCCGAACTGGCGCAGCCGCTGGATGTGAAAGACTGGAAAAAAGGCGAATGCGATCTGATCCCAGGTAAAACCGCACCGCATATTATGGTGGTTGAGCGTGATTATCCGGCCACTTACGAACGCTTTACCTCTATCGGCCCGCTGATGGAGAAAATCGGTAACGGCGGTAAAGGGATTGCCTGGAACACCCAGAGTGAGATGGATCTGCTGCGTAAGCTCAACTACACCAAAGCGGAAGGTCCGGCGAAAGGCCAGCCAATGCTCAACACCGCAATTGATGCGGCAGAGATGATCCTGACGCTGGCACCGGAAACCAACGGTCAGGTAGCCGTGAAAGCCTGGGCTGCACTGAGCGAGTTTACCGGTCGTGACCATACGCATCTGGCGCTGAATAAAGAAGATGAGAAGATCCGCTTCCGTGATATTCAGGCACAGCCGCGCAAAATTATCTCCAGCCCGACCTGGTCTGGTCTGGAAGATGAACACGTTTCTTACAACGCCGGTTACACCAACGTTCACGAGCTAATTCCGTGGCGCACGCTCTCTGGTCGTCAGCAGCTGTATCAGGATCATCAGTGGATGCGTGATTTCGGTGAAAGCCTGCTGGTTTATCGTCCGCCGATCGATACCCGTTCGGTGAAAGAAGTGATGGGACAGAAATCTAACGGTAACCCGGAAAAAGCTCTGAACTTCCTGACGCCGCACCAGAAGTGGGGTATTCATTCCACTTACAGCGACAACCTGCTGATGCTGACTTTAGGTCGCGGTGGTCCGGTGGTCTGGCTGAGCGAAGCCGATGCTAAAGATTTGGGTATTGCCGACAACGACTGGATTGAAGTCTTCAACAGCAATGGTGCGCTGACTGCCCGTGCGGTTGTCAGCCAGCGTGTTCCGGCAGGGATGACCATGATGTACCACGCGCAGGAACGTATCGTTAACCTGCCGGGTTCGGAAATCACGCAGCAGCGTGGGGGGATTCATAACTCGGTCACCCGTATCACGCCGAAACCGACGCATATGATCGGTGGCTATGCCCATCTGGCATACGGCTTTAACTACTACGGCACCGTAGGTTCTAACCGCGATGAGTTTGTTGTAGTGCGTAAGATGAAGAACATTGACTGGTTAGATGGCGAAGGCAATGACCAGGTACAGGAGAGCGTAAAATGAAAATTCGTTCACAAGTCGGCATGGTGCTGAATCTCGATAAGTGCATCGGCTGCCACACCTGTTCAGTTACCTGTAAAAACGTCTGGACCAGCCGCGAAGGCGTTGAGTACGCGTGGTTCAACAACGTTGAAACCAAGCCGGGTCAGGGGTTCCCGACCGACTGGGAAAACCAGGAAAAATACAAAGGCGGTTGGATCCGTAAAATCAACGGCAAACTGCAACCGCGTATGGGTAACCGCGCGATGCTGCTGGGTAAAATCTTCGCCAACCCGCATTTGCCGGGGATCGACGATTATTACGAGCCGTTCGATTTTGATTATCAGAATCTGCATACCGCGCCGGAAGGCAGCAAATCGCAGCCGATTGCCCGTCCGCGTTCGCTGATTACTGGCGAACGGATGGCGAAAATCGAAAAAGGGCCGAACTGGGAAGATGACCTGGGCGGCGAGTTTGACAAACTGGCGAAAGACAAGAACTTCGACAACATCCAGAAGGCGATGTATAGCCAGTTCGAAAACACCTTCATGATGTATTTGCCGCGTCTGTGCGAACACTGCCTCAACCCGGCATGTGTGGCGACCTGTCCGAGCGGGGCTATCTACAAACGTGAAGAAGATGGCATCGTACTGATCGATCAGGATAAATGCCGTGGCTGGCGTATGTGCATCACCGGATGCCCGTACAAAAAAATCTACTTCAACTGGAAGAGCGGTAAATCTGAGAAGTGCATCTTCTGCTATCCGCGTATTGAAGCCGGTCAGCCGACGGTGTGCTCAGAAACCTGTGTGGGTCGTATCCGTTATCTTGGCGTGCTGTTGTACGATGCGGACGCCATTGAACGTGCAGCCAGCACCGAGAACGAGAAAGATCTCTACCAGCGTCAGCTGGAAGTGTTCCTCGACCCGAACGATCCGAAAGTCATCGAGCAAGCGATTAAAGACGGTATTCCGCTAAGCGTTATTGAAGCCGCACAACAGTCGCCGGTGTATAAAATGGCGATGGACTGGAAACTGGCGCTGCCGCTGCATCCGGAATATCGCACATTGCCGATGGTCTGGTACGTGCCGCCTCTGTCACCGATTCAGTCTGCGGCAGACGCGGGCGAACTGGGCAACAACGGCATTTTGCCAGACGTAGAAAGCCTGCGTATCCCGGTTCAGTACCTGGCGAATCTGCTGACCGCCGGTGATACCCAACCGGTACTGCTCGCGTTGAAACGTATGCTGGCAATGCGTCATTACAAACGAGCTGAAACCGTTGACGGTAAAGTTGATACCCGTGCGCTGGAAGAGGTCGGCCTGACCGAAGCCCAGGCACAGGAGATGTACCGTTATCTGGCGATTGCAAACTATGAAGATCGCTTTGTGGTGCCGAGCAGCCATCGTGAACTGGCGCGGGAAGCCTTCCCGGAGAAAAATGGTTGCGGCTTTACCTTTGGTGACGGCTGCCACGGTTCAGATACCAAATTCAATCTGTTCAACAGCCGTCGTATCGATGCCATCGACGTGACCAGTAAAACGGAGCCGCATCCATGATCGAACTCGTGATTGTATCGCGTCTCCTTGAATATCCGGATGCTGCCTTATGGCAGCATCAACAAGAGATGTTTGAGGCGATTGCCGCGTCGGAAAATCTGTCAAAAGAGGATGCCCATGCGCTGGGCATTTTCCTGCGCGATTTAACTGCGATGGATCCGCTGGACGCTCAGGCGCAGTACAGCGAACTGTTCGACCGTGGTCGTGCCACGTCGCTGTTACTGTTTGAACATGTGCACGGCGAATCCCGCGATCGTGGTCAGGCGATGGTGGATTTGCTGGCGCAGTACGAGCAGCACGGCTTGCAGTTAAACAGTCGTGAACTGCCGGATCATCTGCCGCTGTATCTGGAGTACCTGGCGCAGCTGCCGCAAAGCGAAGCCGTGGAAGGTTTGAAAGATATCGCGCCGATTCTGGCGTTGCTAAGTGCTCGTCTGCAACAGCGTGAAAGCCGTTATGCAGTGCTGTTTGATCTGCTGCTGAAACTGGCGAATACCGCTATCGACAGCGACAAAGTGGCGGAAAAAATTGCCGATGAAGCGCGCGATGATACGCCGCAGGCGCTGGATGCTGTCTGGGAAGAAGAGCAGGTTAAATTCTTTGCTGACAAAGGCTGCGGTGATTCGGCAATCACTGCTCATCAGCGTCGCTTTGCCGGTGCCGTCGCGCCGCAATATCTGAATATCACCACCGGAGGACAGCACTAATGCAATTCCTGAATATGTTCTTCTTTGATATCTACCCGTACATTGCCGGGGCGGTCTTCCTGATTGGTAGCTGGCTGCGCTATGACTACGGGCAGTACACCTGGCGCGCGGCGTCCAGCCAGATGCTGGATCGCAAAGGGATGAACCTTGCGTCTAACCTGTTCCATATCGGAATTCTGGGGATTTTTGTCGGTCACTTCTTCGGTATGCTGACGCCGCACTGGATGTATGAAGCGTGGTTGCCGATTGAAGTGAAACAGAAAATGGCGATGTTTGCTGGTGGTGCCAGCGGCGTGCTGTGCCTGATTGGCGGTGTGCTGTTGCTAAAACGCCGCCTGTTCAGCCCGCGCGTGCGTGCAACGACTACCGGAGCGGATATCCTGATCTTGTCGCTGCTCGTTATCCAGTGTGCGCTGGGGCTGCTGACCATTCCGTTCTCCGCCCAGCATATGGACGGTAGCGAGATGATGAAACTGGTTGGCTGGGCGCAGTCGGTAGTGACCTTCCACGGTGGCGCTTCTCAGCACCTTGATGGTGTCGCGTTTATTTTCCGTTTGCACCTGGTGCTGGGGATGACGTTATTCCTGCTGTTCCCGTTCTCGCGTCTGGTGCACATCTGGAGCGTACCGGTGGAGTATCTGACACGGAAATATCAGCTGGTGCGTGCTCGCCACTAAGCGAAATTTAGTTCACATAGACCCTGCTTCGGCGGGGTTTTTTGTTTTGTGTAAAAGTGTGCAGACCTAAAAACAGGCATGACGAATTCTGTGTGACAACAAGAAATAAATGGTTAGTAAATTGGTTTAGAAGAGTATTTTCAGGAAGTAATGGTGGTGGGGGAAGGATTATTCGTCGCTTCGCTCCTCACCCTTCGGGCCGTTGCCTGCGGCAACGTTCTCTCGCTTTCGCTCGAGTCGAACCTTAATCGAAGGTTCTCACCCTTCCTCGATGAGTGCAAAGATTAACAATCTCACCGAAGTTACCACATCGCTGTGGTGAATAATGGTGGTGGGGGAAGGATTCGAACCTTCGAAGTCGATGACGGCAGATTTACAGTCTGCTCCCTTTGGCCGCTCGGGAACCCCACCAGGGGAAAATCAAATTGTAGGTAATGCTGAAGATGGTGGTGGGGGAAGGATTATTCGTCGCTTCGCTCCTCACCCTTCGGGTCGTTGCCTGCGGCAACGTTCTCTCGCTTTCGCTCGAGTCGAACCTTAATCGAAGGTTCTCACCCTTCCTCGATGAGTGCAAAGATTAACAATCTCACCGAAGTTACCACATCGCTGTGGTGAATAATGGTGGTGGGGGAAGGATTCGAACCTTCGAAGTCGATGACGGCAGATTTACAGTCTGCTCCCTTTGGCCGCTCGGGAACCCCACCACGGGGCAATACTTTTTACTGGCCTGCTCCCTCATTGGGAAGCGGGGCGCATCATACCAAATGACACGCCGCTGTAAAGCGTTACGTTGAGAAAAATGAACTGGTTGCGTAATTTTCATCCGTAACGGATTAAAGGCAACCAGTTCTTTTTGCTGGCGATTAAAGAATAATCGTCCGGTTACCGTAAACAAACACACGTTGCGCCAAAACCTGGTAAAGGGCGCGGCTTAATACGTTTTTCTCGACGTCACGACCTGCCCGCATCATATCTTCGGCTGTATAAGTGTGATCCACATGAATAACGTCCTGCATAATGATTGGACCTTCATCCAGATTGTCATTTACATAGTGTGCCGTTGCGCCAATTATCTTCACGCCGCGTTCATAGGCCTGATGATACGGACGTGCCCCAATAAACGCTGGCAGGAATGAGTGGTGAATATTGATAATTTTATTCGGGAAGCGCGCCACAAATTCCGGCGTTAATACGCGCATATACTTCGCCAGCACAACGTAATCAGGCTGATAAGCATCAATGGCATCCGCCATCTTTTGATCGTGCTCGTTGCGACTTAATCCTTCATGGCTGACCAGTTCAAATGGAATATCAAAACGTTCAACCAGCGAACGCAAGGTATCGTGGTTGCCGATGACTGCCGCGATTTCCACATCCAGTCCACCGTAATTGGCTTTCATCAGCAGATCGCCAAGGCAATGCGCTTCTTTAGTGACCAGAATGACTATCCGGCGACGACCGGCGGGATTTAGTTCGCGCACAGAGCCTTCCGGCAATGCGCTATCGAGATCCGCCAGCAGGGTCGAATCATTAAAAATGCCTTCCAGTTCCGTGCGCATAAAAAAGCGTCCGGTACGATGGTCAACAAATTCATTGTTCTGCACGATATTTAACTCGTGCTTGTAGCAAATATTCGTAATGCGCGCGATCAGACCTTTTTGATCCGGACAAATAGTACGCAGAACTTTTCGTTGGAGTGAGTGCATTGCTGGAAAAACCTTGTTGAGAGTGTTTGCTAAACCGTACCGTCAACCATTATTGGCCGCAGCACTTTTTAAATTTTTTACCTGAACCACAAGGGCAGGGATCGTTGCGGCCAAACTGTGGACGTGTACCGTCAATATAGTACCACTGACCGTTTTCTTTCAAAAATCGCGAACGTTCAATTATCGCTCCTGTTTTACCCTGTTCGGCAAATCGAGCAACGAAGCTAACATAACCTACGTTATCTCCTTCGTGATATGAACGCTCAAATACGGTCAGCCCTAACCATTCGGTATGCGCAAATCCGGCAATCAATTCGGCACGTAACGCCGCTGCGCCACAGGACGGATGCCAGGTCTTAATTAAATAATCTGCGTCCTGCATCACAAAAGCGCAGTAACGCGAACGCATGAGATGTTCTGGATCAGGTGCGACCTTTTCACCAGACACATAACGGTGGCAACATAGGCTATACTCGACAGCACTACCACAGGGACAAAGCTCAGACACAAATAATCTCCCTGGAAACAATAACGGCGTATTAATCGCCTGCGTAGCACTATGTTAACCGAGCAGTAGCGATGTGGCTACGGCTGCATTCCAGGGGAAGCCTTCAGGAACAATGAGAAAGATAAAAATAGGGCTGGCGCTAGGATCTGGCGCGGCGCGAGGATGGTCGCATATTGGCGTCATTAACGCGCTTAAAAAAATGGGCATTGAAATAGATATCGTCGCTGGATGTTCAATCGGTTCGCTGGTGGGCGCTGCTTTTGCATGCGATCGCCTGACCGCGCTTGAACAGTGGGTTACCTCTTTTAGCTATTGGGATGTTTTACGGCTGATGGATCTTTCCTGGCAGCGGGGTGGATTGTTGCGTGGTGAGCGTGTGTTCAACCAGTACCGCGAAATAATGCCGGAAACAGAGATCGAAAATTGTTCACGCCGTTTCGCTGCGGTTGCCACTAATTTAAGCACGGGGCGAGAACTCTGGTTTACCGAAGGCGACCTCCATCTTGCTATTCGTGCATCATGCAGCATCCCCGGCCTGATGGCGCCGGTCGCTCATAACGGCTATTGGCTGGTTGATGGCGCAGTTGTTAATCCGATTCCTATTTCCCTCACGCGTGCGATGGGCGCTGATATTGTGATTGCGGTCGATCTGCAGCACGATGCTCATTTAATGCAACAAGATCTCCTTTCATTTAATGTCAGTGAAGATAATGGCGAGAACGACGATCCTCTCCCGTGGCATGCGCGTCTGAAAGAACGATTAGGCAGTATAACGGCACGTCGGGCAGTGACTGCGCCAACCGCAACAGAGATTATGACCACGTCTATCCAGGTGCTGGAAAACCGTCTTAAACGAAACCGTATGGCTGGGGATCCGCCTGATATTCTGATTCAACCTTTATGCCCGCAGATATCCACTCTGGATTTTCATCGTGCAAATGCTGCCATTGCGGCAGGACAATTAGCGGTAGAGAAGAAAATGGATGAACTTTTACCGCTGGTTCGAACCAACGTTTTGACCTGATTTTTTATCTACACTTAAGTTAATTCTGACAGGCACTGATGGCAATAGCATGTCACTATTGAATAAAGCCAGTCAGGGGAGAGAACATGACGCAGCCATTGGTCGGAAAACAGATTCTCATAGTTGAAGATGAGCCAGTCTTTCGCTCGCTTCTGGATTCATGGTTTTCCTCATTGGGAGCAACAACAGTACTGGCGGCTGATGGGGTGGATGCCCTTGAGCTACTGGGAGGTTTTACACCCGATCTGATGATATGTGATATTGCAATGCCAAGAATGAACGGCTTAAAACTGCTGGAACATATACGCAACCGGGGAGACCAAACCCCGGTTCTGGTGATTTCTGCTACGGAAAATATGGCAGATATTGCGAAAGCATTACGGCTGGGTGTGGAAGATGTTTTGCTGAAACCAGTTAAAGATCTTAATCGCTTGCGTGAGATGGTTTTTGCTTGCCTGTATCCCAGCATGTTTAACTCCAGGGTTGAGGAAGAAGAAAGGCTTTTTCGCGATTGGGATGCAATGGTCGATAATCCGACAGCCGCCGCGAAATTATTGCAAGAATTACAACCACCGGTTCAGCAGGAGATTTCCCATTGTCGGGTTAATTATCGCCAACTCGTTGCTGTTGATAAACCTGGTCTGGTACTTGATATTGCTGCACTTTCGGAAAACGATCTGGCTTTTTATTGCCTTGATGTAACCCGTGCTGGACATAATGGCGTCCTTGCAGCCTTGTTATTACGTGCGTTGTTTAATGGCTTATTACAGGAACAGCTTGCGCACCAGAATCAACCTTTGCCTGAGTTAGGCGCGTTATTGAAGCAGGTAAACCATTTACTACGCCAGGCCAATCTGCCCGGTCAATTTCCTCTATTAGTCGGCTATTATCATCGTGAATTAAAAAATCTCATTCTGGTATCCGCAGGCTTGAATGCGACGTTGAATGCGGGTGAACACCAGATTCAAATCAGTAATGGCGTTCCGTTAGGAACATTAGGCAACACTTATTTGAATCAATTGAGTCAGAGATGTGATGCCTGGCAATGCCAAATTTGGGGCGCTGGTGGAAGGCTACGTTTGATGCTGTCTGCGAATTGAGCAAACGATAATTTGGGATAAAATTGCATTACCTGCTAATGTCTGCTGGTGGTACTATCGTCGCCATTCGTATAAGTAATTGTCTTAATTATGTTAACTCGCTTCCTTTTCGGAACCAGGCGTCGCCAGGGTACTGATATACTGGGATGTGATACAGAAATATGAACACGTTCAATACACGAACAGTCCAGGAGAATTTAAATGGCTGCCATTAACACGAAAGTCAAAAAAGCCGTTATCCCCGTAGCGGGATTAGGAACCAGGATGTTGCCGGCGACGAAAGCTATCCCGAAAGAGATGCTACCGCTTGTCGATAAGCCATTAATTCAATACGTCGTGAATGAATGTATTGCGGCGGGTATTACTGAAATTGTGCTGGTGACTCACTCATCGAAAAACTCTATTGAAAACCACTTTGATACCAGTTTTGAACTGGAAGCAATGCTGGAAAAACGTGTAAAACGTCAGCTGCTTGATGAAGTGCAGTCTATTTGCCCGCCGCACGTGACTATTATGCAAGTTCGTCAGGGGCTGGCGAAAGGTTTAGGGCACGCAGTATTGTGTGCTCACCCGGTAGTTGGTGATGAACCTGTGGCTGTTATTTTGCCTGACGTTATTCTGGATGAATATGAATCCGATTTGTCGCAGGATAACCTCGCAGAGATGATCCGCCGCTTTGATGAAACTGGCCATAGTCAGATCATGGTTGAGCCTGTTGCTGATGTGACTGCATACGGTGTTGTGGATTGCAAAGGTGTGGATTTAGCGCCTGGTGAAAGTGTACCGATGGTCGGTGTAGTAGAAAAACCGAAAGCAGATGTTGCACCGTCTAATCTCGCTATTGTTGGTCGTTACGTACTTAGCGCCGATATTTGGCCGCTGCTGGCAAAAACTCCTCCGGGAGCAGGCGATGAAATTCAACTTACCGATGCTATTGATATGCTGATCGAAAAAGAAACGGTTGAAGCCTATCACATGAAAGGGAAGAGCCATGACTGCGGTAATAAATTAGGTTACATGCAGGCTTTCGTTGAATACGGTATTCGTCACAACTCGCTGGGTGCTGAATTTAAAGCCTGGCTTGAAGAAGAGATGGGCATTAAGAAGTAACACCAATAGCGGTGTTTTCTACGAAACGGCATTGAGTTATCAATGCCGTTTTTTTATAGCTTATTCTTATTGGATAGTCTTAAAACGGACAATAAAAAATCCCGCCAATGGCGGGATTTTAAGCGAGCGTAATCTAAAAAAGATTATTACTTGATCAGGAAATCGTCGAGGGATTTACCTTGCTCATCCATTGCTTTTTTGATTACAGCCGGAGTACGACCCTGACCAGTCCAGGTTTTGGTTTCGCCGTTCTCGTCAACGTAGCTATATTTAGCTGGACGCTGTGCGCGTTTAGCTTTGGTGCCAGATTTAACAGCAGCCATGCTATTCAGCAGTTCGTTCGGGTCGATACCGTCAGCGATCAGCATTTCACGATATTGTTGCAGTTTACGAGTGCGTTCTTCAACTTCAGCAGCAGCCGCACTTTCTTCTTCGCGACGCTCGTTAACAACTACTTCTAATTTTTCCAGCATTTCTTCCAGCGTTTCAAGTGTACATTCTCTTGCTTGCGCACGAAGAGTACGGATGTTGTTCAGAATTTTAAGTGCTTCGCTCATTGTAGTAATCTCAAACTTATATTGGGGTGGTTTGTTGAGGTAATAATAGAGCCTTAAATTCAGTTGTGCAATAGCCAGGAATGTAAGGAATTCAAAATTGTTCTTTATTTTGTGCCACCAATAAATATCTTTTCATAAAATTAGCCAGAAAAGATGCGGCATATAGCCCTATTTGCACCGATGATTTCGCATCATCTAAGGTTAAAACTTCCTGATTCATGTCACATTTTATGTAGGGATTAACACGCGCTGACGTCTTTTACTCTTCGGTATTAGTCATGTTTACAAAAAATCCGCTATTAAGAGAATGATGAAAAGAAGAACAGTCGCAATAAGTGCAGGGACATCGTATTGCCGTATCCTGGAGGTCAACAGAGGGTTATTACTTGTGCAACAAGTTAAAGAGTGTGAATAGTTACCAGGAGTCATTTACGCGGTTATAACAAGCAATACAGACACAATGATAGCTCTGAAGGATTATGTCATCCTTCTTAAGGAATGATGTATATACGCTCTTCTGCGTGTACTGTTGCGCTGTAAAACTGGCGAATTATGATAAACTTCAGCCAACTTTATTTCATATCATTGAGGGCCTGTGGCTGATGGCACAGCTATATTTCTACTATTCCGCAATGAACGCGGGGAAGTCTACGGCATTGCTGCAATCTTCATACAATTACCAGGAACGCGGTATGCGGACTGTCGTATATACGGCGGAAATTGACGATCGTTTCGGGGCAGGGAAAGTCAGCTCGCGTATAGGTTTGTCATCTCCGGCAAAATTATTTAACCAAAATTCATCATTATTTGATGAGATTCGTGCGGAACATGAACAACAGGCAATTCATTGTGTACTGGTTGATGAATGCCAGTTTTTAACCAGACAACAAGTATATGAATTATCGGAGGTTGTCGATCAACTCGATATACCCGTACTTTGTTATGGCTTACGTACAGATTTTCGCGGTGAATTATTTACCGGCAGTCAATACTTACTGGCATGGTCAGACAAACTGGTCGAATTAAAAACTATTTGCTTTTGTGGTCGTAAAGCAAGCATGGTGCTACGTCTTGATCAAGCGGGTAGGCCTTATAACGAAGGCGAACAGGTGGTTATTGGTGGTAATGAGCGTTACGTCTCGGTTTGCCGTAAACACTATAAAGAAGCGTTAGAAGTCGGTTCTTTGACGGCTATTCAAGAAAGACATCAACACGATTAATAAGATTTTCTTTACTGACAGGATGAATCGAGGCCTTTATCCTGTCAGTTCGTTTTACTAACTTCTTCCGAACCATAATTCTTTCTCTGCTCCTAACCATCGCTAAAACGTAACAGAACGATTTAGTGCTTCGTCATCTACGATGTTGAGTCATTTTCAGGTTATCGCGGTTAGTGCGCATTAGATAACAGTATATATGAGCATACTAATGCAGTTGGGTTATTTGGCTTTGTATAGCGTGTAGCGAAAACAAAAAAACGGCCCCAAAAGGGACCGTTTATGAGGATGTACAGAGTTACTGATTAAGCGGATTTCTTCGCTTTTTTCTCTGCTTTAGCTGGAGCTGCTTCCTTTGCTGCTGGTGCTCCTTCTACGTAATCACGACCATAGTAGGTATCCAGCAGAATCTGTTTCAGCTCGGAGATCAGCGGGTAACGCGGGTTAGCGCCGGTGCACTGGTCATCGAATGCATCTTCAGACAGTTTATCTACGTTCGCCAGGAAGTCAGCTTCCTGAACGCCAGCCTCACGGATAGATTTCGGAATACCCAGTTCTGCTTTCAGCGTTTCCAGCCATGCCAGCAGTTTCTCGATCTTCGCAGCAGTACGGTCACCCGGTGCGCTCAGACCCAGATGGTCTGCGATTTCAGCATAACGACGACGAGCCTGTGGACGATCGTACTGGCTGAATGCAGTCTGCTTGGTCGGGTTGTCATTCGCGTTGTAGCGGATAACGTTACAAATCAGCAGGGCGTTGGCCAGACCGTGCGGAATATGGAACTGGGAGCCCAGTTTGTGCGCCATTGAGTGACATACACCCAGGAAGGCGTTCGCAAACGCGATACCGGCGATAGTAGCTGCACTGTGAACACGTTCACGCGCTACCGGGTTTTTAGCCCCTTCGTGGTAAGACGCTGGCAGATATTCTTTGAGCAGTTTCAGCGCCTGCAGAGCCTGACCATCAGAGAACTCAGATGCCAGTACAGAAACATAAGCTTCCATGGCGTGAGTGACTGCGTCCAGACCACCGAAAGCACACAGGGACTTCGGCATATCCATAACCAGGTTGGCGTCAACAATCGCCATATCCGGGGTCAGTGCATAGTCTGCCAGCGGATATTTCTGACCTGTTGCATCGTCGGTTACAACCGCAAACGGAGTCACTTCAGAACCCGTACCGGAAGTGGTGGTGACGGCGATCATTTTCGCTTTCACGCCCATTTTCGGGAACTTGTAGATACGTTTACGGATATCCATAAAGCGCAGCGCCAGTTCTTCAAAGTGGGTTTCCGGATGCTCGTACATAACCCACATGATTTTCGCGGCGTCCATCGGGGAACCACCACCCAGCGCGATGATCACGTCTGGCTTGAAGGAGTTTGCCAGTTCTGCACCTTTACGAACGATGCTCAGTGTCGGGTCAGCTTCAACTTCAAAGAAGACTTCAGTTTCAACGCCGGCAGCTTTCAGTACAGAAGTAATCTGGTCGGCATAACCGTTGTTGAACAGGAAGCGGTCAGTCACGATGAGCGCACGTTTGTGGCCATCAGTAATCACTTCATCCAGCGCGATTGGCAGTGAGCCACGGCGGAAGTAGATAGATTTCGGAAGTTTGTGCCACAACATGTTTTCAGCTCGCTTAGCAACGGTTTTCTTGTTGATCAAGTGTTTCGGACCAACGTTTTCAGAGATGGAGTTACCACCCCAGGAACCACAACCCAGAGTCAGGGAAGGTGCGAGTTTGAAGTTATACAGGTCACCGATACCACCCTGAGAAGCCGGGGTGTTGATCAGGATACGGGCAGTTTTCATTTTCTGACCGAAGTAGGCAACGCGTGCCGGTTGGTTATCCTGGTCGGTGTACAGGCAAGAGGTATGACCGATACCGCCCATGGCAACCAGTTTCTCTGCTTTCTCTACCGCGTCTTCGAAATCTTTTGCACGGTACATTGCCAGCGTCGGGGACAGTTTTTCATGTGCGAACGGTTCGCTTTCATCAACAACGGTCACTTCACCAATCAGAATCTTAGTGTTTTCTGGTACAGAGAAGCCCGCCAGTTCAGCAATTTTATAAGCCGGTTGACCAACGATAGCTGCGTTCAGTGCACCGTTTTTCAGGATAACGTCCTGAACGGCTTTCAGCTCTTTACCCTGCAGCATGTAACCGCCGTGGGTAGCGAAACGTTCACGTACAGCGTCATAAACAGAGTCAACAACAACAACAGACTGTTCAGAAGCACAGATTACGCCGTTGTCGAAGGTTTTGGACATCAATACGGATGCAACTGCACGTTTGATATCTGCGGTTTCATCGATAACAACCGGAGTGTTACCAGCACCTACACCGATTGCCGGTTTACCGGAGCTGTATGCAGCTTTAACCATGCCCGGACCACCAGTCGCGAGGATCAGGTTAATGTCAGGGTGGTGCATCAGCGCGTTGGACAGTTCAACAGAAGGTTGATCGATCCAGCCAATCAGATCTTTCGGTGCACCAGCAGCGATAGCAGCCTGCAGAACGATATCAGCAGCTTTGTTAGTTGCATCTTTTGCACGCGGGTGCGGAGAGAAGATAATAGCGTTACGGGTCTTCAGGCTGATCAGCGATTTGAAGATTGCAGTTGAAGTCGGGTTAGTCGTTGGAACGATACCGCAGATAATACCGATTGGTTCAGCGATAGTGATAGTACCGAAAGTGTCGTCTTCAGACAGAACACCACAGGTTTTTTCATCTTTATAGGCGTTGTAGATATATTCAGAAGCAAAGTGGTTTTTAATTACTTTATCTTCGACGATACCCATGCCGGATTCGGCAACGGCCATTTTCGCGAGTGGGATTCGAGCATCTGCGGCAGCCAGAGCGGCGGCGCGGAAGATTTTATCAACTTGCTCTTGAGTGAAACTGGCATATTCACGCTGGGCTTTTTTTACACGCTCTACGAGTGCGTTAAGTTCAGCGACATTAGTAACAGCCATAATGCTCTCCTGATAATGTTAAACTTTTTTAGTAAATCATCTGCTCGAATACGAGAGTATAGTCAGTGTGGTGATGATTTGCTTAACCTATGAAAATCAAAAGCTTACTCGCGCTCACACTCACTGTGATTTACTAAAAGAGTTTAAACATTAGAGAGACTAATCTCTAATGCGTCACTTCCAGGTGGCGTAAGCAAGATTACTCACTTCTGGGTACTGATTACGTGATCTAGATCAAAATTCCGCAAAGCTGACACCTTTCAGCTCCGCTTTTAGCTATAAAAGCTAATAGTTAATAAATTGTAGTATTTATTGTTGGCTACATTAGCATGTTTTGCACGACTAGATAACAATAATGAATGATAGTAATTTTAAGCGGTTAGGAGGTGAAAAATGCTGCCAAAAGGCGTATTGTCAGCGCGTATTTTTTTACCTTTGCTTATGGCTAACATTATCCGGCTTTTGCTTCGGAGCTAACCGTGATTCAGACACTCTTTGATTTTCCCGTTTACTTTAAATTTTTCATCGGGTTATTTGCGCTGGTTAACCCGGTTGGGATTATCCCCGTGTTCATCAGTATGACCAGCTATCAGACTGCGGCAGCGAGAAACAAAACAAATCTGACTGCCAACCTGTCGGTAGCGATTATCTTGTGGATCTCGCTTTTTCTCGGCGACACGATTCTGCAACTTTTTGGAATATCGATTGATTCGTTCCGCATCGCGGGCGGCATACTGGTGGTTACAATTGCGATGTCGATGATCAGCGGTAAGCTTGGTGAGGATAAACAGAACAAACAAGAGAAATCAGAAACCGCAATTCGAGAAAGCATCGGCGTTGTACCGCTCGCATTGCCTTTGATGGCAGGGCCAGGGGCGATCAGTTCAACTATCGTTTGGGGAACGCGTTATCACAGCATTGGTTATCTGTTCGGCTTTTTTGTGGCAATTGCATTGTTTGCTTTATGTTGCTGGGGCTTATTCCGCATGGCACCCTGGCTGGTGCGAGTTCTGCGCCAGACCGGTATAAACGTGATTACTCGTATTATGGGGCTGCTGCTGATGGCATTAGGGATTGAATTTATAGTTAATGGAATCAAAGGGATTTTCCCTGGTCTGCTCAATTAATTTCTTTCATACGAAACGGAGCCATGGTGCTCCGTTTTTTCGTCATTATTTTTACTTTTGCCCAGCACAGTTATCAAAAGCAAACGAAATAGATAAATATTTTTCCTCATATTACAGCCAGTTATAAGAATATCCTTACCCCGCCATCCTCCTCATCATGTTATTTTCGCGACATCATAATCCTGGGTCTTGCTGAAGAATAATTGAAATGATATTAGTAATTCCACTGCATTTGGCAGAGGAATGTGCTAAATAATGACCTTTTGTTAAGTTATTGTATATTTCTCTATCGTGACAGCAACCAGAAAAAACAGACTTGCTTTACGAGGTTTTATCTTATTGTTTTTAAATTGTTTTATTGGCAATCTGATGAAGTCTTTAGATATTGGCGCGGTCAGTAAAAGAGAATTGCTTAACAATTTTGCAAAATGTATTGGCGGGCAAGAAGCGCATTTGATACTTTCCGGCCAACCGTCAGGCGATTTTTTTGGTAATGAGAATAATTAACAATAAAAATTGCTGCATTAAATAGTAAATGTGTCTCGACAGGGGAGACACAGTAGGAACCGACGTAAGGTGGTCGTTCGAATCGCCAGAATAAATAAAGTCGGTGATAGCAAAGCGTAACGATATATCAACCTGGCAGCAGAAAGTCTCCGAATCTGTCCAGGGTCCCAACCCGGGATTACACATGCTGGTTAAAGCCAGTAATTATAATGAGGGAGTCCAAAAACAATGACCAACATCACCAAGAGAAGTTTAGTAGCAGCAGGCGTTCTGGCTGCGCTTATGGCAGGGAATGTTGCGCTGGCGGCTGATGTACCCGCTGGTGTTCAGCTTGCAGAAAAACAAACGCTGGTGCGTAACAATGGTTCTGAAGTTCAGTCATTAGATCCGCACAAAATTGAAGGGGTTCCGGAGTCTAATATCAGTCGCGACCTGTTTGAAGGCTTGCTGGTCAGCGATCTCGATGGTCACCCGGCGCCTGGCGTCGCGGAGTCCTGGGATAATAAAGATGCCAAAGTCTGGACATTCCATCTGCGTAAAGATGCGAAATGGTCCGACGGCACGCCAGTCACTGCGCAGGACTTTGTATACAGTTGGCAACGTTCTGTTGATCCGAACACCGCTTCTCCCTATGCCAGTTATCTACAATATGGGCATATCGCCGGTATTGATGAAATTCTCGAAGGGAAAAAACCGATTACCGATCTCGGCGTGAAAGCCGTCGATGACCACACTTTAGAAGTCACATTAAGTGAGCCTGTTCCGTATTTCTATAAATTACTGGTTCACCCATCGACTTCTCCGGTGCCAAAAGCCGCTATTGAGAAATTCGGCGAGAAATGGACCCAGCCAGGAAATATTGTCACCAACGGTGCCTATACCTTAAAAGATTGGGTCGTTAACGAACGTATCGTTCTTGAGCGCAGCCCGACCTACTGGAACAACGCGAAAACCGTCATTAACCAAGTCACCTATTTGCCGATTGCTTCTGAAGTCACCGATGTTAACCGCTATCGCAGCGGCGAAATCGATATGACCTATAACAACATGCCGATCGAGCTGTTCCAGAAGCTTAAAAAAGAGATCCCGGACGAGGTTCACGTCGATCCGTATTTGTGCACCTACTATTACGAAATTAACAATCAGAAACCGCCATTCAACGACGTGCGTGTGCGTACCGCACTGAAACTGGGTATGGATCGCGATATCATCGTTAATAAAGTGAAAGCACAGGGCGATATGCCCGCCTATGGTTACACTCCTCCTTACACAGATGGTGCAAAATTAACTCAACCGGAATGGTTTGGCTGGAGTCAGGAAAAACGTAACGAAGAAGCGAAAAAGCTGCTGGCTGAAGCGGGCTATACCGCAGACAAACCGTTGACCATTAACCTGCTATATAACACGTCCGATCTGCATAAAAAGCTGGCGATTGCCGCCTCTTCACTGTGGAAGAAAAACATTGGTGTAAACGTCAAACTGGTTAACCAGGAGTGGAAAACCTTCCTCGATACCCGTCACCAGGGAACTTTTGATGTGGCTCGTGCAGGCTGGTGTGCTGACTATAACGAACCAACATCCTTCCTGAACACCATGCTGTCGAACAGTTCGATGAATACCGCGCATTATAAGAGCCCGGCCTTTGACAGCATTATGGCGGAAACGCTGAAAGCGACTGACGAGGCGCAACGCACTGCGCTGTACACCAAAGCAGAACAGCAGCTGGATAAAGATTCGGCCATTGTTCCGGTTTATTACTATGTGAACGCGCGTCTGGTGAAACCGTGGGTTGGGGGGTATACCGGCAAAGATCCGCTGGATAATACCTACACCAGAAATATGTACATTGTGAAGCACTAATGGCAATACGTGGGGCAGGGGAACTTGCTCCACGGTGTCTGATTTTTATCGCATTATAGAAGGCACTGGCCAGAAGGTACGGCAATGTTAAAATTTATTCTACGTCGCTGTCTGGAAGCGATTCCGACGCTATTTATTCTGATTACTATTTCGTTCTTTATGATGCGTCTGGCGCCAGGAAGTCCGTTCACTGGTGAACGGACGTTACCGCCAGAAGTGATGGCCAATATCGAAGCGAAATATCATCTTAATGATCCGATCATGACACAGTATTTCAGCTACCTGAAACAACTGGCGCATGGCGATTTCGGTCCGTCTTTTAAATATAAAGATTATTCGGTCAATGACCTGGTAGCATCCAGTTTTCCTGTTTCTGCAAAATTGGGGGCAGCCGCGTTTATACTTGCAGTAGTGCTGGGTGTTAGTGCTGGCGTTATTGCCGCATTAAAACAAAACACCAAATGGGACTATACCGTGATGGGGCTGGCAATGACCGGGGTGGTTATCCCCAGTTTTGTGGTTGCGCCATTATTAGTCATGATATTTGCGATCATTTTGCATTGGCTACCAGGCGGTGGCTGGAATGGCGGGGCGCTGAAATTCATGATATTGCCGATGGTGGCATTGTCTCTCGCTTATATCGCCAGTATTGCGCGTATTACCCGTGGTTCGATGATTGAAGTTTTGCATTCTAACTTTATTCGTACTGCCCGCGCGAAAGGTTTACCTATGCGCAGGATCATCCTTCGCCACGCATTAAAACCTGCTCTGCTACCCGTGCTCTCCTATATGGGACCCGCATTTGTCGGCATTATTACCGGTTCTATGGTCATCGAAACCATTTATGGTTTGCCGGGGATCGGGCAATTGTTCGTTAATGGCGCATTGAACCGTGACTATTCATTGGTGTTAAGCCTGACCATTCTGGTTGGTGCATTAACCATTTTGTTTAATGCCATTGTCGATGTGCTATATGCGGTTATCGACCCGAAAATCCGTTACTGATACTGGAGCTCGCGATGATGTTAAGTAAGAAAAACAGCGAGACGCTGGAAAATTTCAGTGAGAAGCTGGAGGTCGAAGGGCGCAGCTTGTGGCAGGACGCACGTCGACGTTTTATGCATAACCGTGCGGCGGTCGCCAGTCTGATAGTGCTGGTACTGATCGCGTTATTTGTTATCCTGGCACCAATGCTTTCGCAGTTTGCCTATGACGATACCGACTGGGCGATGATGTCCAGCGCCCCGGATATGGAATCCGGTCACTACTTTGGTACTGACTCATCTGGCCGCGACTTGCTGGTACGCGTTGCTATTGGTGGACGTATCTCACTCATGGTCGGGGTTGCTGCGG
Source organism: Escherichia sp. MOD1-EC6819 (assembly GCF_002965765.1). Taxonomy (NCBI): domain Bacteria; kingdom Pseudomonadati; phylum Pseudomonadota; class Gammaproteobacteria; order Enterobacterales; family Enterobacteriaceae; genus Escherichia; species Escherichia sp. MOD1-EC6819. The sequence continues at coordinate 136,288 of NZ_PTRG01000004.1, read as the reverse complement.
CACTGGTCGCAGTGGTTGTGGGGACACTTTATGGTTCGCTTTCTGGTTATCTTGGCGGCAAAGTGGATTCGGCAATGATGCGTCTGCTGGAAATCCTCAACTCCTTCCCATTCATGTTCTTCGTCATTTTGCTGGTGACCTTTTTCGGTCAAAACATTTTGCTGATTTTTGTAGCGATTGGCATGGTTTCCTGGCTGGATATGGCGCGTATTGTGCGTGGACAAACCCTGAGTCTGAAGCGCAAAGAGTTTATTGAGGCGGCACAAGTTGGCGGTGTATCTACGCCGGGCATTGTTATTCGCCACATTGTGCCGAATGTGCTTGGTGTTGTAGTGGTCTATGCGTCGCTACTGGTGCCCAGCATGATCCTCTTTGAATCCTTCTTAAGTTTCCTGGGGCTGGGGACGCAAGAGCCGTTAAGCAGCTGGGGCGCATTGCTGAGTGATGGCGCGAACTCGATGGAAGTCTCTCCGTGGTTATTGCTGTTCCCTGCGGGATTCCTTGTGGTGACGCTGTTTTGTTTCAACTTTATCGGCGATGGCTTGCGTGATGCCCTCGACCCGAAAGATCGTTAAGGAGTGCAGCCATGAGCGTAATTGAAACTGCAACTGTGCCGCTCGCACAACAACAGGCTGACGCACTACTGAACGTGAAAGATTTGCGTGTCACCTTTAGTACCCCGGATGGCGACGTCACGGCGGTTAACGATTTGAATTTTTCCCTGCGTGCCGGGGAAACGCTGGGTATCGTTGGTGAATCTGGTTCGGGTAAATCGCAAACCGCGTTTGCCTTAATGGGGCTTCTGGCTGCCAACGGACGTATTGGCGGATCGGCAACCTTCAATGGGCGAGAAATCCTCAATCTTCCAGAGCGAGAACTCAATAAACTGCGCGCTGAACAAATCTCGATGATTTTTCAAGATCCGATGACCTCGTTAAACCCTTATATGCGGGTTGGTGAGCAGTTGATGGAAGTGCTGATGCTGCATAAAAGCATGAGCAAGGCTGAGGCGTTTGAAGAGTCAGTGCGGATGCTCGATGCGGTAAAAATGCCGGAAGCGCGTAAACGCATGAAGATGTTCCCGCATGAATTTTCTGGTGGGATGCGTCAGCGCGTCATGATTGCGATGGCGTTGCTGTGTCGGCCTAAACTGCTGATTGCCGATGAGCCGACAACTGCGCTGGACGTGACCGTACAGGCGCAAATCATGACGCTATTGAATGAACTGAAGCGGGAATTTAATACCGCCATCATTATGATCACCCACGATCTGGGTGTGGTGGCGGGGATCTGTGACAAAGTTCTGGTGATGTACGCCGGGCGCACGATGGAATATGGCAATGCGCGCGATGTCTTTTATCAACCCGTTCATCCTTATTCTATCGGTTTGCTCAATGCGGTGCCGCGTCTCGATGCGGAAGGTGAAACCATGTTGACCATTCCCGGTAATCCGCCAAACCTGCTGCGATTACCAAAAGGTTGCCCGTTCCAGCCACGTTGTCCACATGCGATGGAAATTTGTAGTAGCGCACCGCCGCTGGAAGAGTTTACCCCTGGCCGTCTGCGTGCATGCTTTAAACCGGTGGAGGAACTGTTATGAATGCTGTAACTGAAGGAAGAAAAGTCCTCCTCGAAATCGCTGACCTGAAAGTGCACTTTGAAATCAAAGATGGCAAACAGTGGTTCTGGCAACCCGCAAAAACACTGAAAGCGGTTGATGGTGTCACACTTCGCTTGTATGAAGGGGAAACATTGGGTGTGGTAGGAGAATCGGGATGCGGTAAGTCCACCTTTGCTCGTGCCATCATCGGTTTGGTCAAGGCTACTGACGGTCGTGTTGCCTGGTTAGGCAAAGAGTTGTTGGGAATGAAGCCCGATGAATGGCGTGCCGTTCGTAGTGATATCCAGATGATTTTTCAGGATCCGCTGGCATCGCTGAACCCGCGTATGACCATCGGTGAGATCATCGCTGAACCGCTGCGCACCTACCATCCGAAAATGTCACGCCAGGAAGTTCGTGAGCGCGTGAAGGCGATGATGATGAAAGTCGGCTTGCTACCCAATCTGATTAACCGTTATCCGCATGAGTTCTCCGGCGGGCAGTGTCAGCGTATCGGGATTGCTCGTGCACTTATTCTTGAACCGAAGCTGATTATCTGCGATGAGCCGGTGTCGGCGCTGGATGTGTCAATTCAGGCGCAGGTAGTCAACCTGCTCCAGCAGTTGCAACGTGAGATGGGATTGTCATTAATCTTTATCGCCCACGATCTGGCCGTGGTAAAACACATTTCCGATCGCGTGCTGGTGATGTATCTCGGACATGCGGTAGAACTGGGGACGTATGATGAGGTCTACCATAATCCGCTGCATCCTTATACCAAAGCATTGATGTCGGCAGTGCCCATTCCTGACCCGGATCTGGAAAAGAATAAATCTATTCAGTTACTGGAAGGGGAATTACCGTCGCCGATCAACCCGCCTTCTGGTTGTGTTTTCCGTACCCGCTGCCCGATTGCCGGTCCTGAGTGTGCCAAAACGCGACCTGTGCTGGAGGGGAGTTTCAGACATGCCGTTTCTTGCCTGAAAGTCGATCCGCTTTAAAACAAAAAGGGCTGACAACTGTCAGCCCTTTATCACGCCAAAAGCGATTATTTATTCTCGCCAGATAATATGGCAAAGTTTGTGATCTTTTTCGCGACATAACAGAATGCGGGCGAAAATATCGTTAATTTCGCCATCTTCACTGTCCGCCAGGCCAATCACCACTTCGGCAAAAAAGTCCGGGTTTAAATCGAAATCAACATGCTCTTGCCAGTCTTCTGCCGGGTCGAATAACTCCGCACCGCCGCGCTCTTCAAACTGAAGATTGAACAGCAGAACATCAGCCGGATCGAGATTATCTGCGGCCAGTTCGAGAAAAATATCATAGGCCTGTTCAAGTGTTTCATCTTCGGTCAGGCGATTGTTTAAATCCATATCCATAGTCACTACCCGTTTAACATCTGTTGGCCACGTTTTACAGCAACGGGCTGAAGAAGTAAAACAGTCGCTCGGCAACGCGTTGCCAGAGTGGTCGTTTCGCCCACAACCGCGCATCAAGTAAACGTGAGCGCGAAATATAATCGTCCTGAACGGCGGCCAGGTCAGCACCAAAACCTTTATCGTCGATCGCCAGCGTGATTTCAAAGTTCAGCCAAAGACTACGCATATCGAGGTTAACGGTGCCCACCAGACTTAACTCGCCATCGACCAGCACGCTCTTGGTATGCAGCAATCCGCCTTCAAACTGATAAATTTTAACCCCAGCGGCCAGCAGCTCAGTAAAGAACGCGCGGCTGGCCCAGCCAACCAGCATTGAGTCATTTTTACGTGGCAGGATAATACTGACATCAACACCACGTTGCGCTGCCGTGCAAATTGCGTGAAGCAAATCATCGCTGGGCACGAAGTAGGGCGTCGTCATGATCAAATATTCACGCGCCGAATAAGCCGCAGTCAGTAATGCCTGGTGAATCAGGTCTTCCGGGAAGCCGGGGCCAGAAGCAATGGTATGGATCGTATGACCGCTGGCCTGCTCAAATGGCATAATATTGACATCTGGTGGCGGCGGCAGAATACGTTTCCCGGTTTCAATCTCCCAGTCGCAGGAATAAATAATCCCCATCGCGGTGGCGATGGGGCCTTCCATACGCGCCATCAGGTCAATCCATTGTCCTACGCCCGCATCCTGTTTGAAGAAGCGCGGATCGACCATATTCATACTGCCGGTATAGGCAATGTAGTTATCGATCATGATCATCTTGCGGTGCTGGCGCAGATCCATACGGCGTAAAAATACGCGCATCAGATTAACTTTTAGGGACTCGACCACTTCGATACCGGCATTACGCATCAGTTCTGGCCACGGACTGCGGAAGAACGCGACGCTACCGGCGGAATCGAGCATCAGTCGGCAATGAATACCGCGTCGGGCTGCAGCCATCAGTGACTCAGCCACCTGATCCGCCATACCGCCGGGTTGCCAGATATAAAACACCATCTCAATATTATGCCGGGCGAGCTGGATGTCGCGGATTAACGCCTGCATCACATCATCAGACTCGGTCATCAGTTGTAGCTGATTTCCTTTGACCCCGGCGATCCCCTGACGACGCTCGCAAAGCTTGAATAACGGGCCGGCGACACTGCTGTTTTCTTCTGCGAAGATATGTTTACAGGCTTTAAGATCGTTAAGCCATTTAGCGGTAGAAGGCCACATCGCTCTGGCGCGTTCGGCACGGCGTTTACCTAAGTGGAGTTCGCCGACTGCAAGATAGGCAATAATTCCGACCAGAGGCAGAATATAAATGATTAACAGCCAGGCCATGGCGGAGGGAACTGCACGTCGTTTCATTAGAATGCGTAATGTTACGCCTGCAATGAGCAACCAGTATCCCAGAATGGCCAACCAACTCACCAACGTATAAACGGTTGTCATAGATTAGAAATCCTTTTGAAAGCGCATTGTTATGAGTTTACGCATATGGATTCATCTGGCAAATAAAAACGCGGGAAAAGCACTAGTCAGCGTCGGGGGCGAGGGTATAATGACCATTCTGTTATTGCATAGAGTAGTTAACATGAAGCGGAGTAGAACGGAAGTGGGACGCTGGCGTATGCAGCGTCAGGCTAGCCGGCGTAAATCGCGTTGGCTTGAGGGGCAGTCTCGCCGAAATATGCGTATCCACAGCATCAGGAAGTGCATTCTAAACAAACAGCGTAACTCGTTATTGTTTGCGATCTACAATATCTGAATGTTCCGGGCACCATTGCGGTGCCCAGCAAGTTTACCTTCAGCCTTTTAAATCTATTTTTGCGCCGATTCATTACTGTCAGTTTTCGTTTCATCGTCATCGCTGAAAATACCATGCCCGGAGTTCAGCAACATTGAGACGAGCATATCATTATTAATCTCTTCACCATTTAAAACCCGCGCCAGAATTTCGCTGCCAAAAAGCTGCGGCGAAAGAATGATGTCCGGATGTACCATTTTAATTTTATTCAGGTTTTTGCTATCGCTGACGGCCAGCACCGTTTTGACATCTTTGCTCATATCTTTGGCTGACAGGACGACAAAAGCGTTATCTGCATCGTTATCACTGAGCGCCAGAATAGCCCGACAGTGATCGATTCCCGCTTTTTTTAATACCGAACTGTCATTGCTGTCACCGGGAATAACATCAGCATTGTCGCCTAATCGTTGCTCAAGTTGTTTGATGTCATCTTCTGGCAAATTGCTGATAACAGTCACGTTTTGTCCGCGTTGATTCAGTTGCAGAATCGTGTTGATTGCCAGAATGGAGTGACCGCAAACAATAAAGTGATCTTTACGATTCATCGTATGCTTGTTTCCTTTCACTAGTTTATTGAATCCTCCTCGGATAAGAGGACCAAAAATAGAGGTCATGGAGGTGGCGAAAACGGTAATGCCGGAAATAATGACTGAAATAGTAAACAGGCGTGCCGATTCAGACACGGGAACGATATCGCCATAGCCCACGGTTGACATAGTTTCTATCGAAAAATAGAAAGCAGTCATCAGGCTCTCTATTCGCGGATTGAAACCCTCACTTAAATACAGCGCGCCGTAGGTGGAGTAAAACAGTAACGTCGTAAAACTAATAAAAGCAAAAATTGTCCCGGCGGCGGCACTACTGTGTGAGAAGTCTTTGCGCAGCACCAGCAGAATCACCAGCGTAAAGATGCAAAAACCAATACTAAATTTCAGCCAGGGATAAAAATGCAAGGTGTAGATCAGCGTAATCAACAACAAAATAATACTGATTGCCCATGCCAGTTTTGCTCGAAATAACAAGCCGATCGAATTCAGAACAAGAAAGACGCCGAGCATAAACAGCGGCGCATTGGCCAGCAAGGAGAGATCAAGTTCCGAAAATGCCTGGATATGGAAAATATCGAGCAGATTGACCGACATACCATAGATTGTTTTAAAAATAAGCAATCCATTTGAAAAGACGGCTAGCGCGATAATATCGTGCCGCAGGGTCACCCATAAATTTACTGCTGTTTGCTTGAATGTAGCCCAGTGACTCACTGATACCTCTGTAACCACAATTTTGTTTAATTATCTCTACGCGTACATAATGTGAGCATACATGCGACGCGTGAATATGTTAAACAATAGTAGATGACTTTATCCGCAGTAATCAAAGGATTTGATTGAGCAATACCTTGTCAGGGAGGGGCATTTTTCCTGAATATGCTGACATCGTATAAAGAAATACAGATAAAGTTATTATCTGTTTGTTATAGCGGCTGCGATGGCATACCTACAAGGAAAGGCCAAACAAGAACACGGTTGCTAAAACCGTGTTCTAAGATGTTGAGCCTCTATTCAGAACACTTTCTTAAAGGGCTTTACTGAAACGTGTTCATACACTCCAGCCGCCACGTAAGGATCGGCATCAGCCCATGCTTGCGCTGCTTCCAGAGATTCAAATTCAGCAATCACCGTCGAACCTGTAAAACCTGCGGCACCAGGATCATTGCTATCAACTGCTGGCATTGGTCCCGCAGTCAGCAAACGACCTTCATCATGCAGTAACTGCAAACGCGCTAAATGTGCCGGACGAACGGAAAGACGTTTTTCGAGACTATCGGCTTTGTCTTGAGCGTAAATTACATACAACACGGGCACAACTCCTTGTTCGGAAAAGTTGTAAAGTACGTTATTTGAAAGGGCGAAGATCTGCAACGGAAAGATGATGTCTTTGTTAAGAGTCTGGATAAAGTCAGGTCAATTACGCCAAAAATTGCGTTTTCACTGATCCTGATCGTTTTGTGTTATTGAATATGATTGCTATTTGCATTTAAAATTGAGGCCTGGTTTTTCTACTGAAATGATTATGACTTCAATGACCCTTGATTTACCTCGCCGCTTCCCCTGGCCGACGTTACTTTCAGTCTGCATTCACGGTGCTGTCGTGGCGGGTCTACTCTATACCTCGGTACATCAGGTTATTGAACTACCTGCGCCCGCGCAGCCGATTTCTGTCACCATGGTTGCGCCAGCGGATCTCGAACCGCCACAAGCCGTTCAGCCGCCGCCGGAGCCGGTGGTAGAGCCGGAACCTGAGCCGATACCTGAACCGCCAAAAGAAGCGCCGGTGGTCATTGAAAAGCCGAAGCCAAAACCTAAGCCAAAACCGAAGCCAGTGAAAAAGGTGCAGGAACAGCCAAAGCGCGATGTTAAACCAGCGGAGTCGCGTCCGGCATCACCGTTTGAAAATACGGCACCAGCGCGCCCGACCACCAGCACTGCAACGGCTGCAACCAGCAAACCAGTCACTAGTGTGGCTTCAGGACCACGCGCATTAAGCCGCAATCAGCCGCAGTATCCAGCGCGTGCGCAGGCATTGCGCATTGAAGGGCAGGTTAAAGTTAAATTTGACGTTACACCGGATGGTCGCGTGGATAACGTACAAATTCTTTCCGCCAAACCCGCAAACATGTTTGAGCGCGAAGTGAAAAACGCGATGCGCAGATGGCGTTACGAGCCGGGTAAGCCAGGAAGTGGAATTGTGGTAAATATTCTGTTTAAAATTAACGGCACCACCGAAATTCAGTAAGTAAAAAGTCAAAAGCCTCCGACCGGAGGCTTTTGACTATTACTCAACGGGTAAGGCGCGAGGCTTTCCTTCAGGATCTACAGCGACATACTTAAATAATGCTTCCGTCGCTTTATAGCGTTGCCCAAGTGGTTCAGACGCCACCTTTTTCACCCACACTTCAATATTAATACTGACAGATGTTGTCCCTTTTTGGACACAGCGTGCATAGCAGCACACTACATCGCCGACCGCAACCGGCCGCAAGAAAGTCATTCCTTCAACCCGCACGGTTACTACGCGACCGTGTGCAATTTCTTTTGCCAGAATGGCACCACCAATATCCATCTGCGACATTAACCAACCACCAAAGATGTCACCATTGGCATTGGTATCGGCAGGCATGGCTAAAGTTCGTAAAACCAGATCGCCCTGGGGGACGTTATGTGTTGTTGACATGGTAAAACCGACTAAAAAGGAAAATCACAGGCGCGATGCTACTATGATTTTCCTGAGGAGAACAGAGGAGATACAGCGCCAGCCCCGAAGGACTGGCAGTCTGGTTATGATTTATCTTCCTGTGGCATGTGGCGGTAGATATAGATACCGCTTAACAGCGTGAAGATTAAGGTGAGGGCGGTCAGACCGAACACTTTGAAGTTGACCCAAATATTTTGTGGTAGCCAGAAAGCGATATAGATGTTTGCCAGCCCGCAAAGGATAAAAAAGACTGCCCAGGCCAGATTCAACTTCGACCATACTGGCTGCGGCAGGGTAAGCTCTTTACCCAACATACGTTGAATCAGCGGCTTTTTCATTACCCATTGGCTAACCAACAGAGCACCGGCAAACAGTGCGTAAATTACGGTGACCTTCCATTTAATAAACTCATCATTGTGGAAGAATAGCGTCAGACCACCGAAGACAACCACCAGAACAAAGGTGATCAGAGCCATCTTCTCAACCTTACGAAAGCGAACCCAGCTATAAATAAGCGCAATCGCTGTGGCGACGATCAGCGCCGCAGTTGCCGCATAGATGTCATAAATCTTATAGAACGCGAAGAAGACAACCAGCGGTAGAAAATCAAGAAACTGCTTCATTTTACGATTCCGTAATCAAATGCTTAGGGTTATTGGCGAATCAACATATACAGACGGAACAGATAGATGAGCAATACGGCTGAAATCAGGTTGCTCAAGGTGTTCGCCAGTACAGCGCCAATTTCTGGGGTTAATGCGGCAAACGAAGAGGCAAACAGCAACAACAGAGTTTTTGCCAGTAACCAACTCAATACCGCAGGTGCCACCAGACGCATATTCGCCCATGTCAGCCGCATACTGCTGCGCATGGAGGCGAAAACGCCCATTTTATCCTGGACCAGCATCACGGGAGCCAACGCCAGCAGGATGGCCATGATGATACCAGGAACGACCACCAGCATGATGCCTATTTGCACAATCAATGTTGTCAGGAGGATTAGCAAGAATAGCTTCGGTAATACCGGAGCGCTCGCGCCAATTGCCCGTAATGCGCTGACCCGCTGACCGGCGGACACTAGCTGGATCATTAATAATACGCCGCCCGCAAGAATGGCGTTACCGATTAATCCTGAAAAGGTAGAAGCAGCGGACGCACGCAGCAAAATCTGCTGTTGTTCCGGGGACATATTTTGTACCAGGTCGAACAACCCACCGCCGCCACTAACGGGTACACCGTCATTGAGCTGCGCAAGTTGAGCGTCACTGGGTGAGAAAACATGTCCTAACACCACTGTGATAAATGCACAAAGCAACGATACCAACAGAATGGTCATAAATTGATTACGGAAGAAATTTCCGGTGTCACGGTATACGGACTGCGCCGTGATAGACATGCACTCTCCTTGAGTTTTATGCAGGTGTTAATTAGCGGGCAATTGTACCCTGGTTAGCCTCTCAGTGGCAGCATCAGGTCATGTATGGAAAAGCATATCTTTGTAAAGCGGAGGTAATTGTTGGCATTTATGTGTGCAGACGGGAGCAAGTGGCGAGCGCGTTAATATTTGCGCAGCGCAAATATTCGAAAATTGATTTAAATCACATTAACCAGGATTTGTGATGCAACTTCTAAATTAATCCAGATCAATAAAGGGTGATTTAGAGGATGTAGTGTGATCTGTGTAGGATCATTTGTTACCCCAATGTAGGTATATTTGTCACGTTTTTATAACCATAACGACGGAGCGGATATGAAAAAATTAACAGTGGCGGCTTTGGCAGTAACAACACTTCTCTCTGGCACAGCCTTTGCGCATGAAGCAGGCGAGTTTTTTATGCGTGCAGGTTCTGCGACTGTGCGTCCGACAGAAGGCGCTGGTGGTACGTTAGGAAGTCTGGGGGGATTTAGCGTGACTAATAACACTCAGTTGGGCCTGACGTTTACGTATATGGCGACTGACAATATCGGTGTTGAATTACTGGCAGCGACGCCTTTCCGCCATAAAATCGGTACTCGCGCGACCGGTGATATTGCAACAGTCCATCATCTGCCGCCAACACTGATGGCGCAGTGGTATTTTGGTGATGCCAGCAGCAAATTCCGTCCTTACGTTGGTGCCGGTATTAACTACACCACGTTCTTTGATAATGGATTTAACGATCATGGCAAAGAGGCCGGGCTTTCCGATCTCAGTCTGAAAGATTCCTGGGGCGCTGCCGGGCAGGTTGGGGTGGATTATCTGATTAACCGTGACTGGTTGGTTAACATGTCAGTCTGGTACATGGATATCGATACTACCGCAAATTATAAACTGGGCGGTGCACAGCAACACGACAGTGTACGCCTCGATCCGTGGGTGTTTATGTTCTCCGCAGGATATCGTTTTTAATTCCCCGCAAAAATGACCCCGTAATTACGGGGTCAATAAGGACATGGTATAAAGGGTATTATTTCTTCGCTTCTACGCCATCAGTTTCAGCACGAATTAAAAATTTCTCAGTTGTTTGCGGAATATGCTGAATTAGCCAGTCGGCCATTTGCTTTTCCTCATTTAAAATCGCTTCGATGACCGGAATAGAGGCTGTATCACCGGCATTTTTTGCCGCAGCTAATAGTGAGGTATAGCAGGCGATTTCAAATTGCTCGAAGACATAGCCGCTAATGGAACCTTTCACAATTTCATCAGAAGGAAAAATACCACCGATAGACTGCCCAAGCGCAGCCATTTTACTCATGGAATCTTTAATGACTGAACGTGAAATGTCATTACGATCAAGAATAGTTTCCAGTTGAACAATCTGGTTTTTGGTTTCACTAAGATGTTGTTCAATACGAGCGCGTAGTTCAGGATAATTATCTATACGGCTGGCCATGGATTCAAGCATAGATTCGGCTTGCTTTTCCATTGCGTGGGCGTCACGTAGCCAGTCATGATAATGTTCAATACGATTCATGAAAATGTCCTCTTTATAAAATTACTGAAAGTTGAAGTTCATATTTCAGGCTTTATTTTCGGCTTTCTTATTTACGTTATTAAGAGCCAGATCAGTCAGTTTGATGTCAGTGGCCTTTTCTTCTTCCAGAGTTTCTTTCAGAAGCTTCGCTGCTTTACGGTAACCTAATTGTTCAGCCAGCGTCGCTAAGGTCCCGTAACTGGCGATCTCATAGTGCTCGACTTTCTGTGCAGCTGCAATGAGCGCGGCGTCACGCACTTCGTTTTTTTCTGTGCTCTCAATGACCTCATTAGCTTCTTCAATGAGTCCTTCCATTGCTACGCACTTCATGCGTTTAATTTTAAGATTTGATTCGGATTCTACGACTTGATCAATACGTTCTATCTGTCCATGAGTTTCCTCAAGGTGCGCATGAAAAGCCTGACTTAGTTTTTCGTTTGATGTCGCTCTGGAAAGTTTTGCCAGCGCGCGAGTTAACTGTTTTTCTGCGCTGTAGGTGTCTGAAAGCAGGTGAATAAATACATCTTCAATGGTCTTCATATTCATATTTTTCTCCAGTGAAATCACTGCGAGCCATACGGCCCGCAGATACAATTATCTTTATCAGCTGATATTAATAATTAACGGTGGATCAGGATTTTCCTGATTTATTACCACCGCTTTGTTGACCGCCTTTTTTACCCGCTTCGGATGCGCGTTGCGGATCGTTTTTAAAATTACCGCCGCTGTGCTGACCACCTTTACGACCTGCGTCGGATGCCTTCTCACGATCTTCGGCGAAATTTCCTGAACCACCACGATGTTCGGCCATGTTATTTCTCCCGTTACGTTGCATTGTTTGATTAATATGAGTGTTGTGTGCCGACACTCATTAAAATTAGTCGCTAATAAGAATTAGTCAAATTAAGCGTGGCAAGGAGGGAGGGTGGAAAATATATTTTGAGGAAGGTTCTGGATATATTAATAATTGCCTGAGGAATAAGTGACTTAGGAAAAATTATTGATTTTACTGGTGTTATGTTGCGGGATTAATTTGTTTGATTATATTACTGTTGGGCGGAAAAATGACGTAAGTTGACGTATGTTAGGGTTAAGCGAAACGGTAAAAAGGCAAATAATAAATAAAATTAAGATTTTTCTGGCTTCGTTAAAGGAATACAAAATGCCGCCAGCAGAACTGACGGCTGTGGGATTAACTGCGTGTTGCCGCTTTCATCGGTTGTATAAAAGCTTTCAATGCCACCAACATTTTCTCTGGCTCATTAATATGTTGCTCGATGATTTTAACAATGGCCGAACCAGAAATCGCGCCCGCAGCTCCTGCATCAATCGCTGCTTTTACCTGATCCGGGGCGGAAATACCAAATCCCTGCAATGGAGGTGCAGCGTTGTACTCTTTCAGCTTCGCAACCAGATGATTGAGGGGTAACGCGGCGCGGTTTTCTGCGCCGGTCACGCCCGCACGCGACAATAAATAGGTGTAACCACGACCATAAGAGGCTATCTGACGCAGCAAATCATCGTCGGCATTCGGCGGGCAGATAAATATAGGTGCGACGTTATGGCGCAACGCAGCTTGGCGGAAGGGCGCAGACTCTTCCACGGGCACATCGGCAACCAGCACCGAATCGACGCCGACTTTCTCGCACTGGGCATAAAACTCATCAATACCTTTGTTAAACACCAGGTTGGCATACATCAGAAGGCCAATGGGAATATTCGGGTGTTTCTGGCGAATCAGTGCCAGCATTTCAAAACATTGTGCCGGGGTCACACCCGCCGCAAAAGCACGCAGTGTGGCGTTTTGAATCGTCGGGCCATCTGCCAGCGGGTCAGAGAAGGGGATGCCTAACTCCAGCGCGTCAGCACCGGCTTCAATTAGCGTATCGATAATTTTCAGCGACTGCTCAATGCCCGGATCACCGAGCGTGACGAAAGGAACGAATGCGCCTTCTTTGCGCTCCTTCAAACGGGCAAACAGAGATTCGTAGCGTTCCATCAGATTTCCCCTCGTGCTTTCAAAATATCGTGAACGGTGAAGATGTCTTTGTCGCCGCGACCGGAAAGGTTAACCACCAGCAGCTGCTCTTTTTCCGGGTTTTCGCGCATCATTTTCAGCGCATGAGCCAGGGCATGGGAGGATTCCAGCGCCGGAATAATCCCTTCATGCAGGCACAGCGTTTTAAAGGCGTCCAGTGCTTCATCATCGGTAATTGAGACATAATCAGCGCGTCCAGTGCTGTTGAGATACGCGTGTTGCGGGCCGACAGACGGGAAATCCAGCCCGGCTGAGATGGAGTAAGATTCTTCAATCTGCCCGTCTTCTGTCTGCATCATCGGCGCTTTCATACCGAAATAGATGCCCACACGACCATGTTTCAATGGTGCACCGTGCTCGCCGGTTTCGATACCGTGACCGCCTGGCTCCACGCCAATCAGGCCAACGTCGGTTTCGTTGATGAAATCAGCAAACATCCCGATGGCATTCGAACCGCCGCCAACACAGGCGATAACGGCGTCCGGTAGGCGACCTTCTCTTTCCAGAATCTGTGCTTTGGTTTCTTCGCCAATCATCCGTTGAAACTCACGCACAATGGTCGGGTAAGGATGCGGGCCAGCTGCGGTGCCCAGCATATAGTGCGCGGTTTCATAACTGCCTGACCAGTCGCGCAGCGCCTCGTTACAGGCATCTTTCAGCGTCGCGGAACCGCTATGTACCGGAATCACTTCCGCGCCCATTAAGCGCATACGAAAAACGTTGGGCGACTGACGTTCGACGTCTTTGGCACCCATATAAATTCGACATTTCAGGCCAAGCAGGGCGCTGGCAAGGGCAGACGCCACACCATGCTGACCGGCACCGGTTTCGGCGATGATTTCGGTTTTACCCATCCGCTTCGCCAGTAAGGCCTGACCCAGCACCTGGTTTGTTTTATGTGCGCCGCCGTGCAGTAAATCTTCACGCTTCAGGTACAACGTGGTGTTAGTGCCGGCCGTAATATTCTGGCATTTAGTCAGCGCGGTCGGGCGTCCGGCATAGTTTTTTAGCAGATCATTAAACTGCGCCTGAAATTCTGGATCTTTTTGTGCGCTGACGAAGGCTTCTTCCAGCTGGCGCAGGGCAGGCATCAGGATTTGTGGCACGTACATGCCGCCAAACTCACCAAAATACGGGTTAAGTAATGTTGTCATTGTTCCTTTCCTTAATATGCGCGCAGTGTCTGGAAAACCGAGGCCAAAAGACGTGCGTCTTTGATGCCCGGTTGCGACTCTACAGCAGAATTAAAATCAAGCCCGGCGCAGCCGGTTTGTGCCGCTTCCACGCAGTTATCTGCGCCTAAGCCACCCGCCAGCAGAACGTTGCCAAGCGATTGACCGTTTAACAGTGACCAGTCGAAACGTTGCCCGCTTCCGCCCTGGCCGTTATCGAAAACATATTTATCAACGTGCTGAAAATCGCGCGCGGGCAGGGTTTCTCCAACGCTCAATGCTTTCCAGATGGCAACGTTTGCTGGCAGAGCATCACGCAGTGCGTCGATATATTGCTGATCTTCACTGCCATGCAGTTGCACTGCCACCAGCGATAACACCTTAGCTTTGCCTGCCACATCGGCAATATCGTGATTGCGGAACACGCCAACATACTGCAACGGTGCCGCAGCCATCACTTCCTGCGCCTGTTCAACGCTGACGCAACGCGGTGATGTCGCAACAAAAATCAACCCACCGTAAATCGCGCCTGCGTCATAAGCTGCTTTAGCATCTTGCCCACGCGTCAGGCCACACACTTTATTCTCACCCAACAACACCCGGCGCACGGCGGCGTTTAGATCGTCGTGCGCCATCAGCGCCGAGCCAATCAAAAAGCCGTTAGCGAAGTGGCCTAATTCGCGCACCTGAGCGTAAGTATTAATGCCGGATTCGCTGATCACCGTCACTTTGTGCCCCAGTTTTGGCGCAAGCTCGCGCGTGCGGTTGAGATCAATCGACAAATCACGCAGATCGCGGTTGTTGATGCCAACGACCTTTGCCCCCAATGCAATGGCGCGCTCCAGTTCCTCTTCATTACTGACTTCGGTCAGCACACCCATCTCCAGACTGTGGGCGACGGCGGCAAGCTGGCGATATTGTTCGTCATCCAGTACTGAAAGCATTAATAAGCAGGCATCGGCCTGGTAATAGCGCGCCAGATAGATCTGGTAAGGATCGATAATGAAGTCTTTACATAAAATCGGCTGCGGGGCGATTTGGCTGACGATGGGGAGGAAATCAAAGCTTCCCTGGAAATATTTCTCATCAGTCAGCACCGAAATTGCCGAAGCGTAATGCTTATAAATCGAGGCAATGCGTGCCGGATCGAAATCATCACGGATCACGCCTTTTGATGGCGACGCTTTCTTGCATTCCAGAATAAATGCGGTACGTGCACCCTGTAGCGCATCATAAAAATGTCGCGTGCTCGGCTGAATTTCATTCTGAAAACTGGCAAGTGGTTGCTGCTGTTTACGGGCTTCTACCCAAATCGCCTTGTCCGCGACGATTTTCGCTAAAACGGTTTGCATCATTTACCCTCGTGCCGCCAGTGCGGTGACTCTGTCGTAAGCGGAACCACTACGCAGTACCTCAAGAACGGTTTGCGCATTGGCTTGCAGATCTTCCTGGCCATGCAGGCGCATTAACATGGCGACATTCGCCGCGACGGCTGCCTCATGGGCGGCGTCGCCTTTACCTTGTAACAAACGTGTTAAAATGTCACGGTTTTCTTCCGGCGTTCCGCCTGCCAGTTGTTCCTGGTGGTAGGGCGTCAGGCCAAAATCTTCTGCGGTCAACTGATAGCTTTTAATTTCGCCATCGTGCAACTCGGCAACAATCGTTGGTGCGTGTAACGAAACTTCATCCATTCCGCCGCTGTGCACAACCGCTGCGCGTTGATACCCCAACACGCGCAGCGTTTCGGCAATCGGCAGTACCAGCTCCGGACTATAAACACCAATTAACGCCAGCGGCGGATGCGCCGGGTTAATCAATGGCCCCAGCACGTTGAACAGAGTGCGGGTTTTCAGTTGCTGACGAACCGGCATCGCGTGGCGGAATCCGGTGTGATATTTCGGTGCAAAGAGGAAACAGACGCCTAACTCATCCAGCGCCTGGCGCGATTTATCGGCGTTCATATCAAGATTAATACCGAACGCCGCCAGCAGATCCGAAGAACCCGATTTACTGGAGACGCTGCGGTTGCCGTGTTTCGCCACTTTCAGCCCACAGGCTGCTGCAACAAAAGCACTGGCGGTAGAAATGTTGATACTGTTGCTGCCGTCACCGCCGGTGCCGACAATATCGGCAAACAGATAATCCGGGCGCGGGAACGGCGCAGCATTTTCCAGAAGGGCAGTTGCTGCTCCGGCGATTTCGTTCGGGTGCTCGCCGCGAATTTTCATGCTCACCAGCGCCGCCGCCAGTTGTTCCGGTTTCAGTTCGCCACGCACCACCGCTGAAAAAAGCTGGTGGCTTTCCTGCTGACTAAGGGTCTGCGCCTGATACAGTTTTTCCAGAATCGGTTGCAGCGTGTTGGTGGGTTCCAGCTTTTGCTGCGCCCAGGCCAGCGTTTGTTCCAGCAAGCGAGCGCCCTCGGTGGTGAGAATGGATTCCGGATGGAACTGGAATCCACAGACGCGATCCGCATCATGACGAACCGCCATCACCATGCCATTAAAATGGGCGTTGATGGTTAAACCGGCCGGAATGTTACTGCCAACCAGCGAGTGATAACGCGCCACTGGCAGAGGGGTTGTTAACCCGGCAAACATCGCCTGACCGTCATGTTCAATGCTCGACGCTTTACCGTGCAGAATTTCGCCCGCCTGGCCGACATAACCCCCATAGGCTTCGACAATCGCCTGATGACCGAGGCAAATGCCAATAATCGGCAGCTTGCCGCGCAGACGAGTAAGCAGTTCCGGCATACAACCCGCTTCGCTCGGCACACCGGGGCCAGGAGAAAGCATCAGCACCGGATTGCTCATCGTCGCCAGGCGTTCAATTAAGGTCTGCGCCGGAATATGGTTGCGGTAAATCACCACGTTATGACCATTGCTGCGCAACTGATCTGCCAGGTTGTAAGTAAAAGAGTCGATATTATCGAGCAGCAGAATGTCAGCCATCAGAAAGTCTCCTGTGCATGATGCGCGGTGGCGATAGCGCGCAGTACAGCGCGGGCTTTATTACGGGTTTCGTCGGCTTCCGACTGCGGAACAGAATCAAGAACCACGCCAGCACCGGCCTGCACGGTGGCGATGCCGTTTTCCACCAGTGCCGAGCGGATCACAATGCAGGTGTCGAGATCGCCGTGTGCGGTGAAATAACCTACCGCGCCGCCGTAACTGCCGCGTCGACGACCTTCCGCTTCGGCAATTAACTGCATGGCGCGCACTTTCGGCGCACCGCTTAATGTGCCCATATTCATACAGGCGCGATAAGCGTGCAGGGCGTCAAGATCGTGGCGCAATTCACCGACAACGCGGGAGACGAGATGCATCACGTAAGAGTAACGGTCAACTTTGGTGAGGTCGGCAACGTAGCGGCTGCCGGGGGTGCAAATGCGTGCCAGATCATTACGGGCGAGATCCACCAGCATCAGATGTTCCGAAAGCTCTTTATGGTCGGTACGCATCTCCAGTTCTATGCGGCTGTCGAGGTCTCTGTCCAGTGAACCATCGGCGCGACGACCTCGTGGGCGTGTTCCTGCAATCGGGTAGATTTCAATCTGGCGGCTGGTGGCGTCATACTTGAGCGAACTTTCCGGCGACGCACCGAACAGAGTGAAATCATCATCCTGCATAAAAAACATATACGGGCTGGGGTTACTCTTTTTCAGCACGTAATAGGCTGCCAGCGGTGACGGGCAGGGCAGTGAGAAACGGCGAGAGGGGACGACCTGGAAAATTTCTCCGGCGCGAATCGCTTTTTGCAACGAACGCACTACGCCACCGAACTCTTCATCGCTCTGATTACATTCACAACGCATATGCGGTACGGAAACCACTGGCAGCGGCGGCGCGGCTTCGGTCAGTTGCTGACGTAGTTCGTTCAGGCGTGCAGTGAGACGCTGTTTTTCTTCTTCATTCGGCGCAAACAGGCTGGCCTGAATGCGGGTGCTTTTTTTCTGATGGTCAATCACCATCAGCGTTTCAGCGAGATAAAAACAGAAATCAGGGCAGTTATTTTCCGCTGACAATTGCGGTAAATCTTCAAACCCCGCGACCAGGTCATAAGAGAACAGGCCGCCAAAGAACATCGCTTCCCGTTCTTCCTTCGGTACATTCAACAGATTCTGCAATAAGCGGAAAGCGTCAAAAACCGAAAGGGAGCATAAGCGGGCGTCTTCATCCAGCAGTGGACTGACAGCGGGGAAGCGCAGCACACGGCAGTTTGGTGATTGTTCATTTTCCACCCCCGCAGGCAGGGCGTTATCCAGTAGTGTCAGCAGGGTTTCGCCATTGCCGGAAAGCGCCTGGATTGTGACAGTGTCACCTAATGCTGTAATGCGCAGCGCACTGTCTACCAGCAGCAGGCTTTTTAAATCATCTTTGCTGTCGATATCTGCGGATTCCAGCAGCAGCGTTGCCGGACGATCCCCACACAACTGGTGAAAAAGCGCGGTGGGATTGTCGCGATAAGCGCCTTCGCAGGTTAGCAATTCGAGATTCGGTTTTTGTGTTTGCATTGTTATTCTCTAATTTTGTTCAAAAAAAAGCCCGCTGATTAGGCGGGCTGGGTATCTGATTGCTTTACGCATGGTGAATACACTGCCCGTTTCAGGAAGTGCGCCACCAACCTTTCAGTACGAAAATTGCTTTCATTGTCGATACCCTTTTTGCGTGAACTTTCGTACTAGTTAACTAGTTCAATGATTAATTGTCAACAGCTCATTTCAGAATATTTGCCAGAACCGTTATGATGTCGGCGCAAAAAACATTATCCAGAACGGGAGTGCGCCTTGAGCGACACGAATTACGCAGTGATTTACGACCTGCACAGCCATACGACAGCTTCCGATGGCTGTCTGACGCCAGAAGCATTGGTGCACCGTGCAGTCGAGATGCGCGTCGGCACCCTGGCGATCACCGACCATGACACCACAGCCGCAATCGCGCCAGCAAGAGAGGAAATTTCACGTTCGGGGTTGGCGCTGAATCTTATTCCCGGCGTGGAAATTTCCACGGTCTGGGAAAATCATGAAATTCATATTGTCGGGCTGAATATTGATATTACTCATCCGCTAATGTGTGAGTTCCTCGCGCAGCAGACAGAACGGCGCAATCAGCGGGCGCAGCTAATTGCCGAAAGACTTGAAAAAGCGCAAATACCTGGTGCGCTGGAAGGCGCGCAACGGCTGGCGCAGGGCGGTGCGGTGACGCGCGGTCATTTTGCTCGTTTCCTTGTGGAGTGCGGCAAAGCCAGTTCAATGGCGGATGTCTTTAAAAAGTATCTGGCGCGCGGGAAAACCGGATACGTTCCGCCACAGTGGTGTACAATAGAACAAGCTATTGATGTCATTCATCATTCTGGCGGTAAGGCGGTACTAGCTCATCCTGGGCGGTACAATCTTAGTGCTAAATGGCTGAAAAGATTGGTTGCGCATTTTGCCGAACACCACGGCGACGCGATGGAAGTCGCGCAGTGCCAGCAATCGCCCAATGAACGCACCCAACTGGCGACACTTGCGCGTCAGCACCATTTATGGGCATCACAAGGATCTGATTTTCATCAGCCATGCCCGTGGATCGAACTGGGTCGTAAACTCTGGCTGCCCGCAGGTGTTGAAGGCGTCTGGCAGCTATGGGAACAGCCGCAGAACACCACAGAGAGGGAATTATGAGTCAGTTTTTTTATATTCATCCTGATAACCCGCAGCAACGTCTGATCAATCAGGCGGTGGAGATCGTGCGTAAAGGCGGGGTGATTGTCTATCCAACCGATTCCGGCTATGCGCTCGGCTGTAAAATTGAAGATAAAAACGCCATGGAGCGTATTTGTCGTATTCGCCAGCTGCCGGACGGTCACAACTTTACCCTGATGTGTCGCGATCTTTCTGAAC
Source organism: Escherichia sp. MOD1-EC6819 (assembly GCF_002965765.1). Classification (NCBI taxonomy): domain Bacteria; kingdom Pseudomonadati; phylum Pseudomonadota; class Gammaproteobacteria; order Enterobacterales; family Enterobacteriaceae; genus Escherichia; species Escherichia sp. MOD1-EC6819. The sequence goes on along the minus strand of NZ_PTRG01000004.1, from coordinate 116,150 downwards.
TTTCGACCTATTCCTTTGTGGATAACGTCGCGTTTCGTCTGATGAAAAACAACACGCCAGGTAACTATACCTTCATCCTTAAGGGGACGAAGGAAGTGCCACGCCGTTTGTTGCAGGAAAAACGCAAAACCATCGGGATGCGCGTGCCGTCAAACCCCATCGCCCAGGCGTTACTTGAGGTGCTGGGTGAACCGATGCTTTCCACTTCGTTGATGCTGCCGGGCAGCGAATTTACCGAATCCGATCCGGAAGAAATTAAAGACCGTCTGGAAAAACAGGTGGATTTGATCATTCACGGCGGTTATCTCGGCCAGAAACCGACAACGGTCATCGACCTCACCGATGATACGCCAGTCGTGGTGCGTGAAGGCGTAGGTGATGTGAAGCCTTTCTTATAAAAAATTGCGTTCCACGGATGGAAGATTATGGCAGGGACATTTCGCTGCATTTTGCTGTTGATAGCTGGGCTGCTTTACTCATCGCTGGGTTACGCGAAAAACATGGAGATTCCTTATCATGAAGAAGGGATCTCGCTCTTTGATGTTGAGGCCACCATGCAACCTGATGGGGTGCTCGACATTAAAGAGAACATTCATTTTCAGGCGAGAAATCAGCAGATTAAGCATGGATTTTATCGTGATTTGCCTCGATTATGGATGCAGCCTAATGGTGATGCGGCGCTGCTAAACTATCGCATTATTGGCGTCACTCGTGATGGTATTCCTGAACCCTGGCAACTTGACTGGCATATCGGGTTGATGAGTATTGTCGTGGGCGATAAGCAGCGTTTCTTGCCACAAGGCGATTATCATTATCAAATTCATTACCAGGTTGAAAATGCTGTACTGCGTGAGGGTGATTCTGACCTGCTTATCTGGAACGTAACTGGTAATAACTGGCCGTTTGAAATCTATAAGACCCGATTTTCACTCAAGTTGCCTGATATTGCGGGTAATCCATTTAGCGAAATCGATCTCTTTACTGGAGAAGAGGGCGACACATATCGAAATGGCCGCATCCTTGAGGACGGAAGAATTGAATCCCGCGATCCGTTTTACCGTGAAGATTTCACTGCACTCTACCGTTGGCCTCATGCCTTGCTGGATAATGCCCCGGCACAACACACGACGAATATTTTTAGCCATCTTTTTTTGCCCTCAACATCGTCTCTTATCATTTGGTTACCGTGTCTGTTACTGGTGTGTGGATGGTTATATCTCTGGAAGCGCAGGCCACAATTTACGCCGGTAGATGTGAGTGAAACTGAAATCATTCCCCCAGATTACACGCCTGGCATGTTGCGTCTCGATGCGAAGCTGGTTTACGACGATAAAGGTTTTTGTGCCGATATCGTAAATCTGATTGTGAAAGGAAAAATTCATCTGGAAGACCTGTATGACAAGAACCAGCAAATCCTGATTCGTGTTAATGAAGGCGCGACCAGAAATAATGAGGTACTACTGCCCGCAGAGCAGTTATTACTGGAAGCGTTATTTCGTAAAGGCGATAAGGTCGTTCTTACGGGGAGACGCAACAGAGTCTTACGCAGGGCATTTTTACGGATGCAGAAATTTTATCTGCCGCGTAAAAAGTCTTCGTTTTACCGACCGGATGCGTTTTTGCAATGGGGCGGACTGGCGATATTAGCAGTCATTTTTTATGGAAACCTGAGTCCCGTTGGCTGGGCAGGTATGAGTCTGGTGGCTGATATGTTTATCATGACCTGCTGGCTTCTTCCTTTTTTGTTTTCTTCCCTTGCGCTTTTGTTTGCCCGCGATGATGACAAGCCTTGCGTTAATCGTGTAATCATCACTTTGTTTTTACCACTGATTTGTTCAGGCGTGGCTTTCTATTCTCTCTACATCAATGTCGGAGATGTGTTCTTTTACTGGTATATGCCAGCCGGTTATTTTAGTGCCGTTTTCCTGACGGGGTATCTCACCGCCCTGGGGTATATTTTTCTGCCACAGTTTACACAAACTGGGCAGCAACGTTATGCCCACGGCGAGGCTATCGTCAACTATCTTGCGCGTAAAGAGGCGGCAACGCACAGTGGGCGGCGGCGGAAAGGGGAAACACGGAAACTGGATTACACTTTGTTAGGTTGGGCGGTCTCGGCAAACCTTGGCAGAGAATGGGCAGCACGTATCACTCTGTCACTTACAGCGGCTGTTCGCGCTCCGGAAATTGCCCGTAGCGGCGTTTTATTCTCATTACAGATGCACCTGAGTCTGGGAGCTAATACCAGTTTGTTGGGGCGAAGTTATTCCGGTAGTAGTGCCGGTGGCGGTGGCGGTGGCGGTGGCGCAGGCGGTGGTGGCTGGTAATCAAGCTGATGTTAATCGAAACAAGCTTTAACCCTAAAGATAGTGTAGTATGTTGCGCCTCAAAGCCAGGCCAGTTAAAACGTCATGTCGTTGACTTAAGGCCGGAAGAGTTCGAACAGACTTTACTATCAGTGAGTCAGATGTAAGTTCTGACTCACTGTTGCACAAAGCATATCAGACGCCTGGGAAGGCGACACCAAAAGGAAGCTCTATGAGCGAAAAGCTACAGAAAGTGCTGGCGCGTGCCGGCCACGGTTCTCGCCGTGAAATCGAATCTATTATTGAAGCCGGCCGTGTGAGTGTTGATGGCAAAATTGCTAAACTCGGCGATCGCGTTGAAGTTACTCCTGGACTGAAAATTCGTATCGATGGTCACCTGATTTCGGTGCGTGAGTCCGCTGAGCAAATTTGTCGCGTGCTGGCCTATTACAAGCCGGAAGGTGAGTTATGTACCCGTAACGACCCGGAAGGGCGTCCAACAGTGTTTGACCGTCTGCCGAAGCTGCGTGGCGCACGGTGGATTGCCGTAGGTCGTCTCGACGTTAATACCTGTGGTCTGTTGCTGTTCACCACCGACGGTGAACTGGCAAACCGTTTAATGCACCCAAGCCGTGAAGTTGAACGTGAATATGCCGTGCGTGTATTTGGTCAGGTTGACGACGCGAAACTGCGTGATTTGAGTCGTGGCGTGCAGTTGGAAGATGGTCCGGCAGCCTTTAAAACCATTAAGTTCAGCGGCGGCGAAGGGATCAACCAGTGGTACAACGTTACTCTGACCGAAGGCCGTAACCGTGAAGTTCGTCGTTTGTGGGAAGCGGTTGGTGTGCAGGTAAGCCGCCTGATCCGTGTTCGTTACGGTGATATCCCACTGCCAAAAGGTCTGCCACGCGGTGGCTGGACGGAGCTGGACCTCGCCCAGACTAACTATCTGCGCGAACTGGTGGAGCTACCGCCAGAAACCAGCTCTAAAGTCGCTGTAGAAAAAGACCGTCGTCGCATGAAGGCGAATCAGATTCGTCGTGCGGTGAAACGTCACAGTCAGGTGAGCGGCGGTCGTCGTTCTGGCGGACGTAATAATAACGGTTAATCAAAGTATGCCGGACGTCATATCCGGCATTTTTACAGATTAGTAATCAATCCCTATCTGCGCTTTTACACCGGCATCAAACGCATGTTTGATGGGGCGTAATTCACTTACCGTATCCGCCAATTCAAGAATATCCCGATGACAACCACGACCCGTGATAATCACCGTCTGTTGATGTGGACGTTCATTTAACGCCTGCACCACTTCTTCCAGTGGCAAATAGTCATACGCCACCATATACGTCAGCTCATCGAGCAAAACCATATCCAGTGAGGAATCCGCCAGCATTCGTTTTGCATGTTGCCAGACTTCGCGGCAGGCAGCGGTATCAGACTCACGGTTTTGCGTATCCCAGGTGAAGCCAGTTGCCATTACCTGAAACTCAACGCCGTGCGGCTCCAGCAGATTTCGTTCGCCATTAGGCCAGGTGCCCTTAATAAATTGCACGACGCCCACTTTTTTTCCGTGACCTACTGCGCGTGTTGCCGTACCAAATGCCGCTGTGGTTTTGCCTTTTCCATTGCCAGTAAAAACGATAATAATGCCGCGTTCATCCTGGGCCTGCGCCACACGGGCATCCACTTTTTCTTTAACTCGCTGCTGACGCTGTTGGTAGCGTTCATCACTCATTGGGAAATTCCTGGTTTACGGCCCGGTTGGGCGTCAAAGGTCATGCCGGTTTTACGGCGGCTATCATCGCCCATCAGCCAGAGGTAAAGTGGCATGATATCAGCGGGGGTTTTGAGTTTCTGCGGATCTTCCGTCGGGAAGGCGCTGGCACGCATGGCGGTGCGCGTACCGCCTGGGTTAATGCAGTTCACGCGCAGGCGCTGTTGATATTCATCGGCCAGTACCTGCATCATTCCTTCGGTGGCAAATTTTGAGGCAGCGTATGCACCCCAATTAGCCCGACCCTGACGCCCGACGCTTGATGAGGTAAAGACCAGCGAACCGGCGTCCGATTTGAGTAATAAAGGAAGCAGTGCCTGGGTCAGCATAAAGGTGGCATTAACGTTGACCTGCATGACATCCTGCCAGACCTGCGGATTTTGTTCACTCATCGGGCAAACTTCGCCAAGCAATCCGGCATTATGCAGAACGCCGTCCAGACGCAGATAATTAACGGCAATGCGCTGTGCCAGTTGATGGCAATCTTCGGATGTGCAGGTCATTAAATCGAGAATAAACCACTGTGGATGACGTCCGGTCTCTTCGAATATACGCTGGGCGACCTGACGTAATTTTTCTTCATTACGTCCCAGTAAAATCACTGTCGCGCCATAACGCGCATAAGTCTGAGCGGCTTCACGACCAATGCCGTCGCTGGCGCCGGTTACCAGGATAATACGATCATTGAGTAAATCTTGTTTTGGTTGGTAATGCATGGCTACTCCTCAACGACATCATCAGTCGCGCTGCCAGTGTACTTTATGACTTTGAGGGGTTATGCCTTAAACAGAGGCGCATTTCAATCAGCCAGGGGCGATAACGCCGCAAAATGAATACTTTGTCATACTTTCTCGTCAAGAATATCTCTGCGAGACGGCTTAACGTGCCTGTTGTAAACTGTGAGGCAAAGCGTTGTTTAACCAAGGTGGGACTCGTGGAATTGTTGTCTGAATATGGTTTGTTTTTGGCGAAAATTGTCACTGTTGTTGTGGCGATTGCGGCTGTTGCCGCCATTATTGTCAATGTTGCTCAACGTAATAAACGCCAGCGTGGCGAGTTACGGGTTAACAATCTCAGCGAACAATATAAGGAGATGAAAGAAGAACTGGCAGCAGCGCTGATGGATCCGCATCAGCAAAAGCAGTGGCACAAAGCGCAGAAGAAAAAGCACAAGCAAGAAGCGAAAGCAGCGAAAGCAAAAGCCAAACTGGGTGAGGTGGTGACTGACAGTAAACCCCGCGTCTGGGTACTGGATTTCAAAGGCAGCATGGACGCGCATGAAGTTAACTCATTACGTGAAGAGATAACCGCAGTACTCGCGGCATTTAAGCCACGGGATCAGGTTGTTTTGCGTCTGGAAAGCCCCGGCGGTATGGTTCATGGTTATGGCCTGGCAGCCTCACAATTGCGGCGTCTGCGCGATAAAAACATTCCTTTAACCGTTACGGTAGACAAAGTGGCTGCCAGCGGCGGGTACATGATGGCCTGTGTGGCGGACAAAATTGTTTCTGCGCCGTTTGCCATTGTTGGTTCCATCGGTGTGGTAGCGCAAATGCCCAACTTTAACCGCTTCCTGAAAAGTAAAGATATTGATATTGAACTGCATACTGCCGGGCAATATAAGCGCACGCTGACATTGCTGGGTGAAAATACTGAAGAAGGGCGCGAAAAATTCCGCGAAGAACTGAACGAAACACATCAGCTATTTAAAGATTTTGTAAAACGTATGCGTCCGTCTCTGGATATTGAAGAGGTGGCTACCGGTGAACACTGGTACGGGCAACAGGCGGTAGAGAAAGGCCTGGTTGACGAAATCAACACCAGTGATGAAGTGATTCTTAATCTGATGGACGGTCGAGAAGTGGTCAATGTGCGTTATATGCAGCGTAAACGGTTAATCGATCGGTTTACCGGCAGTGCGGCAGAGAGCGTCGACCGATTGTTGCTACGCTGGTGGCAGCGTGGGCAAAAGCCTTTGATGTAAAAGACAAACGCGAGGTTCAGGCCTCGCGTTTTGCTTTAATCTACCAGATGATATTTTTCCGAGAGCACGTGTGCCAGGTGTTTGAACATATTAAACACCGCAGTGCTTTTCGCTGTCGGCAGCCCTTGCTCATCTAAAAAGTAATCGCCAGTAAACACCAGCACGCCATTACGCTGCGTGACGCCGGTGGCTTCAATTCCTGCGAGTGTGTCCTCATGCTCACGAATGATTTTGTTGGCCTCTTTCAACAGCGTTTCGCGGTCGATGGGTTGTGTCTCTTTGTTCATTATTTACTCCTTAAACAAGGACATTAGTCTACGCCAGGCATGGCATGCAGACAAATATACCACGCTGGCGTCAGGAGCGCCTTACTGGCAACTTTGGATTTTGCATGCTAATAAAGTTGCGTAACGGATTTTATCAGGTACAGTGTGACGCTTTCGTCAATCTGGCAATAGATTTGCTTGACATTCGACCAAAATTCCGTCGTGCTATAGCGCCTGTAGGCCAAGACCTGTTAACTCAGTCACCGGAATTTTCGTGAACAGAGTCACGACAAGGGGTTGATATCCGCAGAGAGCGAGTCCATATCGGTAACTCGTTGCCAGTGGAAGGTTTATCAATGTGCGACGCATTCCTGGAAGAATCAAATTAGGTAAGGTGAATATGGGTAAAGCTCTTGTCATCGTTGAGTCCCCGGCAAAAGCCAAAACGATCAACAAGTATCTGGGTAGTGACTACGTGGTGAAATCCAGTGTCGGTCACATCCGCGATTTGCCGACCAGTGGCTCAGCTGCTAAAAAGAGTGCCGACTCTACCTCCACCAAAACGGCTAAAAAGCCTAAAAAGGATGAACGTGGCGCTCTCGTCAACCGTATGGGGGTTGACCCGTGGCACAATTGGGAGGCGCACTATGAAGTGTTGCCTGGTAAAGAGAAGGTCGTCTCTGAACTGAAACAACTGGCTGAAAAAGCCGACCACATCTATCTCGCAACCGACCTTGACCGCGAAGGGGAAGCCATTGCATGGCACCTGCGGGAAGTGATTGGGGGTGATGAAGCTCGCTATAGCCGAGTGGTGTTTAACGAAATTACTAAAAACGCGATCCGCCAGGCGTTCAACAAACCCGGCGAACTGAATATTGATCGTGTTAATGCCCAGCAGGCGCGTCGCTTTATGGATCGCGTCGTGGGTTATATGGTTTCTCCGCTGTTGTGGAAAAAGATCGCTCGCGGTCTTTCCGCCGGGCGTGTGCAATCCGTAGCGGTTCGCCTGGTGGTTGAGCGTGAGCGTGAAATTAAAGCGTTCGTGCCGGAAGAATTCTGGGAAGTCGATGCCAGTACGACTACGCCGTCTGGTGAAGCGTTGGCTTTGCAGGTGACTCATCAGAACGATAAACCGTTCCGCCCGGTCAACAAAGAACAAACTCAGGCTGCGGTAAGTCTGCTTGAAAAAGCGCGCTACAGCGTGCTGGAACGTGAAGACAAACCGACAACCAGTAAACCAGGCGCTCCTTTTATTACCTCTACGCTGCAACAAGCTGCCAGCACCCGTCTTGGTTTTGGTGTGAAAAAAACCATGATGATGGCGCAGCGTCTGTATGAAGCTGGCTATATCACTTACATGCGTACCGACTCCACTAACCTGAGTCAGGACGCGGTAAACATGGTTCGCGGTTATATCAGCGATAATTTTGGTAATAAATATCTGCCGGAAAGCCCGAACCAATACGCCAGCAAAGAAAACTCACAGGAAGCGCACGAAGCGATTCGTCCTTCAGATGTCAATGTGATGGCGGAATCGCTGAAAGATATGGAAGCAGATGCGCAGAAACTGTACCAGTTAATCTGGCGTCAGTTTGTTGCCTGTCAAATGACCCCAGCGAAATATGACTCCACCACGCTGACCGTTGGCGCGGGTGACTTCCGCCTGAAAGCGCGCGGTCGTATTCTGCGTTTCGACGGCTGGACGAAAGTTATGCCTGCGCTGCGTAAAGGCGATGAAGATCGTATTTTACCGGCTGTCGATAAAGGTGACTCCCTGTCGCTTGTTGAACTGACGCCTGCGCAGCACTTTACCAAGCCGCCAGCCCGTTTTAGCGAAGCTTCACTGGTTAAAGAACTGGAAAAACGCGGGATCGGTCGTCCGTCTACCTATGCGTCGATCATTTCGACCATTCAGGATCGCGGCTATGTGCGTGTGGAAAACCGTCGCTTCTATGCGGAAAAAATGGGTGAGATCGTTACCGATCGCCTGGAAGAAAATTTCCGCGAGTTAATGAATTACGACTTTACCGCGCAGATGGAAAACAGCCTCGACCAGGTGGCAAATCACGAAGCAGAGTGGAAAGCTGTACTGGATCACTTCTTCTCTGATTTCACCCAGCAGTTAGATAAAGCGGAAAAAGATCCGGAAGAGGGCGGTATGCGCCCGAACCAGATGGTTCTGACCAGCATTGACTGCCCGACCTGTGGTCGAAAAATGGGGATTCGCACCGCCAGCACCGGGGTATTCCTGGGCTGTTCCGGTTATGCGCTGTCGCCGAAAGAGCGTTGCAAAACCACCATCAACCTGGTGCCGGAAAACGAAGTGCTTAACGTGCTGGAAGGCGAAGACGCTGAAACCAACGCGCTGCGCGCCAAACGTCGTTGCCCGAAATGCGGTACAGCGATGGACAGCTATCTCATCGATCCAAAACGTAAGTTGCATGTCTGTGGTAATAATCCAACCTGCGACGGTTACGAGATCGAAGAGGGCGAATTCCGTATTAAAGGTTATGACGGCCCGATCGTTGAGTGTGAAAAATGTGGTTCTGAAATGCACCTGAAAATGGGGCGTTTCGGTAAGTACATGGCTTGCACCAATGAAGAGTGTAAAAACACACGTAAGATTTTACGTAACGGTGAAGTCGCGCCGCCGAAAGAAGATCCGGTTCCGCTGCCAGAATTACCGTGCGAAAAATCGGATGCTTATTTCGTGTTGCGTGACGGCGCTGCCGGCGTGTTCCTGGCGGCCAATACTTTCCCGAAATCACGTGAAACGCGTGCGCCGCTGGTGGAAGAGCTTTATCGCTTCCGCGACCGTTTACCAGAAAAATTGCGTTATCTGGCTGATGCGCCACAGCAAGATCCAGAAGGTAATAAGACAATGGTTCGTTTTAGCCGGAAAACCAGGCAGCAATATGTCTCTTCGGAAAAAGACGGAAAGGCAACTGGCTGGTCAGCATTTTATGTTGATGGCAAATGGGTTGAAGGGAAAAAATAACCTTTAATTCTTTCTGGTTTTTAAAACAAAGGGTCGCAAAAGCGACCCTTTTTTATTGCATATTATTTTATCTCCACACCTATACACTAAAGCTATAAATGATATAGTGGTTATAGTTAGCACCTTTTTTATTATTAAATCGTATTAGTCACCCGTCAGGAGTGACGAAAAAACGATGTTCTGATGGCGTCTAATTGGATGGTTTAACATGAAATTACAACAACTTCGCTATATTGTTGAGGTCGTCAATCATAACCTGAACGTCTCATCAACGGCTGAAGGACTTTACACATCACAACCTGGGATCAGTAAGCAAGTCAGAATGCTGGAAGATGAGCTGGGTATTCAAATTTTTTCCCGTAGCGGTAAGCATTTGACGCAGGTTACTCCAGCCGGGCAGGAAATAATTCGTATCGCTCGTGAAGTTCTGTCGAAAGTTGATGCTATTAAATCGGTCGCCGGAGAGCATACCTGGCCTGATAAAGGCTCGCTGTATATCGCCACCACGCATACTCAGGCGCGCTATGCATTACCGAATGTCATCAAAGGTTTCATTGAGCGTTATCCTCGCGTTTCTTTGCATATGCATCAGGGATCGCCGACACAAATCGCCGATGCCGTCTCTAAAGGTAATGCCGATTTCGCTATCGCCACGGAAGCACTTCATTTGTATGAAGATTTGGTGATGCTGCCATGCTATCACTGGAATCGGGCTATTGTGGTGACACCTGACCATCCGCTGGCGGGCAAAAAAGCAATTACCATTGAAGAACTGGCGCAGTATCCGTTGGTGACGTATACCTTCGGTTTTACCGGACGCTCCGAGCTGGATACCGCCTTTAACCGCGCAGGGTTGACGCCGCGTATTGTTTTCACGGCTACCGATGCTGACGTGATTAAAACTTACGTTCGCTTAGGGCTGGGTGTTGGGGTAATTGCCAGCATGGCGGTGGACCCGGTTTCTGACCCTGACCTGGTTCGTGTTGATGCGCATGACATTTTCAGCCATAGCACAACCAAAATTGGTTTTCGTCGCAGTACGTTTTTGCGCAGTTATATGTATGATTTCATTCAGCGTTTTGCGCCGCATTTAACCCGCGATGTCGTTGATGCCGCCGTAGCACTGCGTTCCAATGAAGAAATTGAGATCATGTTTAAAGATATCAAATTGCCGGAAAAATAATTACCTGCATTATTTCCGGCACCTTTTATATTTTCGGGGTGCCGGAATATATTCTCTGTTCTTTCTTATTTGTACACCGCTCACAATATTATTATCCCTGAAATCTTTATGGTAAATCGGACGTAAAGTAGTGTCTAATTACCTGCCTCGCAAACTCCAGCCTTCAAATATCTATTTCAGGTCAAAAGATTGAATTATTCACTGGAGACGATTCGTAAATTAGCTGGATTTTTGGCTAAAGTTTCATTAGGATTTGTCTCATCAGTTGATTAATTATACCAATCGTTTAGCGTATTACTGATAAGTGATGGCGATTATATGAGGTTAGCAATGCCTTCTGGAAATCAGGAACCCCGCAGGGACCCTGAATTGAAACGCAAAGCCTGGCTTGCGGTATTTCTTGGTTCTGCGCTCTTCTGGGTGCTTGTTGCACTGCTAATTTGGAAAGTGTGGGGGTAAAGCATGGTCGTTCAGGAGCAGCATCAGATTGCTTTGCCACTGTCTCAGCATAGTGACAATGAAACGGAAACGAAACGGGAATGTTCAGTCGTTATTCCGGATGGCTGGAAACTGACGTCGCAACAGCAAGCGTTTATAGAGATGTTTGCTGAAGATGAGCAGCAGAAACAATAATTATCATCATTCTTATTATCCGATATATTCGTGAATTAAACGGTTTTTAATACACCACAGCAATAAAAGGTTGAATAATTTCAACAGAAAGTAATAACAAGTGAGGGGTGTAGCCTATGATCACCACAAATATGAAATATTGGTCCTGGATGGGCGCATTTTCTCTGTCGATGCTCTTCTGGGTTGAACTCATCTGGATAGTTGCTCACTAATCTCTGACCTCGCTGTGGCGAGGTTTTTCTTTTCTTATCCGCAAGATTTCTCCTCTTTTATCAATTTGGGTTGTTATCAAATCGTTACGCAATGTTTGTGTTATCTTTAATATTCACCCTGAAGAGAATCAGGGCATCGCAACCCTGTTATTAAGGAGGAGCTATGTCGTCAACCCTACGAGAAGCCAGTAAGGATACGTTGCAGGCCAAAGATAAAACTTACCATTACTACAGCCTGCCACTTGCTGCTAAATCACTGGGCGATATCACCCGTCTGCCTAAGTCACTCAAAGTTCTGCTCGAAAACCTGCTCCGCTGGCAGGATGGTAACTCGGTTATCGAAGAGGATATCCACGCGCTGGCGGGCTGGTTGAAAAATGCCCATGCTGACCGTGAAATTGCCTACCGCCCGGCAAGAGTGTTAATGCAGGACTTTACCGGCGTGCCCGCTGTCGTGGATCTTGCGGCGATGCGAGAAGCGGTAAAACGTCTCGGCGGCGATACCGCGAAAGTGAATCCACTCTCACCGGTTGATCTGGTCATTGACCATTCGGTGACCGTCGATCGTTTTGGCGATGATGAGGCATTCGAGGAAAACGTGCGTCTGGAAATGGAGCGAAACCACGAACGTTATGTATTCCTGAAATGGGGACAGCAGGCCTTCAGCCGTTTTAGCGTTGTGCCGCCAGGTACAGGGATTTGCCATCAGGTTAACCTCGAATATCTCGGCAAAGCAGTGTGGAGCGAATTGCAGGATGGTGAATGGATTGCTTATCCGGATACGCTCGTCGGCACCGACTCACACACTACGATGATCAACGGTCTTGGCGTGCTGGGGTGGGGCGTTGGCGGGATCGAAGCAGAAGCCGCAATGTTAGGTCAGCCGGTTTCCATGCTTATCCCGGATGTAGTGGGCTTTAAACTCAGCGGAAAATTACGTGAAGGTATCACCGCCACAGACCTGGTTCTTACCGTCACTCAGATGCTGCGCAAACATGGCGTGGTGGGGAAATTCGTCGAATTTTACGGCGATGGGCTGGATTCGCTGCCGCTGGCGGATCGCGCCACCATTGCCAATATGTCGCCAGAATACGGTGCGACCTGCGGCTTCTTCCCAATCGATGCGGTCACCCTCGATTACATGCGTTTAAGCGGGCGCAGTGAAGATCAGGTCGAACTGGTCGAAAAATATGCTAAAGCGCAGGGCATGTGGCGTAACCCGGGCGATGAACCGATTTTTACCAGTACGTTAGAACTGGATATGAATGACGTTGAAGCGAGTCTGGCGGGGCCAAAACGCCCACAGGATCGCGTTGCACTGCCCGATGTACCAAAAGCTTTTGCCGCCAGTAACGAGCTGGAAGTGAATGCCACGCATAAAGATCGCCAACCGGTCGATTATGTTATGAACGGACATCAGTATCAGTTGCCTGATGGCGCAGTGGTTATTGCTGCCATCACGTCATGTACCAACACCTCTAATCCAAGTGTACTGATGGCCGCAGGCTTGCTGGCTAAAAAAGCCGTAACTCTGGGCCTGAAGCGGCAACCGTGGGTCAAAGCGTCGCTGGCACCGGGTTCGAAAGTGGTTTCTGATTATCTGGCAAAAGCCAAACTGACTCCGTATCTCGATGAACTTGGCTTCAACCTTGTGGGATATGGTTGTACCACCTGTATTGGTAACTCTGGTCCGTTGCCCGATCCTATCGAAACTGCAATCAAAAAAGGCGATTTAACCGTCGGTGCGGTACTGTCCGGCAACCGTAACTTTGAAGGCCGTATTCATCCGCTGGTTAAAACGAACTGGCTGGCTTCGCCGCCGTTGGTGGTTGCCTATGCGCTAGCGGGAAATATGAATATCAACCTGGCTTCAGAGCCTATCGGCCATGATCGTAAAGGCGACCCGGTATATCTGAAAGATATCTGGCCATCGGCACAAGAAATTGCCCGTGCGGTAGCACAAGTCTCTACAGAAATGTTCCGTAAAGAGTACGCAGAAGTTTTCGAAGGGACAGCTGAGTGGAAAGAAATTAACGTTGTACGATCCGATACCTACGGATGGCAGGATGATTCGACCTATATTCGCTTATCGCCGTTCTTTGATGAAATGCAGGCAACACCAGCACCAGTGGAAGATATTCACGGTGCGCGGATCCTCGCAATGCTGGGGGATTCAGTCACCACTGACCATATCTCTCCGGCGGGCAGTATTAAACCCGACAGTCCGGCGGGTCGATATCTACAAGGTCGAGGTGTTGAGCGGAAAGACTTTAACTCCTACGGTTCGCGGCGCGGTAACCATGAGGTGATGATGCGCGGCACATTCGCCAATATTCGCATTCGTAACGAAATGGTGCCCGGTGTTGAAGGTGGAATGACGCGGCATTTACCTGCCAGCGATGTCGTTTCTATTTATGATGCAGCGATGCGCTATAAGCAGGAGAAAACGCCCCTGGCGGTGATTGCCGGTAAAGAATATGGTTCTGGCTCCAGCCGTGACTGGGCGGCAAAAGGTCCGCGTCTGCTTGGTATTCGTGTCGTGATTGCCGAATCGTTTGAACGAATTCACCGCTCGAATTTAATTGGCATGGGCATTCTGCCGCTGGAATTTCCGCAAGGCGTGACGCGTAAAACATTAGGGCTGACCGGGGAAGAGAAGATTGATATTGTCGATCTGCAAAATCTACAACCGGGCGCGACGGTTCCGGTGACGCTGACGCGTGCTGATGGTAGCCAGGAAGTTGTGCCGTGCCGTTGTCGCATCGACACCGCGACGGAATTAACCTATTACCAGAACGACGGTATTTTGCATTACGTTATTCGTAATATGTTGAAGTAACGAGTATTTGCTTGCCGGAAGTAAGATAACCGGCAAGCAAATTAACTTTACAACGTAAGTGGGTTATTTGTTCAGCAAATGCCCCATTTTCTCGGCTTTGGTATCGAGATAATGTTCGTTATTGGGGTTACGACCAACAATCAACGGCACGCGTTCAACAATATTAATCCCGGCTTCGGTCAGAATTTCGACTTTTTTCGGGTTATTGGTTAACAAACGGACTTCATTGACACCAAGGAGTTTGAACATATCAGCGCAAAGAGTGAAGTCGCGCTCATCTGCAGCGAAGCCTAACTGGTGGTTAGCCTCTACGGTGTCGTAACCTTGATCCTGTAATGCGTAAGCGCGAATTTTATTCAGCAGGCCAATGTTACGACCTTCCTGACGGTGATACAGCAAAATACCACGGCCTTCTTCGGCGATTTGCGTCAGCGCCGCTTCCAGCTGGAAGCCACAATCGCAGCGCAAGCTGAACAGGGCGTCACCGGTCAGACATTCGGAATGGACGCGCGCAAGTACCGGGGTATGCCCGGAAATATCGCCATAGACTAGCGCGACATGATCGTGTCCGGTTGCCAGTTCTTCAAATCCCACCATCAGGAAATCGCCCCATGGGGTTGGCAGTTTGGCTTCTGCCACACGTTTAAGCTGCATGAAATTCTCCAGATAATGCTGGTTCTGTATTGGCTTATTTTGCCATAACGCGAAGGCGTTCACCTAATCACGACGCGTCGATCGTTCACTGAATGGCACAAATCTGTCAATTTTTCCAGGTCAGGGCATTTTCAGTTATGATTGTGAGACTTATAAGAAAGGAGAGACCATGCGTTCGATTGCCAGACGTACCGCAGTTGGAGCTGCACTATTACTTATCATGTCTGTAGCGGTATGGATTTCTGGCTGGCGTTGGCAACCAGGAGAGCAGAATGGGGTGTTAAAGGCGGCTTTTTGGGTCACTGAAACTGTCACTCAGCCCTGGGGCGTTATTACGCATCTGATTTTATTCGGCTGGTTCCTTTGGTGCCTGCGTTTTCGGATCAAAGCGGCAATTATGTTGTTTGCCATACTGGCTACGGCGATCCTGGTCGGACAAGCGGTAAAATCCTGGATTAAAGACAAAGTTCAGGAACCGCGCCCGTTTGTTATCTGGCTGGAAAAAACACATTATATTCCGGTTGATGAGTTCTACACTTTAAAGCGTGCAGAGCGCGGAAATTTAGTGAAAGAACAGTTGGCTGAAGAGAAAAATATCCCGCAATATTTGCGAACTCATTGGCAGAAAGAGACCGGTTTTGCCTTTCCTTCTGGTCACACAATGTTTGCTGCCAGTTGGGCTCTGCTGGCCATTGGGCTGTTATGGCCGCGTCGGCGAACCGTAACCATTGCACTCTTGCTGGTTTGGGCAACGGGAGTCATGGGAAGTCGCCTGTTGCTTGGGATGCATTGGCCGCGCGACCTGGTGGTGGCTACGTTGATTTCGTGGGCGCTGGTCGCGGTAGCAACCTGGCTTGCACAACGTATTTGTGGGCCATTAACACCACCACCGGAAGAAAATCGTGAGATAGCGCAACGAGAACAAGAAAGTTAATACTGGTTGAATTTCTGAATTTAACCCTCAAATCATCAACAATGATTGTGGCTACCATTTCGCAGACGTCGTGAAAATGGTAATTTAAAGGGCTATTGCGGTAAGTTGACCATAATTTATTCGCTCTAACCACATAACGGGAAGTAATGTGAAATATTTACTCATTTTCTTACTGGTGTTAGCGATTTTTGTGATTTCCGTCACATTAGGTGCGCAGAATGATCAACAGGTAACATTTAATTATCTGTTAGCGCAAGGGGAGTATCGTATCTCTACTTTGCTGGCGGTATTGTTTGCTGCGGGTTTTGCTATCGGTTGGTTGATTTGTGGCCTGTTCTGGCTGCGAGTTCGTGTTTCTCTGGCGCGCGCTGAACGTAAAATAAAGCGACTGGAAAACCAGCTTTCACCTGCGACTGGCGTGACGGTAGCGCCTGATTCGTCAGTGGCGAAGGAATAACTTTCTATGCTGGAGTTGTTGTTTCTGCTCTTGCCTGTAGCCGCTGCCTATGGCTGGTATATGGGCCGCAGAAGTGCGCAACAAAACAAGCAAGATGAAGCCAACCGCCTGTCACGCGATTACGTAGCAGGGGTTAACTTCCTGCTTAGTAATCAACAGGATAAAGCGGTTGATCTGTTCCTCGATATGCTCAAAGAGGACACCGGCACCGTTGAAGCCCATCTTACGCTCGGAAATCTGTTCCGTTCGCGTGGCGAAGTCGATCGCGCGATTCGTATTCATCAAACCTTAATGGAAAGTGCCTCGTTGACTTATGAGCAACGCTTGCTGGCAATTCAACAACTGGGGCGTGATTACATGGCGGCGGGTTTATACGATCGCGCGGAAGATATGTTTAATCAACTGACCGATGAAACTGACTTCCGTGTTGGCGCATTGCAACAGCTGTTACAAATCTATCAGTCTACCAGTGAATGGCAGAAAGCAATTGATGTCGCAGAACGCCTAGTGAAGCTGGGCAAAGATAAGCAACGCGTCGAGATTGCCCATTTCTACTGTGAACTGGCGCTCCAGCATATGGCCAGCGACGATCTTGATCGCGCTATGACCTTGTTGAGAAAAGGGGCGGCGGCAGATAAAAACAGCGCCCGCGTATCCATCATGATGGGACGTGTGTTTATGGCGAAAGGAGAATACGCCAAAGCGGTCGAAAGCCTGCAACGCGTCATTTCCCAGGACAGAGAACTGGTCAGCGAAACGCTGGAAATGCTGCAAACCTGCTATCAGCAACTGGGTAAAACTGCCGAATGGGCAGAGTTCCTGCAGCGCGCGGTGGAAGAGAATACCGGTGCCGATGCTGAGTTGATGCTTGCAGACATCATCGAAGCGCGCGAGGGCAGTGATGCCGCTCAGGTCTATATTACGCGCCAACTACAACGTCACCCGACCATGCGCGTGTTCCACAAGTTAATGGATTACCACCTGAATGAAGCAGAAGAAGGGCGCGCTAAAGAGAGCCTGATGGTGCTGCGTGACATGGTTGGTGAGAAGGTGCGTAGTAAGCCGCGTTATCGTTGCCAGAAGTGTGGTTTTACCGCATATACGCTCTACTGGCATTGTCCGTCATGTCGGGCCTGGTCAACCATTAAACCCATTCGCGGCCTTGATGGACTGTAACTTCTAAAAAAAATCCAGCTTTAGTTACAACATCCTTATTGTTGCTCTCACATTTTGCTTCGGCAACTCCAGCGTAGAAAAGCCTGACAGGGGAGAAATCGCAACTGTTAATTTTTTATTTCCACGGGTAGAATGCTCGCCGTTTACCTGTTTCGCGCCACTTCCGGTGCCCATCATCAAGAAGGTCTGGTCATGACGTTAACTGCTTCATCTTCTTCCCGCGCTGTTACGAATTCTCCTGTCGTTGTTGCCCTTGATTACCATAATCGTGACGCCGCGCTGGCCTTTGTCGACAAGATCGACCCACGTGATTGTCGTCTGAAAGTCGGCAAAGAGATGTTTACGCTGTTTGGGCCGCAGTTTGTGCATGAATTGCAACATCGCGGTTTTGATATTTTCCTCGATCTGAAATTTCACGACATTCCCAACACCGTAGCGCACGCTGTGACAGCAGCGGCTGACTTAGGCGTGTGGATGGTGAACGTTCATGCCTCAGGTGGGGCACGTATGATGACCGCAGCACGTGAGGCGCTGGTTCCGTTTGGTAAAGATGCACCGCTATTAATTGCTGTGACTGTATTGACCAGCATGGAAGTCAGCGACCTGGCCGATCTTGGAGTGACACTGTCACCAGCGGATTATGCAGAACGTCTGGCGGCATTGACGCAAAAATGTGGCCTTGATGGTGTGGTGTGTTCTGCTCAGGAAGCTGTGCGTTTTAAACAGGTATTCGGTCAGGAGTTCAAACTGGTTACGCCGGGCATTCGTCCGCAGGGGAGTGACGCTGGTGACCAGCGCCGCATTATGACGCCAGAACAGGCGTTGGCGGCTGGAGTTGATTATATGGTGATTGGTCGCCCGGTAACGCAATCGGCAGATCCAGCGCAAACGCTGAAAGCGATCAACGCCTCATTACAACGGAGTGCATGATGAGTGATTCCAACAGCCGTCTGGTTTACTCAACGGAAACCGGACGTATTGATGAGCCAAAAGCGGCCCCTGTACGCCCTAAAGGCGACGGCGTGGTGCGCATTCAACGTCAAACCAGTGGACGTAAAGGAAAGGGCGTTTGCCTGATCACCGGAGTCGATCTCGATGATACCGAGCTGGCAAAACTGGCGGCTGAACTGAAGAAAAAATGCGGCTGCGGCGGAGCAGTAAAAGACGGAATTATCGAAATCCAGGGAGATAAGCGTGATTTATTAAAATCACTCCTTGAAGCGAAAGGAATGAAAGTAAAACTCGCGGGCGGGTAACAAAAAAAGCCACGGAAATATTCCGTGGCTTTCGTTTATTTTACTGTGTGTACTATTCAGTTATTTCGTAATGAACATAGTCAAGCGTATTATAATTGCGAGTCGCTTATCGACATTTATTTACGATTATTTACCGACCTGGTGACCGATAATACCACCAACTGCTGCCCCGCCTAATGTACCCAGCGTGCTGCCATCAGTCAGTACTGCACCACCTAAAGCCCCTGCACCCGCACCGATTGCGGTGTTGCGATCTCGTTTAGACCAATTAGAACAGGCGCTTAGAGACATTGCCAGTGTAATTGCCAGAACAGCAGCGGTCATTTTTTTGCTCGTTACAAACATAATACTCTCTCCTGAATTTATGATTCACGGAAGTAAGCTCTCTATAACTATAATAGTTCAGAATACATCCGTTAAAATAATTCCGTGAAATCCTCTCGCGCGCAGGGTTATATCACGCAGGTGATAGTGACTTCCTGTTATATCGCTGATAATAAGTTTATAACTTTAGGATGTTAATAACAGGTAAATAGTCTTAATTATCAACCAGGAATCATCTTAGAGCGGATGATTTGCGTCAGGGTAAATCATCCGTAGGGAAGGAAAATGATTACATGTCAACGACGTGAACGATTAATTTACTGTGTTCTAAATGCATCGTATCGCTGGCGCGAATCTTCGAATCGGTTATAACACGCTTGATTCTCTCCACAGGACCGATGGAGTAAGAGTGTATGGCACCAAACTTAGAACTGTCAGTCAGGACTATGACTTCGCATTCTTTTTCCAACACGGCATTGACCACATCGGTACGCATCATGTCGCGACCTGTAAATCCAGTTTCAGGTTGCCAGCCATCGATACCAATAAATGCCTTACTGAAATGCACCTGTTGGATGCACTGACGTGTCAGTGGGCCAACCATACTTTCGCTTTTTTTCTGGTACACGCCGCCAAGTAAAATGACTTCACAAGGCGCGTCTTTCAGTAAATGCGCTATATAGCTGCTGACCGTAATGATGGTGACATTTTTCTTCTGCTCACCTAATGTGCGAGCCAGAAGGGCATTACTGCTACCATTCTCGATAAAGATGGTTTCACCCGGTTGAACCAGTGAGGCGGCAAACTCGGCGAGTTCACGCTTCAGCGTATAATTACTCATCATACGGGTTTCGACGTCATCACTATCAAGCGAAACAGCAAAGCCATGTGCACGGCGTAGATAGCTAAGTTTTTCGAGGGTGTTGAGATCCTGGCGAATGGTAACTTCGGAAACTCCAGTGGCTTTTGCCAGATCGGTTACACTAACCTGACCCTGCTCAATGACCATCTGTAGAATAGTTTGTTGTCGGGAATTCATCGCTGTAATTCTTATAACGTTATAATACTAAATAAAAAATGCTGACGCGCCGGGCATCCTTAAATAGGGAAACCTGAAAGCACGATTGTTAAATCTCCCACGGTGCCTTCGGGATGTCTGGCGTAGATGCAGCAACCTGGCGCAACAGTTCTGCTTTAAGTATCTCGAGATTATGGATCGCAGAGTGGTAATCGCCCGCCACAAGGATATCTAACACAATATCAATACGTTCGGCAACGCGTTGGGCATCAAATTCAGACATCAGGGTATCCTCAAGGCAAAAAAGTGAAAATGAATAATGCAAAAATTGCCGCTAAAAGAGAAGTGTTTAACGGCAAAGGCTAATTATCATTCATTAATACGATATGTAATGGAATTATATACTGTTACATTTATATATTCGTCTCTTTATGCGCGCTTCAGATAACGTTTATACCAGCGTTCAAAAGCCACGGCAGGCATCGGTTTAGCAAACAAAAATCCTTGTCTCTCATTGATGCCATTTTTGGTCAAAAAGGCATCTTCTTTTGCACTCTCTACACCTTCGGCAATCACCTGAAGATTGAGCGCCTGAGCCACGGCGACGATCGCACGTACCAGCGACTGCGAGACTGGCTGTTTGTGAATATCACGGACAAAAACCTGGTCGAGTTTTATAGCATCGATGGGGAATCGTGCCAGTTGGGAAAGAGAAGAGTAACCCGTGCCGAAATCATCCAGATGAACCTGTGCGCCTAATTGACTGAATTGCTGAATAACGGAAAGCGCCAACTGATCGTTTTCAATCAGACAGCTTTCAGTCAGCTCGACATCAATAGGGCAATACTCAAATTTAAGTTCCTGGAGTACCTGTTTCAGGTCA
The DNA here is from genome assembly GCF_002965765.1 of Escherichia sp. MOD1-EC6819. Classification (NCBI taxonomy): domain Bacteria; kingdom Pseudomonadati; phylum Pseudomonadota; class Gammaproteobacteria; order Enterobacterales; family Enterobacteriaceae; genus Escherichia; species Escherichia sp. MOD1-EC6819. The sequence goes on along the minus strand of NZ_PTRG01000004.1, from coordinate 95,250 downwards.
GTGAAAATGGTTTGATCGGCAAGTTGGCGTGCTGAGACATTCACCGCAACCCGAAGATTAATGCCTTTATCTCGCCATTTTGCTACCTGGCGCACGACGTCGAGAATAACCCAACGGCCTAGAGGCACAATCAGACCGGACTCTTCGGCATAGGAAATAAAGTCCAGAGGGGGAATTAAGCCACGTTCGGGAGACTGCCAGCGTACCAGGGCTTCCAGACTGCGTACTTCACCCCGCCAGGTGATTTTCGGCTGGTAGTGAATAACTAACTGATCGTTTTCCAGAGCTTTACGCAGGTTGGTATCCAACCACAGATATTCGAATACCCGTTGATTCATTTCCGGCGAAAAGACGCAAAATTGTCCTCGTCCGCCTTCTTTGGCACTGTACATTGCCGTATCGGCATGGCGAATAATCGCCGCGCTGTCTGAGCCATGTTGCGGTGAAAGTGAAATACCAATTGAACAGCCGGTATAAACTTCGATTAAACCGATGCGAAAGGGTTGGCGCAGGCGGGTCAAAATCCGCGATGCCATTGCTTCCAGGGCACTTTGCGAGGTGTTTGGTGCGAGTACCAGAAATTCATCGCCGCCAAGACGTGCTAACACCTGATCCTGCTCAAGACAGCTTAAAATAGCCAGTGAAACCTCGCGTAACAGCTGGTCGCCAAACAAATGCCCGTAGGCATCGTTCACTTTTTTAAAATTGTCTAAATCGAGATAAACCACTCCGACTTTACCCTCGTCGGCCTCATTAATGGCGTAGTCGATTAATTCCTGCATTGCGTTACGATTCGGTAGCCCGGTGATGCTGTCAGTGTTAGCCAGGATTCGCAATCGTTCCTGGGCGTGACGTTCTTCGGTGATATCGGTGCCGGAACAAATTAAATAGATCTCATTTTTGCCGCTACCGCTGTGGACAAATTTGTTGCGAAACAGAAACAGTCGCTGACCTTTGCGCGTCTGTACCCAACGCTCGACTTCATAGGCGTTGCCACTACGAAAAAAACTGCTGTTGTTACGCCGGGAGATCGCGGCTTCACGGCGACTCATAAACAATTTAAACACACTTTGCCCAATGACATCGTGTTCTTTCAGCCCTGTGTATTCTTCGCATAACCGATTAAAACGCTGGATATTCCCTCGGCTATCCAGAATCACTATTGCGGAATGTGCTTCAGAAACCACCTGTTCAGCAAAGGAAAGTCCGTGTGATAAATCACGAGCAACCGCTGGTGTGTCATGCCATGCCGACGCGTTGCCACCCCATTCGCGCTTATTGATTTTTCGTCCCACCAGATGGACAGAAAGGTCGCTCTCATCGACTGTCAGGCTCATCATCAGGCTGGAGGTGATGACCGTCATTTCCCGGATACGAGCAGCCTGTTCGGCAGATAACTGCAGAGTACGTTCAGGTTCTGTTGTTTCAGTGGTGGAAAAGCGCAAAACATCACTGTTTTCCGACAACCGCCAGTATGGGTTGTGCGAGCCGAGAAAGTTGTACAACGTTGTGGACTCCCTAACGGTTTTCATGATGCATACCCTACGGTTAACGGCGAAGCTCACCATTAAATGAAAGGTTCAACATGACTTACATGAAATTAATGTCGGCTAAACGTATTGTTTTATTTATATATTTATTTGTAATCCAGTTTTGGGAAAACGCCAGTTTTCAAACGGAAGTCATTAAAAAAAATCTGCTGAGATAAAACGAAGGCGAAGGGAGGGGGAAAAGCAAACGGCCCATCCGTAATGAACGGGCCGTGAAAGGGGATTACGCGACCGGGCGCGCAATAATACTACGGGTTTCCATGCGTACTTCTGCGATGGTGACGTCGATAACGTCGGTTACCTTGTAAACCGTTTCACCTTTAATTTGTACGGTGCCGTTTTCCTGACTGCAAACCAGTTCATCGCGCACGGCGTGTAAGAATGGTGCAGGGATAAAGGCGATTGCGCCGTTATCGACCAGCCGCACACGCATACCGCCACGGCTGATATCGACGATTTCCGCCGCAAAACGGGTATCGGTTCCGGCTTTATCTTTCAGGAAACGTGCGTATAACCAGTCGCCGACATCACGTTCTGCCATTCGGTTGAGGCGGCGACGCTCTGCCATTTGGACGGTGATCTCATCCTGTGGACGCGTCGCTGTTTCGCCTTTGATGATCGCTTTCAGCAGACGATGGTTGATCATGTCGCCATACTTACGAATCGGTGAAGTCCAGGTGGCATACGCTTCCAGACCGAGACCAAAGTGAGGGCCAGGTTCGGTGCTGATTTCTGCAAAAGACTGAAAACGGCGAATGCGGCTGTCAAGGAAACCAGTCGGTTGCGCATCCAGCTCACGGCGCAGTTTGCAGAAGCCGTCCAGTGTGAGCACTTCTTCGGCGTCAACATGCAGGCCGTGCGTTTTCAGTAATGCTGCCAGCGCGTCGGCATTTGCCGGATCAAAGCCCATATGCACGTTATAGATACCGAAACCGAGCTTATCGCGCAGCACGCGAGCCGCACATATGTTGGCGGCGATCATCGCTTCTTCGACGATACGGTTGGCAATACGACGCGGTTCAGCGACGATATCCAACACTTCACCTTTTTCACCCAGAATAAAACGGTAATCCGGGCGATCTTTAAACACCAACGCATGGTTATTACGCCATTCGCCGCGACGCTGGCAAATTTGCGCTAACAGGCGGATTTGTTCCGCAATCGCATCACTTTCTGGCTGCCAGTCACCGGTGTTTTCCAGCCAATCGGAAACCTGGTCATAAACCAGTTTCGCTTTGGATTCGATGGTGGCAGCAAAAAATTCGATGTCGTCTTCAATGGTGCCGTCAGCGGATAGCGTCATCCGACATGCCAGCACCGGACGCACTTCATTGGCACGCAGGGAGCAGAGATCGTCGGAAAGTTCCCGTGGCAGCATTGGGATATTGAAGCCTGGCAGATAGTTGGTGAACGCACGAATTTTCGCGGCTTTGTCCAGCTTGCTGCCTTCTGCGATCCACGCGGTTGGGTCGGCAATCGCCACAATCAACTGTAGTTTGTCATCCGGCAGCGCCCTGGCGAAGAGGGCATCATCCATATCTTCCGTGCTGGCGCTGTCAATGGTGACAAAGTCCAGTGCAGTCAGGTCTTCACGTACCAGACCTTCATCGAGCATTTCGGTAGCGACACCGTCTGGCGCTTCTTTTTCCAGATTATGGCGTGCCAGGGTTACCCACCACGGCACGAAATGGTCGTCACCAAAAGTGATGTATTGTGTCAGTTCCGCATAGAATGAGCGATCGCCTTTCAACGGATGGCGGCGCATTTCGGCAACCGCCCAGTCGCCTTCTTTAAACTCATGGGTCAGGCCACGAGCCGCGCGACAAGGAATGGCGTCTTTTAAGAGTGGATGATCAGGAACGATGGCCAGACGGTCATTTTTGCCCTGAACTTTCCCCACAAAACGAGTCAGAAACGGTTCAACCAGTTCTTCTGGCTCTGCGGATTCACGTTCTTTTTCACTGTGGATCACCGCGATAATTCGGTCGCCATGCATGACTTTTTTCATCTGCGGCGGCGGAATGAAATAACTTTTCTGTGCGTCGACTTCCAGGAAGCCAAAGCCTTTTTCAGTGGCTTTTACCACCCCTTCAGCGCGGGGCGTCTGGGAATGCAGTTGCTGTTTAAGCTGCGCTAGCAGCGGGTTGTCCTGAAACATAATTGTCTATTTTGGTGGCCATTAGAGCGGCTGACAGTTTTACGCGATTCTGCCTGACGCAGCAAGGTTAATGTGTTTCACCCAACGCGATTTTTAAGCGATTTATCCAACCACAAAACCCGCTCCATACCAGCAGATTGATAACCTGAGCTGATGATATTTCATGTTCGAGTAATGGGCTAAACTGGGCGGCGCTAAAGCGATCGGGTGCTCGTGTCAGCCATTGTATCGCCTGAACGGTAGCGCGCTCAACAGAATGACGGTCAGCCCATTGGTTTATTTCGTTTTCGCCCTGAAGCAGAATGCATATTGCTTCTTTATATTCAACATTTGAATGAATTAAAGAGGTGAAACAGGTAACGCTCCCGTTAATTCGTGCACTGAGTAAGGCAGCAAGTTGATGGCTGGATTTTGTTGTTACCAAGGAACTGGATAGCAACGTCACAAAGAGTGAAAGTGAGGCAGGGTGCAGATTCAATATTGCTATCAGTTGGCGGAGTTCGGATGGTAGCTGTCGGAGAGCATTCATCTCTTGCTCTTGCGGATATTTATCCACTTCGTAGCAGGCACGCCAGCCAGTTGATGCTTCAGCAAAAAGTGAACCGTCTGCGTAGCTTTGCACTTCCAGACCGGGTAGCCAGCGTATCGGGTGCTCAAGATAAGCCTGAAATGTGGCGATCGCTCGCGCCTGAAAACCAACAAAGCCGATGATTTGATTGATAATTACACAGTCCCAGGCGGTAAGCCCGACATCGTTAAGATGCTGGCGGGACTGACCGTCGATAATAGATGGAGAACCAGCCAGTTGACGGGCATATTGCGTGATTTGCGCCAGCCGATGATTGCTTTCCCTGGAGGAGTCTGGCCCGGGAAGCGGTGTCAGACGCGCGGAATAGTAGTTGCATAACCGCTGGACGCCGCAGACCTGGGCAACCGTCAGGGCGGTCGTCAGGCGTTCATAGGCGGTGAATGTTTGTAAGCGTGTCACTGCAAGCTGGTCGGGGAAGAACTCTACAGCAAGAGCACGCGCCGGGATCAGCCACGAATGAAAGGGATCAAGTGTTTCTTCATCAAGGATCACGTCGAGCAGAAAAGGATCGGTTACCTTTGCGGCTCCCGGAACCAGTGGCAAAACGTCATACTCCGAAGTACTGGATTGCGTTTCATGATACCAGTGGCTTTTGCCGGTAATGTGGCGTTGTTCCATGGGTACTCCTTGGTCGTAAAGGAAATCGTTATCCTGACGCAAGGTTTGGAGGGGAGAAAGACGGATCGGTGATAACAAATATCAGAAAGGTATAACAGAGAAATCGGGCGGCAGAACGCCGCCCATCTTTACCAACAGAACGATTATTTCAGTTCCAGTTCGTTCATGGCAGCGATGCTGAAACCGCCGTCAACGTGGACCACTTCACCGGAGATACCGGCAGAGAGATCGGAGCACAGGAATGCCGCGGAGTTACCCACATCTTCAATAGTAACGGTACGGCGAATCGGGGTAACGGCTTCGCAATGAGCCAGCATTTTGCGGAAGTCTTTGATACCGGAGGCCGCCAGAGTACGGATCGGACCAGCAGAGATGGCGTTAACACGCACACCTTCCGGACCCATCGCGTTCGCCATATAGCGCACGTTCGCTTCCAGAGACGCTTTTGCCAGACCCATAACGTTGTAGTTCGGGATAGCGCGCTCAGCGCCAAGGTAGGAAAGGGTCAGCAGGGCAGAACCCGGATTCAGCATGGAGCGGCAAGCTTTTGCCATTGCAACGAAGCTGTAGGAGCTGATGTCGTGAGCAATTTTGAAGCCTTCACGGGTAACGGCATTAACATAGTCACCATCCAGCTGATCGCCAGGTGCAAAACCAATAGAGTGTACGAAACCGTCAAATTTCGGCCAAACTTTCGCCAGTTCAGCGAACATGGTGTCGATGCTGGCATCTTCTGCAACATCGCACTGCAGAACGATGTCAGAACCCAATTGAGCGGCAAATTCTTCTACGCGGCCTTTCAGTTTGTCGTTCTGGTAGGTGAATGCCAGTTCAGCTCCTTCGCGGTGCATCGCCTGAGCGATACCGTAGGCGATGGACAGTTTGCTGGCAACACCGGTTACCAGAATGCGCTTACCGGAAAGAAAACCCATAGCTTTAATCCTTATTGTTGATGCTTGTTGTGCCTGAAAATCAGGCGATTCGTCGTTTAAATAAACAGTACGAACAGATAAACGGTTATTATAATCAACCTGGCTGTGGGTGGCTATAGTTGCCAGGTCCGACCGGAGCAGGGCGCGGGCAGGGTGGGTGCTTTTCCCCTCACCCTAACCCTCTCCCCAGAGGGGCGAGGGGATCGTATTGTGCAAATATTGTCACCCCAGCAACAAACAGGCACATACAGCCCCCTAGTCCTTTCAGGGAGAGGGTGACCGGCAGTTCAGTCCTGGCCGAATATTCTTTATCATCCGCCTCTATATTTTCACCACAACAGCCACCCGGCTCGGTCGGCTTCCTCGCCCTTTCAGGGAGAGGGCTGGGGAGAGGGTGACCGGCGATTCAGTCCTTGCCGAATATTCTTCACCATCCGACTCCATGTTTTCACCACAGCAACTACCCGACTCAGTCGGCTCCCTCGCCCTTTCAGGGAGAGGGCTGGGGTGAGGGTGACAGGCGACTCAGTTCCTGCAGAATAATCTCCAGCACCGCCTCCTCATTACAATCAATCTCGTTATTCCAGAAACGCAGCACGGTCCAGCCCTGTGACTCAAGCCAGCGTGTGCGCCTGGTATCATAGGCAACTGTCGAATCATGCTGCCCACCATCCAGCTCAACTACTACACGCGCCGAGCAGCAGGCAAAATCGAGAATGTAGCTCCCCACCGGATGTTGACGGCGAAATTTGAAATCACCAAAACGTCGGCTGCGAAGATATCGCCAGAGCTTTCGTTCCTGCGGGGTGAGATTGCGTCTTAAATAACGCGCATTTGATTTTATTTTATCCATCCACTCATTCTGACAAGATTTAATCCCTTGTCAGAATGAGGTGAATTATCTGGAAGGCGGGTTCAGAAAATCAACGATCTTTGCGCCACGCATCCGCCGTCAACGCTTCGCCAAAGTGCCCGGAAATGAGCCGTTTGGTGAGTTCATGTAGCGGCGATGCCAGCACGTCAGCCGTACTACCGCGCTCGACCACTTCACCCTGATGCATGACCAGAACCTGGTCGCTGATATGCTTCATCATCCCGATATGTTGGGTAACATAAATATAAGAAATGCCCTGTTTCTCTTGTAGCTCCAGCATCAGATTAATCAACTGCGAACGCATCGACATATCCAGCGAGGCGAGAGCTTCATCCGCGATAATAACTTTTGGGCGCAATATCAGCGCGCGCGCCAGACCCAGACGTTGTTTTTGCCCTGGTGCCAGCATATGCGGATAGTAACTGACGTGATCCGGTAGCAGCCCGACCATACGCATTGTTTCAATAATCTGTTTGCGGCGCTGTTCAGGTTCCAGATCGGTGTTCAAACGCAGAGGAAAATCAAGGATCTGCGAGATACGCTGACGCGGATTCAACGAGGTCGATGGATCCTGAAAAATCATGCGAATCCGCTGGCTGCGGAAGGAGTAATCGCCAAAATGCAGCGGATGATCGTCAATCAATAACTCGCCGCTGGTTGGCTCAATCATTCCTGCCAGCATTTTCGCCAGCGTCGATTTACCGGAGCCGTTTTCACCAATAATCGCCAGCGTCTGGCGTTCACGTAGCGTAAAGCTCAAGGGTTTTACGGCTTCTACGGTCTGACGACGAAACCAGCCAGTTCGGTAGCGGAACGTTTTGCTTAAATTACGCACTTCGAGCAGCGTTTCGATCATCTCACTCTTTCTCCATATTCAGCGGGAAATGACAGGCATAGAGATGATTTTTCGCGCCCGTCAGGCGCGGCGTCACTATACATTCTCGTTGTGCATATGGGCAACGTGGCCCCAGACGACAACCAATGGGTAATTGTTCCAGAAGCGGGATTGCACCAGGCAGCGTATTGAGGCGACTTTTATGCGGCATCGCGCTGCCGAAATCCGGTATCGCGCGGATCAGCGCCTGGGTGTAAGGATGATGCGGCATTGTCACCAGCTCCTTACTTGGCGCGGTTTCCACTGTCTGACCACAATAAAGCACGTTGATTTTATCCGCCCATTGGCTAAGCATTTGTAAGTCATGGCTGATAAGCAAAATAGTAGTATTGCTGTTTTGGTTGAGACGCGTCAGCAGGCGAAAGATTTGCGCCTGGGTTGTTGGCTCCATTGAGTTTGTCGGTTCGTCAGCAATCAGCAGACGCGGTTGATTCGCCAGTGCAATGGCTATCATCACTTTCTGACATTCACCTTCGGTCAACTCATAGGGAAAACTGCGCATCGCATCTTTGTGATCTTTAATCCCCACGCGGTGCAGCAGTTCAATGGCACGCCGTTTGCGCCAGCCAAAACGCTGCCACCAACGGCCTTTATAGGTCCAGGCTGGGATGTTTTGCATCAACTGGCGACCCACACGTTCTGAAGGATCTAGACACGACTGCGGTTCCTGGAAAATCATCGACACGTTGTGGCCAACCAGTTTGCGCCGTTCGCGTGCGGAGAGACGCAGCAAATCGATATCATCAAAACGCATACGGTCAGCAGTAACACGCCAGTTATCTTTATTCACCCCACAAATCGCTTTCGCAATCAAACTCTTGCCGGAACCGGATTCACCAACAAGACCGCGGATTTCACCTTCGGTTAAGGTCATACTTACCCGGTCAACGGCTTTAACCCACTCATCACCGGTTTTAAATTCAATAGTCAGGTTACGAATATCGAGTAATGGCATTATTCCACTCCCGCAATAATTGCACGACGGACACCGTCGCCAAGGAGGTTAACCAACAGCACGCTAATCATAATTGCCGCACCTGGCAGCATGACAGTCCACGGGGCGACATAAATCAGTTCCAGCGCATCACCGAGCATCGCTCCCCATTCAGGTGAGGGGAGTTGTGCGCCGAGATCGAGAAAGCCCAGCGCGGCGATATCGAGAATTGCCATCGACAGTGCGCGGGTGATCTCGGTGACCAGTCCGGCGGTGATGTTAGGCATCACCGCAAACCAGAGAATATTCAGCGTTGATGCGCCATCCAGACGGGCGGCGATAACGTACTCTTTTTCCAGTTCGTCATGCACCATGCTGTAAATCGAACGTACCATACGCGGCAGTAGCGCCAGCCAGACGGCAAACATGGCGTGAGACAAACTCGGTCCGGCAAACGCTACAACGATAATTGCCAGCAGCAGGGAAGGGATCGCCAGTAAGGTATCCAGGATATGGTTAAGGACCGCTGAGCGTAGGCCGTGCGTCGCGCCGGCGAAGGTGCCCAGTACCAGGCCACAGATCGTCGCGGCAAGAGTCACCACAAATGCACCGCCTACGGTTGGCGCAGCTCCGCTCAGTAAACGGCTTAAAACATCGCGTCCGAGGTCGTCAGTCCCCAGGAAGAAAGAAACTTCGCCATAGCGTGACCATGACGGCGGCAATAATTGATAACCGAGAAATTGCTGATCGATGCCGTAAGGCGCAAACCAGCCGCCGAAAATACACAGTACAGCCAGCCCCGCGCAGCCGTACAGGCCGACCATCGCAGAGGCATCACTATAAAATTTGCGCCAGGCGGTACGCAGCGTGCCCGGCGGGCGCTTTTCGCTGTATACGCTATCGTAAGGCATACCATTCCTTATGTTTCAGAGGGTTAGCCATGGCACCCAAAATATCAGAAATCACGTTAACAATAATGACCAGTGAGCCACACACCATCACTCCGGCGGAAATGGCTGCGTAATCCTGCTGGCGGATAGCGTTAATTAACCAGCGGCCTAAACCCGGCCAGCTAAAAACCATTTCGGTGATCATCGCCAGCGTCAGCATGGTAGAAAACTGTAAGCCCAGGCGAGGAATAACCGGAGGTAACGCGTTATGCAGAACGTGGCGACGCAAAATAGTAAAGCGCGACAAACCGCGGGTCGCCGCTGCTTTAACATAGTTCTGGTCATATACTTCGATAGTGCTAATACGCATCAGTCGGATCACTTCAGTTGTTGGCGCAACCGACAGGGTGATCACGGGCAATATCATATGGCGGATTGCGCTCATGACCATTTCATCCCGCCATGGTGAGTCCGAAAGCCAGGCATCAATCAACGCAAAACCGGTAATCGGTTTCACTTCGTAGAGCAGATCGAAACGCCCTGAAACGGGCAACCAACCTAGCGTGAGTGAACAAAACAGCGTCAACAGAAGCGCCAGCCAGAACACCGGGATTGAAAAGCCCAGTAAGGCGATGGCGTTGATCAAGTTATCCTGCCACTTATGGCGCGTAATCCCGGCAATCATCCCCACGGGGATGCCAACAATCAGCGCAAAACCGAAGGCGAGGATGCACAGTTCCATCGTCGCCGGGAAGACCTCTTTTAACTGTTCGGCAATCGGTTGACCGTTAATGCTGGAAACACCAAAATCCCAGTGGATCAGGCCATTAAACCAGAACACCCAGGCATTCCACAGTGACGCGCCTTGTAACGGCGCATGTGGGGTGAAATAGCTCAAGCTGAAGCCAACGAAGGTCAGCAGGAACAAGGTGACAATCAATAACAAAATGCGACGTAAGGTGAAGATAATCATGGTTTTTTCACCTCATCCTGTTTCTCGCGATACACCCCAGCAAAGGAGGCGTTACCAAACGGGCTAAGTACCAGACCTTTGATATCGTACCGATAGGCCTGCAAACGCAATGACGACGCCAGCGGCAAAATGGGCAATTCCTGCGCCAGAATACTCTGCGCTTCGTCATAGGCTTCGATGCGCGCCGCCAGTTGCTGCGAGGAGAGCGCCTTACGCAATACGCTGTCGAATTTCGGATCGCACCAGTGGGCGAGGTTGGTCTGCGAATGAATTGCCGCGCAGCTCAGTAACGGACGGAAGAAACTGTCCGGGTCGTTACTGTCAGTCGCCCAACCGGATAACGTCAGATCATGGCTCATATCCATCAACCGCGCCTCCTGAAAGCGACCTTCTACCGGCACAATCACCACTTTTACGCCAACCTGCGCCATATCTGCCTGAATCAGTTCGGCAGTTTTCAGTGGACTGGGGTTCCACGCCTGCGAACGTGTTGGCACCCACAGTTTCAGCGTTAAGTTTTCCAGCCCCAAAGCCTTCAACTGTTCGCGCGATTTCGCCGGATTGTATTCAGTAATTTTAGCCTCGTTGTCATAGGCCCACGAGGCGCGCGGTAAAATAGAGGCCGCCGTTTCAGCCGTACCATAATAGATGGATTGCATCAGGCGCTGGTTATTAATCGCCAGTGCCAGTGCATGGCGGACAGCGGGATTATTTAGCGGCGGTTTGGCGGTGTTAAATGCCAGATAGGCGACGTTCATCCCAGGACGCAGCGTTAAACGCAAGCGCGGGTCGTCACGCAAAATGGATAGCTGGCTGGCAGCAGGCCAGGCCAGAACGTCGCATTCACCAGTCAGGAGTTTCGACAGACGTCCGGTGCCGCCGGAGCCTAAATCCACCACCACCTGCGGCATTAACGGTTTACCGCGCCAGAAGTCATCATGACGTTGTAGGCGAATAAATTGCCCGGCGCGGTATTCCGACAACTGATACGGTCCAGTGCCGACCGGTTGACGGTCGAGTTGCTCCTGGCGATCTTCTTTCTCTAACTTCCGGGCATATTCTGCCGACATGACCGAAGCATAATGGGTTGCGAGGTGCCACAAAAAAGAAGCATCCGGCTGAGCCAGACGGAACTCAACGGTATGATTATCCAGTTTACGGACGCTTTTCACGTTATCGGCAAATTGCAGGCTGTCGAAGTAGGGGAAGTTGCTGCCGTTGACGTTATGCCACGGGTTGTTGCGGTCAAAAATTCGCTGGAAGGTAAACACCACATCGTCGGCATTCATTTTACGAGTGGGAGTAAACCAGTCGGTTTTTTGAAACGGAACATCGCGACGTAGGTGGAAGCGATAGGTCGCGCCGTTGTCGAGTACTTCCCAGCTTTCGGCAAGTTCCGGCATCAGGCGATAGGTATAGGGATCGACATCCAGCAGTCGATCATAAAACTGGGCGGCAAGGGTATCGACAATTAACCCACTGCTCGCTTTGGATGGGTTAAAGGTGTTGACTTGCCCGCTGACGCAATAGACAAAACCGCTGTCGCGGATATCAGCATGCGGGGGGGATTCAGGCGCGGCGATTGCCTGACCACTCACCAGTCCAGCAATCACCAAAAGAGACGATAATACCTGGCGCATAATATTAAGGGATTTTATGTAAAGAGGCTATCTTACTAATATTTAATGACATTTGCCATTACCGTTTGTGTTCAGGGGTCGTAATGAGGGCCGTGTGGTTGGTCGTTGAACAGGTGACGTCGCCATCTGTTCAACATTCGTACCCGTGATTTCTCTATAACTATAACTCACAGAACAACTTAGCGAGGAGCAGAGCGGTACGATCGTGAGAAACCCATTAAAGCACGCTGCAGTGCGTGTCATTGTTAGCCGGATGCGGCGTGAACGCTTTATCCGGGCAACGATACTGACCGATCGTCTGCAATTAAATAATTACTCATTACCCCATTGATTCAAAAACTCTGCGATCTCATCAATGCGTACGGGATTAATCCCCGCTTCAGCAGCCATTTCATGTTGGGCTTCTTCGCTGATCTCTTCATTGTTCATCAAACGGGTGAGCAGTAACTGGAAGTAGTGGGCCAGCGGTGTGCGTTCAGCGTCTGCGACAGGCTCTGCGCATTCGGTCGCGTACTCATCGGCAATATCAAAATATTTTAGCGGGATATCGTGGTTCATTATTTGCCCCTGGGGTTAATGCGCTAAGCATAAGGGCGGATGATAGCACTCGTGATCCGGGTCATACATCTTTTTATAGTTAATGGCGCGGTGCATTACCCTCAGGCAGGATAATGCGCCGCGCATCCGACTATTACGTTTCGCTCACCGGTGTTCTGTCACCATCATACAACGGCACTTTGCGATAGCGGCGGATCAGATACCACAAATATGCGCCGCCTAACGAAGCCCATACCAGACCGAGTGTCAGTGACGTTGACTCGAGGTTAACCCACAGCACACCCACCGTCAGCGCGCCAACTAGCGGCATCAGCAAATAGTGGAAGTGATCCTTCCAGCTTTTATTCATTCCTTTGCGCCGCCAGAAGTGGTTGAACACCGACAGGTTAACGAAGGTAAACGCTACCAACGCGCCGAAGTTAATTAACGCTGTGGCGGTAACTAAATCGAAGAACAGCGCCGACATCGCGACAATTCCGACCATAATGACGTTCAGTGCCGGAGTCCGCCATTTTGGGTGCACATAGCCAAACACGCGCTCCGGAAACACATTGTCACGCCCCATCACATACAGCAGACGCGACACGCTGGCATGTGAAGCCAGGCCAGACGCTAACGTGTTCACAAACGTGGTGCAGAGGAATATCGACTGGAAGAGCTTGCCGCCGACGTACAGCGCAATTTCAGGCAGTGCGGCGTCCGGGTCTTTAAAACGGCTGATATCGGGAAAGAACAGTTGCATAAAGAACGACGCAGCGATAAAGATAACGCCGCCGTATACCGCCGTCAGGAAGATAGCTTTCGGGATCACGCGTGCGGCGTCCGGCGTCTCTTCCGAAAGCGTGGTCACCGCATCGAAACCGAGGAACGAGAAACAGACAATCGTCGCCCCGGTAATAATCGGGATCAGGTGCGCGTTCTCGCTGATAAACGGCTGAAGTGACCAGACGGTGCCAACGCCTTCTCCTTTATGCAGTCCCTGAACCACCAGGAAGATAAACACCACCATGATGGAGATTTGCACCAGTACAAACAGGGTATTGAAGTTAGCAACCAGATTGACGCTCTTCAGATTCGCGGCGGTTAAAATGGCGACGAAGGTCACCACCCACACCCACGGCGGCACTTCCGGGAAGAGGGCGGAGAGATAGATTTTCGCCAACAAAACGTTGATCATCGGCAAAAAGAGATAATCCAGCAGCGATGACCAGCCGACCATAAAGCCGACGTGCGGGTTAATCGACTTTTGCGCGTAGGTATAGGCCGAACCGGCCTCCGGAAACTGGCGAACCAGTTTGCCGTAGCTGATAGCGGTAAACAGCACACCCGCCAGCGCCAGCAAATAGGACGCCGGAACGTGACCGTCGCTAATGCCAGATACAATACCAAAAGTATCAAATACGGTCATCGGCGTGAGATAGGCCAGACCCATCATCACCACCTGCCACAATTTCAGTGATTTTCGCAGACGGGTTTTGCCGGGTTGCGCAGCAATATTCAGTGGTGAATTAATAGCCATAATTGCTGCCTCCCCTGCGTAATAAGGTTTGCGGTCGTGTCGACCTGAAATCAAACCTGTTTAGCAAGGGAAGCAAAGGGGGCGGAGTCCAGTCAGTCGCAGGAGGGGCGCATACGCAGCCTCCCTCGCCATGCGGGGATTTAATCATCGGCATCATCTCATTTCCTCGTCACAGTCTTAATCGTTAACGGAAGCCCGTTGCCGCCTGCGCTCCATAACGCGACATCCGGGAAATGTCTGGATTACCAGCAAATGTCAGGCCTGGCTCCGCTCAGGCCGATGAAACAACCCCGCAAGGGGTATTACGCGTTTTTCAACATCCACTCAATTTCTGTTTCTGTGATGAGGCGCTCAAACTGCAACAGCTCATCATTTTTACAGGCGTGATACACATGACAGAAACGTTCGCCTAAATAGTGGCGCAGGTGATCATTCTCGATAAACTCACCCAGGGCATCGCTCTGGCGAATCGGGAAGGGTAAGCCTTCCTGTTCCAGGCCGTTGCCTTCGACTTCTTCCTGTAACGGCAGCTCGTTATCAAGGCCATGCAAAATACCGGCAAAAATCGCTGCCATCACCAGATATGGGTTGGCATCGGCACCCGCCACGCGATATTCCACGCGGTGGTTATGACGGTCGCCGCACGGAATACGCAGGGCGACGGTACGGTTGTTATGGCCCCACGACGCCTGCGTCGGTACATACATACCTGGCTGGAAGCGGCGATACGAGTTCACGTTTGGTGCCAGCAACGCCATTGATGACGGCATCAGGTCAATCATCCCGGCGAGCATCTTTTTCAGCAGCGGCGAATCTTCGCCTTCCGCGTCAGAAAGCACGTTCTCGCCACGATTATTTTGCATACTGATATGGATATGCATCCCGCTGCCCGCGTGTTCTTCATACGGCTTCGCCATAAAAGTGGCGTGCATCTTATGCTTTTCCGCCATCAAGCGCACCAGGCGTTTAAGGGCTAATGCATCATCGCAGGCTTCCAGCACGTTATCGGTATGGTAAAGGTTGATTTCAAACTGGCCTGGCGAAGCCTCGGCGACCGCACCATCTGCCGGAATCAGCTGTAATTGCGCCAGTTCATCAATATCATTGAGCACATCGGCGAAGTGGTTGAGGTTATCGACAGAGTAGACCTGGCTTTGGGTATTGCGGTCATCGGTGCCTGGCGCACAGGGCGGTTGCAGATACCCTTCGGCGTCGCGCTGGCGATCCAGTAAATAGAACTCCAGCTCTACCGCTACGACCGGGAACAATCCGCGCTGGCGTAGCTGCTGCCACAGGCGGTTGAGTACATTCCTCGGCTCAACGTCAAAGGGAGCGCCATCTTCATCGACCATGGTCAGAAGCATTTGACCAATAAACTCAGGATCGGCGGCAGAAGGGGTTAAAGAACCGAGAATAGGGATACAGGTACGATCTGGCTCGCCCATTTCTTGACCTAGCCCTGCTTCTTCTACCACATTGCCCAGAATATCCATCGCAAACACCGAAGCCGGGAAGTAGCATCCTTTCTCCAGTTTTTTCAGGCTGGAGAAGGGGACGCGTTTTCCACGAAAACAGCCATTCAGATCGGTAAGTAAAACATCAACATATTGCGTATTCGGGTAGCGATCCAGGTAGCGTTTCACTTCCTGCGTGAAGGCGCTACCCCGCCTCTCTTCTGACTGCTGAACAAAGTTTTCTACTTCAACGATATTGGTTTCCATGATTCTTCGCCTTTGGTTTTGTTTTCCACTCGTTATCAGAGCGTAAAATATAATGACCACTCCTCGAATCTGTATGCAAACTAAATGTTTGTCAAATGTTAAATTAAGTTTGCAAAAAAGAAAACTCACTGCTAGATTGAAAAAATATTGAACAGAATGGTCATTTAAACCGCAGTAATGGCGATAATTTAGTCCACTTTGTGAGATTGAGCATGGAAAATATAATGAACAATCCTGTTATCGGTGTCGTAATGTGCAGGAACAGGCTTAAGGGTCATGAGACCCAGACTCTGCAAGAAAAGTACCTGAATGCCATCATTCACGCAGGTGGTTTGCCGATTGCGCTTCCCCATGCGCTGGCTGAGCCGTCATTACTTGAAGAACTTTTGCCGAAACTTGATGGCATTTATCTTCCTGGTAGCCCCAGCAATGTGCAGCCGCACCTATATGGTGAAAACGGCGATGAGCCTGACGCCGATCCCGGGCGTGATCTTCTGAGCATGGCGTTAATTAACGCTGCACTCGAAAGGCGCATCCCCATTTTCGCCATCTGCCGGGGTTTACAGGAACTGGTGGTGGCAACCGGAGGTTCGTTGCATCGCAAGCTGTGCGAACAGCCTGAATTGCTGGAACATCGGGAAGATCCCGAACTGCCGGTGGAGCAGCAATATGCGCCGTCGCATGAAGTTCAGGTTGAAGAGGGGGGATTACTGTCTGCGCTGTTACCTGAATGTAGCAACTTTTGGGTAAACTCTCTGCATGGACAAGGGGCGAAGGTTGTTAGCCCACGGTTGCGTGTTGAAGCTCGCTCGCCGGATGGCTTAGTTGAGGCGGTGAGCGTCATCAATCATCCTTTTGCGCTGGGCGTACAGTGGCACCCGGAATGGAACAGTAGCGAGTACGCGCTTTCGCGTATATTGTTCGAGGGCTTTATCACCGCTTGTCAGCACCATATCGCTGAAAAACAGCGACTCTGACCACTACAGTTTAAGGAAATGCAAATATGAGTGATGAGGGACTGGCGCCAGGAAAACGCTTGTCGGAAATCCGCCAGCAGCAGGGGCTTTCACAACGTCGTGCCGCCGAACTCTCCGGGCTGACTCACAGTGCTATCAGTACGATAGAACAGGATAAAGTCAGCCCTGCCATCAGTACGCTGCAAAAGCTGCTGAAGGTGTATGGACTGTCACTCTCGGAATTCTTTTCCGAGCCGGAAAAACCTGATGAGCCGCAGGTCGTCATTAATCAGGACGACTTAATTGAAATGGGTAGTCAGGGTGTGTCAATGAAGCTGGTTCATAACGGTAACCCGAATCGCACGTTGGCGATGATCTTTGATACGTACCAGCCGGGCACAACCACTGGGGAAAGAATTAAGCATCAGGGTGAGGAAATAGGCACTGTACTGGAAGGTGAAATTGTTCTGACCATTAATGGACAGGATTATCACCTCGTCGCGGGGCAAAGTTATGCCATTAATACCGGCATCCCGCACAGTTTCAGCAATACGTCGGCAGGCATTTGCCGAATTATCAGCGCCCATACACCCACCACGTTTTAATCTTTTAGCTCTGTAAGCCGGGTAAGCGCAATGCGCCCGGCAATCTATAAAGAATGTCGCCAGAAATAAACGGGCATACGGCCCGGGGATCTCTGCGCCCTGACGTTCACAAACTGCATATATCTGATAGACGTGAAACAGGAGTCATAATGAATTTTCATCATCTGGCTTACTGGCAGGATAAAGCGTTAAGTCTCGCCATTGAAACCCGCTTATTTATTAACGGTGAATATACCGCTGCGGCGGAAAACGAAACCTTCGAAACCGTTGATCCGGTCACCCAGGCGCCGCTAGCGAATATTGCGCGCGGTAAAAGCGCCGATATCGACCGCGCAGTGAGTGCGGCACGCAGCGTATTTGAACGCGGCGACTGGTCGCTCTCTTCTCCGGCTAAACGCAAAGTGGTACTGAATAAACTCGCCGATTTAATGGAAGCCCACGCGGAAGAACTGGCGCTGCTGGAAACCCTCGACACCGGTAAACCGATTCGTCACAGCCTGCGTGATGATATTCCCGGCGCGGCGCGCGCCATTCGCTGGTACGGCGAAGCTATCGATAAAGTTTACGGCGAAGTGGCGACCACCAGTAGCCATGAGCTGGCGATGATTGTGCGCGAACCGGTCGGCGTAATTGCCGCCATCGTCCCGTGGAACTTCCCGCTGTTGCTGACCTGCTGGAAACTCGGCCCGGCGCTGGCGGCAGGTAACAGCGTTGTCCTGAAGCCGTCTGAAAAATCACCGCTCAGTGCGATTCGCCTTGCGGGGCTGGCGAAAGAAGCAGGTCTGCCGGATGGCGTGCTGAACGTAGTAACTGGTTTTGGTCATGAGGCGGGGCAGGCGCTTTCTCGTCATAACGATATCGATGCCATCGCCTTTACCGGCTCCACGCGTACCGGTAAACAACTGCTGAAAGACGCAGGCGACAGCAACATGAAACGCGTCTGGCTGGAAGCAGGTGGTAAAAGCGCCAACATCGTTTTTGCTGACTGCCCGGATTTGCAACAGGCGGCAAGCGCGACCGCCGCAGGCATCTTCTACAACCAGGGGCAGGTGTGCATCGCCGGAACCCGTTTATTGCTGGAAGAGAGCATCGCCGATGAGTTTTTAGCCCTGTTAAAACAGCAGGCGCAAAACTGGCAGCCGGGGCATCCACTTGATCCTGCAACCACGATGGGCACCTTAATCGACTGCGCTCATGCCGACTCGGTACACACCTTTATTCGTGAAGGCGAAAGCAAAGGGCAACTGCTGCTGGATGGTCGTAACGCTGAACTGACTGCGGCCATCGGCCCGACCATCTTTGTCGACGTAGAGCCCAATGCGTCTCTAAGTCGCGAAGAGATTTTCGGCCCGGTGCTGGTGGTCACGCGTTTCACATCAGAAGACCAGGCGCTACAGCTTGCCAACGACAGCCAGTACGGGCTCGGTGCGGCGGTATGGACGCGCGATCTCTCCCGCGCGCACCGCATGAGCCGTCGCCTGAAAGCTGGTTCCGTCTTCGTCAACAACTACAACGATGGCGATATGACCGTACCGTTTGGCGGTTATAAGCAGAGCGGCAACGGTCGCGACAAATCCCTGCACGCCCTTGAAAAATTCACTGAACTGAAAACCATCTGGATAAGCCTGGAGGCCTGAAATGACCGAACATACCAGTAGTTACTACGCCGCCAGTGCGAATAAATATGCGCCTTTCGACACGCTGAATGAGTCAATCACGTGTGATGTTTGCGTGGTTGGCGGCGGCTACACCGGGCTTTCCTCTGCACTGCATCTGGCGGAAGCGGGCTTTGACGTGGTGGTACTCGAAGCCTCACGCATCGGCTTTGGCGCCAGCGGGCGTAACGGCGGTCAGCTTGTAAACTCCTACAGCCGCGACATCGACGTAATCGAAAAAAGCTACGGCATGGACACCGCCCGTATGCTCGGCAGCATGATGTTTGAAGGTGGCGAGATCATTCGCGAGCGCATCAAACGTTATCAGATTGACTGCGACTACCGCCCCGGCGGCCTGTTTGTGGCGATGAATGATAAGCAGCTCGCGACTCTTGAAGAGCAGAAAGAGAACTGGGAACGCTATGGTAACAATCAACTCGAACTGCTGGACGCCAGTGCCATTCGCCGTGAAGTTGCCAGCGATCGCTACACCGGTGCGCTGCTGGATCACAGCGGCGGGCATATTCACCCGCTGAACCTCGCTATTGGTGAAGCCGACGCCATTCGTCTGAACGGCGGACGTGTGTATGAGCTTTCTGTGGTGACGCAGATCCAGCACACCACGCCAGCCGTGGTGCGGACTGCCAAAGGTCAGGTAACGGCGAAGTATGTGATTGTCGCCGGGAATGCGTATCTGGGCGATAAAGTGGAGCCGGAACTGGCGAAGCGCAGTATGCCGTGCGGCACGCAGGTAATCACCACCGAGCGGCTTTCCGATGATTTAGCCCGTTCGCTGATCCCGAAAAACTACTGTGTCGAAGACTGTAACTATCTGCTTGATTACTACCGCCTGACTGCCGATAACCGCCTGCTGTACGGTGGTGGCGTGGTGTATGGCGCACGTGACCCGGATGACGTTGAGCGCCTGGTGGTGCCGAAACTGCTGAAAACCTTCCCGCAGTTGCAGGGCGTAAAAATCGACTACCGCTGGACGGGCAACTTCCTGCTGACCCTGTCGCGTATGCCGCAGTTTGGTCGCCTCGATAAAAACATTTACTACATGCAGGGCTACAGCGGCCACGGCGTTACCTGTACCCATCTCGCCGGGCGTTTAATTGCTGAACTGCTGCGCGGAGATGCCGAGCGTTTCGACGCGTTCGCCAATCTGCCGCATTACCCGTTCCCCGGCGGGCGCACGCTGCGCGTGCCATTTACCGCGATGGGCGCGGCTTATTACAGCCTGCGCGATCGTCTGGGCGTTTAATTTCCGATTAACCGTGAAGAGTCAAAAGGTGTGAAACATGAGCAACAATGAATTCCATCAGCGTCGTCTTTCTGCCACCCCGCGCGGGGTCGGCGTAATGTGTAACTTCTTCGCCCAGTCGGCTGAAAACGCCACGCTGAAGGATGTTGAAGGCAACGAGTACATCGATTTTGCCGCAGGCATTGCGGTGCTGAACACCGGACATCGCCATCCTGAACTGGTGGCAGCGGTGGAACAGCAACTGCAACAGTTTACCCACACGGCGTATCAGATTGTGCCATACGAAAGCTATGTCACGCTGGCGGAGAAAATTAACGCCCTTGCCCCGGTCAGTGGTCAGGCTAAGACCGCGTTCTTCACCACCGGTGCGGAAGCGGTTGAGAACGCAGTGAAAATCGCCCGCGCCCATACCGGACGCCCTGGCGTGATTGCGTTCAGCGGCGGCTTCCACGGTCGCACGTATATGACCATGGCATTAACTGGAAAGGTTGCACCGTACAAAATTGGTTTCGGCCCGTTCCCCGGTTCGGTGTATCACGTGCCGTATCCGTCAGATTTGCATAGCGTTTCGACGCAAGATTCCCTCGACGCCATCGAACGCTTGTTTAAATCAGACATCGAAGCGAAACAGGTCGCGGCCATTATTTTCGAACCGGTACAGGGCGAGGGCGGATTTAACGTGGCGCCAAAAGAGCTGGTTGCCGCCATTCGCCGCCTGTGCGATGAGCACGGCATTGTGATGATTGCTGATGAAGTGCAAAGCGGTTTTGCGCGTACCGGTAAACTGTTTGCCATGGATCATTACGCCGATAAGCCGGACTTAATGACGATGGCGAAAAGCCTCGCGGGCGGGATGCCGCTTTCGGGCGTGGTCGGTAATGCCAACATTATGGACGCGCCCGCGCCGGGCGGGCTTGGCGGCACTTACGCCGGTAACCCGCTGGCAGTTGCCGCCGCGCACGCAGTGCTCAACATTATCGACAAAGAATCCCTTTGCGACCGTGCGAATCAACTCGGTCAGCGCCTGACGCAAACGCTGATTGAGGCCAAAGAAAGCGTTCCGGCCATTGCTGCGGTACGCGGTCTGGGGTCGATGATTGCGGCAGAATTTAACGACCCGCAAACGGGCGAGCCGTCAGCCGCCATTGCGCAGAAAATTCAGCAACGCGCGCTGGCGCAGGGGCTGTTACTGTTGACCTGTGGCGCATACGGCAACGTGATTCGTTTCCTGTATCCGCTGACCATCCCGGATGCGCAATTCGATGCGGCAATGAAAATTTTGCAGGATGCGCTGAGAGATTAATACGCATAAGCGGAGCCCAACGCAATAATGCCTGATACGCTGCGCTTATCAGGCCTGCAAACGACGTATTGATTTTGTAGGCTTGATCGCCTCATCCGGCAAGCCACATTGCCCAACTCCACTAAATCTGGTGCTTTTTAAGCAATGCGCGGAACTGATGATAGGTTAACCCCAGCAATTCAGCCGCGCGCTTCTGGTTATATTTCCCCTGTTGCAAACTGAGTTGCAGTAACTCTTTTTCCTGCTGCATTTGAAACTCACGTAAATCCAGCGGCAGCGTTGGAAGCGAGGTGTTTTCTGAAACGGCGATAGTGTCTTCAGGTGGACGCCGTTTAAAGGGATCAATAATGATCTCATCAAGCGGATAATCGCTGGTGCCGTGGCGATACACCGAACGTTCCACCACGTTTTTCAATTCACGGATATTTCCCGGCCAGCGATAGTTCAGCAACGTTTCTCTGGCGCGCTCGGTAAAACCAGGAAACAGAGGCAGTTTTATTTCCCGACACATCTGGATGGCGAAGTGCTCCGCCATCAGCATAATGTCGCTTTCACGCTCGCGTAGTGGCGGCAGTTGCACTACATCAAAAGCCAGCCGGTCGAGCAGGTCAGCGCGAAAAGTACCTTCATTGACCATCGCCGGGAGATCGGCATTCGTCGCGCATACCAACCGCACATTCACCTGCAATGGCTGGCTGCCGCCAACGCGCTCCAGTTCACCGTACTCAATCACACGCAATAATTTTTCCTGCACCATCATCGGTGCTGTAGCGAGTTCATCAAGAAATAGCGTACCGCCGTCGGCACGTTCAAATCGTCCCGGATGGCGTTTTTGCGCTCCGGTAAACGCACCGGCTTCGTGACCAAACAGTTCGGAATCCAGCAGATTTTCATTTAACGCTGCGCAGTTAAGGGAAATAAACGGCCCTTGCCAGCGGGAGGAGAGATAATGCAAACGGCTGGCGATCAGCTCTTTACCGGTGCCGCGCTCGCCAATAATCAAAACCGGTTTGTCCAGCGGCGCGAGATGCGAAACCTGTTCCAGCACTTCAAGAAAGCTGTTCGCCTCACCGAGTAAATTATCTTTGTATTCTGCCATGATGAAATTCGCCACTTGTTAGTGTAATTCGCTAATTCATCCTGGCATGTTGCTGTCGAATCTTCAATCAGATCTTTATAAATCAAAAAGATAAAAAATTGGCACGCAAATTGTATTAACAGTTCAGCAGGACAATCCTGAACGAAGAAATCAAGAGGACAACATTATGGGTATTTTTTCTCGCTTTGCCGACATCGTGAACGCCAACATCAACGCCCTGTTAGAGAAAGCGGAAGATCCGCAGAAACTGGTGCGTCTGATGATCCAGGAAATGGAAGATACATTAGTTGAAGTGCGTTCTACCTCGGCGCGTGCACTGGCGGAAAAGAAACAGCTGACTCGCCGTATTGAACAAGCGTCGGCGCGTGAAGTTGAGTGGCAGGAAAAAGCCGAACTGGCGCTGCTGAAAGAGAGAGAAGATCTGGCGCGTGCGGCACTAATTGAAAAACAGAAACTGACCGATCTGATTAAGAGCCTGGAACATGAAGTGACGCTGGTGGACGATACGCTGGAGCGTATGAAGAAAGAGATTGGCGAGCTGGAAAACAAATTGAGCGAAACTCGCGCTCGCCAGCAGGCATTGATGTTGCGTCATCAAGCTGCAAACTCGTCGCGTGATGTGCGTCGTCAACTGGACAGTGGCAAACTGGATGAAGCAATGGCGCGTTTCGAATCTTTCGAGCGTCGTATCGACCAGATGGAAGCGGAAGCCGAAAGCCACAGCTTCGGCAAACAAAAATCGCTGGACGATCAGTTTGCCGAACTGAAAGCCGATGATGCAATCAGTGAGCAACTGGCACAATTAAAAGCCAAAATGAAGCAAGACAATCAATAATAACATCCAGGCGGCGTCCGAACGCGCCGCCGCTCATCGTCTAAGGAGTACTTATGAGCGCGCTATTTCTGGCTATTCCGTTAACCATTTTTGTGCTGTTTGTTTTACCGATCTGGTTATGGCTGCATTACAGCAACCGCTCCAGTCGTGGGGAGCTTTCGCAAAGCGAACAGCAGCGATTAGCGCAATTGGCTGATGAAGCAAAGCGGATGCGCGAGCGTATTCAGGCGCTGGAATCCATTCTTGATGCAGAACATCCGAACTGGAGGGATCGCTAATGGCGGGCATTAATCTCAATAAAAAATTATGGCGTATTCCACAGCAGGGCATGGTGCGCGGCGTCTGCGCGGGGATTGCTAATTATTTTGATGTACCGGTAAAACTGGTGCGTATCCTCGTGGTGCTGTCGATTTTCTTCGGCCTGGCGCTATTTACCTTGGTTGCTTACATCATTTTGTCATTTGCTCTTGACCCGATGCCGGACAACATGGCGTATGGTGAACAACAACCTTCCAGCAGCGAATTGCTGGATGAAGTCGATCGTGAACTGGCGGCCAGTGAAACGCGTTTACGCGAGATGGAACGTTATGTCACTTCCGATACCTTCACGCTGCGTAGCCGTTTCCGTCAATTGTGAGGAAAGTTATGAATACTCGCTGGCAACAAGCTGGGCAAAAGGTGAAGCCTGGTTTCAAATTAGCAGGCAAGCTGGTTCTTCTCACCGCTCTGCGCTACGGCCCGGCGGGTGTGGCGGGTTGGGCGATAAAATCTGTTGCTCGCCGACCGCTGAAAATGTTGTTGGCTGTGGCGCTGGAACCGCTGTTAAGTCGGGCTGCCAATAAACTGGCGCAGCGTTATAAAAGGTGAGGGGAGTTTCGCAAAAATTGTTAAATCTCAGGCGTATAATGGATGGCAATTTTCATCCATAGAAGGACGCTTACATGTTTAAAAAAGGCTTACTTGCGCTGACGCTGGCGTTTTCACTGCCTGTTTTCGCCGCTGAACACTGGATCGATGTTCGTGTTCCAGAACAGTATCAGCAAGAACACGTTCAGGGAGCCATCAATATTCCCCTGAAGGAAGTGAAAGAGCGCATTGCCACCGCCGTTCCGGATAAAAACGACACCGTGAAAGTGTATTGCAACGCCGGACGCCAGTCCGGGCAGGCAAAAGAAATCCTTAGCGAGATGGGATATACCCACGTTGAGAACGCCGGTGGTCTTAAAGACATTGCGATGCCGAAGGTCAAAGGTTAACAAATTACTTATTGAGCGGTGTAAATAACGCCGCTTATTCATTTGATAAATCAAAATTAACCCACATTATTATCTCCAGCATCTCATCCTTTCTACAGCTTTCTGGCACAGGACAGCAATGAAGCGACTCAAAAATGAACTTAACGCGCTGGTGAATCGTGGCGTCGACAGGCACCTGCGACTGGCGGTAACCGGACTTAGCCGTAGTGGCAAAACGGCGTTTATCACCGCGATGGTCAATCAGTTGCTCAATATTCATGCAGGAGCACGCTTGCCGCTGTTAAGCGCGGTGCGTGAAGAGCGCCTGCTGGGTGTGAAGCGTATTCCTCAACGTGATTTTGGCATCCCACGTTTTACTTACGACGAAGGGTTAGCGCAGCTGTACGGCGACCCTCCCGCCTGGCCGACGCCAACGCGTGGTGTCAGCGAAATCCGCCTGGCATTGCGTTATAAATCGAACGATTCGCTACTGCGTCACTTCAAAGACACCTCCACGCTGTATCTGGAGATTGTGGATTATCCCGGCGAGTGGCTACTCGATCTACCAATGCTGGCGCAGGACTATTTAAGTTGGTCACGCCAGATGACGGGCTTGCTTAATGGTCAGCGCGGCGAGTGGTCGGCAAAATGGCGGATGATGTGCGAAGGACTTGATCCGTTAGCGCCTGCCGACGAAAACCGTCTTGCAGATATCGCCGCCGCGTGGACCGATTATCTCCACCACTGCAAACAGCAGGGGCTGCACTTTATTCAGCCTGGGCGCTTTGTTCTACCGGGGGATATGGCAGGCGCACCCGCGCTGCAATTCTTCCCGTGGCCGGATGTCGATGCCTGGGGCGAGTCTAAACTGGCACAGGCCGATAAGCATACCAACGCCGGAATGCTGCGCGAGCGGTTTAATTATTACTGCGAGAAAGTGGTGAAGGGGTTCTATAAAAACCACTTTTTGCGTTTTGACCGCCAGATTGTGCTGGTGGATTGCCTGCAACCGCTCAACAGTGGACCGCAGGCATTTAATGACATGCGTCTGGCGCTGACGCAGTTGATGCAAAGTTTCCACTACGGGCAACGTACGCTTTTCCGCCGCTTGTTCTCGCCGGTTATCGACAAATTGCTGTTTGCCGCGACGAAAGCGGATCATGTGACCATCGATCAGCACGCCAATATGGTTTCATTACTGCAACAACTGATTCAGGATGCCTGGCAAAATGCGGCGTTTGAAGGGATCAGCATGGATTGTCTGGGGCTGGCCTCCGTACAGGCGACCACCAGCGGCATTATCGACGTCAACGGCGAGAAAATCCCGGCTCTGCGCGGTAATCGACTGAGCGATGGCGCACCGCTCACCGTTTACCCTGGTGAAGTTCCTGCGCGTTTGCCCGGTCAGGCGTTCTGGGATAAGCAAGGCTTCCAGTTTGAAGCGTTTCGCCCGCAGGTGATGGATGTCGATAAACCGCTGCCGCATATTCGCCTTGATGCCGCGCTGGAATTTTTAATAGGAGATAAATTGCGATGACCGAACCGTTAAAACCACGTATTGATTTCGACGGTCCGCTGGAAGTCGATCAGAACCCTAAATTTAAGGCGCAGCAGACCTTTGATGAAAATCAGGCGCAAAATTTTGCCCCGGCAACGCTCGACGATGTGCCGGAAGAAGAGGGGCAAGTCGAAGCGGTAATGGATGCGGCGCTGCGTCCGAAACGCAGTCTGTGGCGTAAAATGGTCATGGGTGGGGTGGCGCTGTTTGGCGCGAGCGTTGTTGGCCAGGGCGTGCAGTGGACGATGAATGCCTGGCAAACTCAGGATTGGGTAGCACTGGGCGGTTGTGCCGCTGGGGCATTGATTATCGGGGCTGGCGTTGGCTCAGTGGTAACAGAGTGGCGACGCTTATGGCGCTTGCGCCAGCGTGCGCACGAACGCGATGAAGCGCGCGATTTGTTGCATAGTCACGGCACTGGCAAAGGGCGCGCATTTTGCGAGAAACTGGCGCAGCAGGCCGGTATTGATCAGTCGCATCCGGCGCTGCAACGCTGGTATGCCTCAATCCATGAAACGCAGAACGATCGTGAAGTCGTCAGTCTGTACGCACATCTGGTTCAGCCAGTGCTGGATGCGCAGGCGCGCAGAGAAATCAGCCGTTCGGCGGCAGAATCTACCCTGATGATTGCCGTAAGCCCGTTGGCACTGGTGGATATGGCGTTTATTGCCTGGCGTAATCTGCGGTTGATTAATCGTATCGCTACGCTCTATGGCATTGAACTGGGTTATTACAGCCGTTTGCGCCTGTTCAAACTGGTATTGCTGAATATCGCTTTTGCCGGTGCTAGCGAGCTGGTGCGTGAAGTGGGGATGGACTGGATGTCACAAGATCTCGCTGCTCGTTTGTCAACGCGTGCTGCCCAGGGGATTGGCGCCGGACTCCTGACCGCGCGACTGGGAATTAAAGCTATGGAACTTTGCCGTCCGCTGCCGTGGATCGACGATGACAAACCTCGCCTGGGGGATTTTCGTCGCCAGCTTATCGGTCAGGTAAAGGAGACGCTGCAAAAGGGCAAAACGACCAGCGAATAATAACGCAATATCGGGTGCTGATCGGATATCTTTACGCCGAAGTGCCCGATTATCCGTCGTTGTGTCAATCTTTGTTGACAGAAATCTTCCTGCCACTCGAATAGTGTCATATCATCATATTAATTGTTCTTTTCTCAGGTGAAGGTTCCCATGCGTCTGGAAGTCTTTTGTGAAGACCGACTCGGTCTGACCCGCGAATTACTCGATCTACTGGTTCTAAGAGGCATCGATTTACGCGGTATTGAGATTGACCCAATCGGGCGGATTTACCTCAATTTTGCCGAACTGGATTTTGACAGTTTCAGCAGCCTGATGGCGGAAATTCGCCGTATTGCAGGTGTTACCGATGTGCGCACTGTGTCATGGATGCCTTCCGAGCGCGAACATCTGGCGTTGAGCGCATTGCTTGAGGCGTTGCCTGAACCCGTGCTTTCGGTCGATATGAAAAGCAAAGTGGATATGGCGAATCCGGCGAGCTGTCAGCTATTTGGTCAAAAACTTGATCGTTTACGCAATCATACCGCTGCGCAATTGATTAACGGATTTAATTTTTTACGCTGGCTGGAGAGTGACCCGCAGGATTCGCATAACGAACATGTGGTGATTAACGGGCAAAATTTCTTGATGGAGATAACGCCGGTTTATTTGCAGGATGAACACGACCAACACGTCCTGACCGGTGCGGTAGTGATGCTGCGCTCGACGATTCGTATGGGGCGTCAGTTGCAAAATGTGGCTGCGCAGGATGTCAGCGCCTTTAGTCAGATTGTCGCCGTTAGCCCGAAAATGAAACACGTTGTCGAGCAGGCTCAGAAACTGGCGATGTTAAGCGCGCCACTGCTGATTACGGGTGACACGGGTACTGGTAAAGATCTCTTTGCTTACGCCTGTCATCAGGCCAGCCCTCGCGCCGGTAAACCTTACCTGGCGCTGAACTGCGCGTCTATACCGGAAGATGCCGTTGAGAGCGAACTGTTTGGACATGCCCCGGAAGGGAAGAAAGGGTTCTTTGAGCAGGCGAACGGCGGTTCAGTGCTGCTGGATGAGATTGGTGAGATGTCGCCGCGAATGCAGGCTAAATTGCTGCGTTTCCTTAATGATGGCACTTTCCGTCGGGTTGGCGAAGATCACGAGGTACATGTCGATGTGCGGGTGATTTGCGCGACGCAAAAGAATCTGGTTGAGTTGGTGCAAAAAGGCGTATTTCGGGAAGATCTCTATTATCGCCTGAATGTGTTGACGCTGAATCTGCCACCGCTGCGAGACTGTCCGCAGGATATCATGCCGTTAACCGAATTGTTCGTCGCCCGCTTTGCTGACGAGCAGGGAGTACCCCGGCCGAAATTGGCTGCCGATCTGAATACCGTGCTGACACGTTATGGCTGGCCGGGTAACGTGAGGCAGTTGAAAAATGCTGTCTATCGTGCACTCACCCAACTGGACGGCTACGAACTGCGTCCACAAGACATTTTGCTGCCAGATTATGACGCGACAACCGTTGCCGTGGGCGAAGATGCGATGGAAGGTTCGCTGGATGAAATCACCAGTCGATTTGAGCGTTCGGTGTTAACCCAGCTTTATCGCAATTATCCCAGCACGCGCAAACTGGCAAAACGTCTGGGCGTTTCACATACCGCGATTGCCAACAAATTGCGTGAATACGGCCTGAGCCAGAAAAAGAGCGAAGAGTAAACACGTAAAATGCCTGATGGCGCAATACCATCAGGCATAATAAATTACGCTTTCAGTACCGCCAGAGCTGCTTCGTAATCCGGCTCAGTGGTGATTTCATTCACCAGCTGGCTGAAAATCACATTGTCATTTTCATCAATTACGACAACTGCGCGCGCAGCCAGACCTTTCAGTGGGCCTTCAGCGATCTCAACGCCGTAAGCTTGCAGAAATTCGCTATTACGGAAAGTGGAAAGGGTGATGACGTTGTTAAGACCTTCCGCACCGCAGAAACGAGACTGGGCGAACGGCAGATCGGCGGAAATACACAGTACAACGGTGTTGTCGATTTCTGTCGCCAGTTGGTTAAACTTACGTACTGATGCGGCGCAAACACCGGTATCAATACTTGGGAAAATGTTCAGCACTTTGCGTTTACCTGCAAACTGCGTGAGGGTGACGTCAGACAGATCTTTTGCCACGAGAGTAAAAGTCTGCGCTTTGCTACCCACTTGCGGGATGGAATTGGCGACTGTAACCGGGTTGCCCTGGAAATGAACGATTTGTGACATGATTATCTTTCCTGTTTACATATAGTTAACGTCATACCTAGTTTATGCTAACTGTCAATAACACAGCAATCGCTATTTGCGCTTTATCCGCAGTCCATCGCGGCAACAAGGAGTAAAGATGAGAACCGTAAAGGTATTTGAGGAAGCCTGGCCGTTACATACCCCGTTTGTAATTGCTCGTGGCAGCCGCAGTGAAGCGCGCGTGGTGGTTGTTGAACTGGAAGAAGATGGTGTTAAAGGTGCTGGGGAATGCACTCCCTATCCGCGCTATGGTGAAAGTGACGCTTCAGTAATGGCGCAAATTATGAGTGTTGTGCCGCAACTGGAAAAAGGGCTGACACGTGAAGAACTGCAAAAAATACTGCCAGCGGGCGCGGCGCGTAATGCGCTGGATTGTGCATTGTGGGATCTCTGTGCACGTAAACAGCAGCAGACGCTGGCTGAATTTATCGGTATAACGCTTCCCGACACCATTACCACTGCACAGACGGTTGTCATCGGTACGCCTGATCAAATGGCCAGCAGTGCTGCGGCACTATGGCAAGCAGGGGCGAAATTGCTGAAAGTGAAACTGGATAACCATCTTATTAGCGAGCGGATGGTGGCAATTCGCTCGGCTGTACCCGATGCGACGTTGATTGTTGATGCGAATGAATCCTGGCGCGCAGAAGGATTGGCAGCGCGATGTCAGTTGCTGGCTGACTTAGGCATCGCGATGCTGGAACAACCGCTTCCCGCACAGGACGATGCGGCGCTGGAGAATTTTATTCATCCGTTACCCATTTGCGCTGATGAAAGTTGTCATACCCGTAGCAATCTGAAGGCGCTGAAAGGGCGCTATGAGATGGTTAATATCAAACTCGATAAAACGGGGGGGCTGACCGAAGCCCTGGCATTGGCGACCGAAGCGCGTGCACAAGGTTTTAGTCTGATGCTGGGCTGCATGTTGTGTACCTCTCGTGCTATTAGCGCCGCTTTACCGCTGGTGCCGCAGGTCAGTTTTGCCGATCTTGATGGACCGACCTGGCTGGCGGTGGATGTGGAGCCGGCGCTACAGTTTACGACCGGCGAATTGCATCTTTAGGATGCCAGCGCAGTAAATTCGCCATTGCAAAGAGATACTTTTCACTGGCTTCATCGGAGGAGATGGGCGGAAACTCGGCGGTAATACAGTGCAGGTTCAGATCCGCACACCAACTGCCGAAGGAGCCGGGGGTTTCGTATCCGACGCTGGTCACCAGCGGCAATTCAAATGCCTGAGCCAGCCACTCACCTAATTCACTGTGTCGGGGATCTTCAATACAAGCCAGCGGATCGTGAAAAGAGACAATCCAGGCGGGGTGGATACGATGAATGAGCTGGCACAAAGCCTGAGTTTCAGGTTCGGAGCCGGGTTTATCGCCGGTCAGCAAGACCACGTCGCGCTCTTCGGCGGCACTGTTCCAGCGGTACACCGTTTCACCTTCCTTCCAGTTCGCCGCCGGAAAGTTTCTGTTTAGATCCACACCATTGGCATTAGCCCGCAGACCAAGCTGGCAACCGTCAGGATTCACACAGAGGACGACATGATGGCGGCGCAGAGACGGTGTTAACGTGCGTAATGCGCAGGAGAGGGTGACGACGGAAGAATTTTCGTCGCCGTGGGTGCCAGCCAGGATTAAACCACTTTCGCTGCTGGCGGCAGAAGCCGGAAACCAGATCAACGGCGCACCTAATAATGAACGTCCGTAATGTTCGGTTCCTGGCGGAAAAGCGCCCCGTTCGGCGCGCGGGCGGGTCACGGTCATAATCGTCTCGAATATAAGAAGTATTACAGGCAGTGTTGTGCAAATTTTGCGGATTATCAAATCCTTTTCGACAACGATATGTTATCGATCCTTTATCACTTTTTTGCCGGAAGTTATTTGCATTTCTTCAAGGAGAAACAAATAATTACGCATCATTATTAACGCAGGTTTGAGGGTAACTTATGAAGCACTCTGTTTCAGTCACGTGTTGTGCGCTGTTGGTCAGCAGCATTTCCCTGTCGTATGCTGCAGAAGTTCCGAGCGGCACAGTACTGGCAGAGAAGCAGGAGCTGGTGCGCCACATTAAAGATGAGCCTGCGTCGTTAGATCCCGCCAAAGCAGTGGGCCTGCCGGAGATTCAGGTCATTCGCGATTTGTTTGAAGGTCTGGTGAATCAAAACGAGAAAGGGGAGATTGTCCCCGGCGTTGCGACTCAGTGGAAAAGTAATGACAATCGTATCTGGACTTTTACCCTGCGCGATAACGCAAAATGGGCGGATGGCACACCGGTAACGGCGCAAGATTTTGTCTATAGCTGGCAACGTCTGGTGGATCCCAAAACATTGTCGCCATTTGCATGGTTTGCCGCGCTGGCGGGAATCAACAACGCACAAGCGATTATTGATGGTAAAGCCACGCCTGACCAGCTTGGCGTCACCGCAGTTGATGCCCATACTTTGAAAATTCAGCTTGATAAACCATTGCCGTGGTTTGTGAATTTAACCGCTAACTTTGCCTTCTTCCCGGTGCAAAAAGCCAACGTAGAAAGCAGTAAAGAGTGGACGAAACCCGGAAATCTGATCGGCAATGGCGCTTATGTTCTTAAAGAGCGCGTAGTTAATGAAAAACTGGTCGTGGTGCCGAATACCCATTATTGGGATAACGCCAAAACGGTGCTGCAAAAAGTGACCTTCCTGCCAATTAATCAGGAATCCGCAGCCACTAAGCGTTATCTTGCAGGCGATATTGATATCACTGAATCCTTCCCGAAAAATATGTACCAGAAACTGTTGAGGGATATTCCTGGGCAGGTTTACACGCCGCCACAGTTGGGGACGTATTATTATGCATTTAACACGCAAAAAGGGCCGACGGCAGATCAACGAGTGCGTCTGGCATTAAGTATGACGATTGATCGCCGCCTGATGACGGAAAAAGTGCTGGGTACAGGTGAAAAACCAGCATGGCATTTCACGCCAGATGTTACTGCCGGATTTACGCCAGAACCTTCGCCGTTTGAACAAATGAGTCAGGAAGAACTGAATGCCCAGGCGAAAACATTGTTGAGCGCCGCCGGGTATGGTCCACAGAAGCCGTTAAAACTTACACTGTTATATAACACTTCGGAAAATCACCAGAAAATTGCCATCGCTGTGGCGTCGATGTGGAAAAAGAATCTTGGCGTAGATGTCAAACTGCAAAATCAGGAATGGAAAACCTATATCGACAGCCGTAATACCGGCAATTTTGATGTTATCCGCGCCTCGTGGGTTGGGGATTATAATGAACCATCAACCTTCCTGACGCTGTTAACGTCAACGCACTCAGGAAATATTTCCCGCTTTAACAATCCGGCATACGACAAAGTGCTGACTCAGGCATCGACTGAAAACACCGTTAAAGCACGCAACGCCGATTACAACACGGCAGAGAAAATCCTCATGGAGCAAGCACCGATTGCGCCAATTTATCAATATACCAATGGACGGCTAATCAAGCCGTGGCTGAAAGGTTATCCCATTAATAACCCGGAAGATGTGGCTTATAGCCGGACTATGTATATTGTAAAACATTGATTATGTTCTCATCTGGCGCAAAAGTTGCGCCAGATTTTACAACCCCGATAAAATTTCTCTCTTTTTTAAATTTACCCTATAAAAGATTGCTCTCAAGATGAGACTGTGAAATTTCCAGTTTATATTAAGTACAAACTCTAATCATAAATTTTATTTGTCTGCTGTATTACATACTCCAAATATAAGCTGTGCTTTACTTTTTTTTACAACGTGAATGCATTTCATCACTTGTAAAACATCTTCATTTGAAAATAAACACACAGCTAAAAATGGGGTGGTAAAATGAAAAAAGCCTCTGCTATTCCGTTAGTTATCTCTCTATTCCTCTCTCATTATTCTTCTTTTAGTCTGGCCGCAGAGCCGCTTCCCGATGCCGCATCACTGGGACTGGAAAACTTAACTCATGATCTCTCACGACAGGAGTTATTTGTAAAAATCCTGGGATCAGATCTTTCCCGTGAAATGGAATATGACACGTTCGCAGTAAAAAAATACTTTAAATTTCCGACTGATGTCTCTTATGACTCGGTATTAAATCAACCGCGACCAAGTTCTTTATTTGGAGTGGATATCAGCCATCATAACGGTAAGAATTTTCCAATCGAACTGTTGGCAAAAAATAAGTCTGTGTTTCTGTATATGAAGTCCAGTCAAGGAACGCGTTATGTCGATCCCGAATTTTCCGGTTTCTGGCAACGGGCCGGGGATACGGAACGGGGGGTAAAATTACACCGTGGAGCATATCATTTTCTTTCCAGCGGCACTCCGGCAGACGACGCTGAAACATGGGGACGTAAGCAGGCGATGACGTTTGTTAAAATTATTAAAGCTAACGGGGGATTACGCGCAACGGATATGCCACCGGCGGTGGATGTGGAGTGGGATGTGGACTCATCAACGGGTAAGGATCGTTGGCAAAAGCGTAAACCTGCTGAAATTATAACGATGATCAAGGCGTTTACCGCACAGGTCGAAGCCGATTTAGGGCGTAAACCGGTTATCTACACTGCGCGAGCCTGGTGGAAAGATGCCGTTGGTGGGGAAAATAGTTTTGCCCAGGTTGCAGATCACAAACTGTGGCTGGCTGATTACTCTAATCAGGCTCAGGCCAGTGAAACCCCGCGTTCAATCAACCAGACAAAATGGGCGATCTGGCAGTTCACCGACGCAGCACAGCTTAATTTAGGATCGAGTAAGAAGTTTGATGCCAGTATTTATAAAGGTCCAATTGCTGAATTTTATACCACTTTGGGCGTGCAGGAATTTTAACTTATGAACAGACGATGGCTTACTTTATGTATATCAGTTCTGGGGCTATTCGTTGCCGGAATATCACAGGGAATATCAGATGCACGTGCAGATGATATTTGTAAAAATGGTGCAATGGTTCCTGATGAGTATTGTCGTTTTTTTATCCATTATGGGCCTGAGGCTCCTGGTAAACTGGATATCAGAATCAGTGATGCGTTAAAAATACCAGATCAGGATGCAGCGAAAACCCGCGCGATTGGGCTGATTATTTCAATTTCAAAATATCCACTGTTACATGCAGATATTCCAGCAGCTGCAGTAGACGGTCAAAGAATGGCTGATTTTCTTATTAATGGGCAAAAGTTTGATGAGGTTATTTTACTGAAAGATCAGGATGCGTCACTGGATAACATTAATTATTTTCTGAAAGAATATCTCCCTGCCAGAGGGATGATGTTTGATAAGAAAGCTCGCTTGTTAATTGCTTATTCAGGTCATGGGCGTTTTGGCACTCAAAATGGTAATTCTGATAAGGCACCGGCATTTGTTTTGAGTAATGCTACAGATATTGATGGTTCAAAAGGCATGTATGAAATGCCAGCTTTGAATGCTCAACTCAACATTCTGGCAAAGCGTTATTTCCATATTTTGACTTTAGTCAATGCTTGTTTTGGTTCAGGTCTTTTTGGCATGACAGATGGCGCAGGGAATTCAAACGCGTATAGTAAACCAGGTGCGTATGCGATAGCCGCTGGTGATGATAAAACAGAAGTTTATTCCCTGGAAAAAGATAAAGGCAGTGTATTTTTTGATACCCTTATAAAAGGAGTTGCTGATGGCGTTGCCGACGAACGCTTCGGGAAATCGTATATGGTAAAAATTGATGGTAAAAAGGAATACTACGCGGGCATTACCCGAACATTAAGTTTGTTTATCTATGTGAACGACCAATATATAAAAATCAATGAAAAACTGGACGAGGAAGGGAAAGGAATACATCTTAGTGATGCCTGGATAGGAGCAACAGAAAACCCAGCCGGACCGGGTGGATTCTTCTTTATTAACGATCCTGCGGTCAGTCATCTGGATAAAAAAACACAATTATCAGCCGGGAATGCAGATGAATTTACGAATGTTGATAAGACCGCATATTCTATTAAAGAACCGCCTACTGCGCCAGATGAACCAAAGAACAAAGATATAATACCTATTGAAATTCCTTATGGCCCCGTAAGTGCAATTCCCAACCGACCTGATATCCGTATCTTCAAAACACCGGATATTTACCCGATCAGTGGCCATGATATCTCGTCTAACGATGGCGAAATCGACTGGAAATTGTTTCAGGAGAAATCACCTGCGCGTTTTGTCTACGTGAGAGTGGTTGGCTGGAGAGGGCCAGACTCGTCGTTTAAGGCTCACTGGAAGCAATTAGCAGATTCAAAATTTGATCGCGGAGGCTATTTTAAATTTGATTTTTGCCGCACTCCTGAGGCGCAACTGGAAACAGCAAAAAGCCTGCTGCCTGAAGACCCGAAAATGTTGCCTCCCGGTATTTTACTGGTGAATCCAGAAGGTGAAGATACAACCCAACTGGCTTGTTTTAAAAAATCGGGAATGGTGAATGCACGGAATGATATTTTACGTTTTGCTGCCCTGATATATAAAAATTACCATAAAATACCAATATTTTATGGCAATCATAATAATTTGTCCCATTTCATGGACAGTCGGTTCGACCAGTATATGGTGTGGATGGGGTATTGGGGACAAGCTGGTGTGAAGCTTGAGGGGCGTAATCCCTGGACACTTTGGCAATATTCAGGAAACGAAAAGGTGCCAGGCATTGGTCACAGCACAGAGTCAGAAGTATTCTTTGGTACTGAAGAACAGTATGCCCAGTTTAAAGCGGGTGAGAATAATGTCGCTCTGGCTGCGGTAAATTGAGGTAATAAATAAAACCGGATGTCGAATATTATTATCGTCATCCGGTTTTGTTGAGTTTTATTTAAGCTGTTCGGGAGGTGTAATATTATCCATATACAGCGTCTGGCTGGGGAACGCAAAATCCGCGCCGTGCGACTGCACAATATCGATAATCTTCAAATAAACATCCTGCTGGGCGGCCAGCCATTCGGCCCAGACCGTGGTCTTAGTAAAGCAATAGACCATAATATTTAATGACGAATCGGCAAACTGGTTGAAATAAACCAGTAAGGTTTGTCGCTGGTCGATAGCAGGGTGATTTTTCAGCATCTCACGTACGGCTTCGACAATAGCCCCAACTTTTGCGGCATCTTCATAACGTAAACCAATGGTAGTAGTAATACGCCGGTTGGTCATTCGCCCCGGGTTTTCTACGCTAATGGACGAAAAAAGCGAGTTTGGTACGTACAGTGGGCGATTATCAAAGGTGGTGATTTTTGTAATACGCCAGCCAATTTCTGCTACTGTGCCTTCGATATTCCTGTCCGGTGAACGGATCCAGTCGCCAATACTAAAGGGGCGATCGAAATAGAGCATAATCCCGGAAAAGAAGTTACTCAGAATATCTTTACCGGCCATACCGACAGCCAGACCACCAATACCACCAAAGGTCAACAAACCGGAAAGGCTCATGCCGAAATGTTCGCCATAAAGCAGAACAATCACCACGATAATGCTGATTTTGATGATGCGCGACATAATCCGCGCGCTGGTGATATCTCGACCTTTTTTTATCTGTTGCCTTTCAAACTGATTAATCAGGAGAAATAACTTAACCGTCAGAATAAGCGCAATCAGTGACGTACAGATAAAATCGATAACGCCTGGGGTGATAAATTTGAGTTTGTAATTTTCAATAACATAATTAATGATGCTGCCGACAGCACTGATAATTATGGTGTAGATCAAAAATTGAACCGCATGGAATAAGAATCCTTTTCTTTTACGATTTCCACGACGAAACCAAAAGCTCATCAGAATCAATGCTGCGCAGCTACCGAAAATAATGACCAGATTAAGCGCATTATTTGTAAACAGTTCAGCGATCATTGTTTTATCAGGCTCCTCCAGATAATTGATGTCATGCCGGAAACCCCTGGCGGGGGTATTTTATCGCGATAATTCATTCATATCATCAATAGACAGGGAAGGAAGTAGCAACATTAGCGAATTTATCAATGGGTTGATGATTTGAACGACAACAATCTCGTGCTTTCGGGGCAGACAACGAGGAAATGTCATGATATTGTTACACACAAGTAACAAAGGGTTTATCTGCATAAGGATTACATCATGATCATGGCGAAGCTGAAGTCAGCAAAGGGGAAGAAGTTTCTCTTTGGTCTGTTGGCGGTTTTCATTATTGCGGCGTCAGTTGTGACTCGCGCGACTATCGGCGGTGTTATCGAACAATATAATATTCCGCTTTCTGACTGGACGACATCAATGTATGTGATTCAGTCATCGATGATTCTTGTTTATAGTCTGGTCTTTACTGTATTGCTGGCAATCCCGCTGGGAA
Organism: Escherichia sp. MOD1-EC6819; assembly: GCF_002965765.1. Taxonomy (NCBI): domain Bacteria; kingdom Pseudomonadati; phylum Pseudomonadota; class Gammaproteobacteria; order Enterobacterales; family Enterobacteriaceae; genus Escherichia; species Escherichia sp. MOD1-EC6819. The sequence continues at coordinate 57,270 of NZ_PTRG01000004.1, read as the reverse complement.
TTTATTTCCTCGGTGGTGATGAGAAGTAAATAAAAGAAAGGCCCGAGATATCGGGCCTTGCAATTAATTGATAAACAATTAATCGTCTTCTTCGTCATCCAGTTCTACAGGCGTCTGGTACTGGTCAGGTTTAATCACCAGCAAATCGCAGCGGAGATGATCAATCACCTGTTCAGCCGTATTACCAAGGAATGCCGCAGAGATACCGGTGCGTCCCACAGTGCCAAGAACGACAATCCCTGCCTGCAAATGTTCGGCCAGATCTGGAATCACTTCTTCTGGCAGACCTTTTTCAACGTGCGTCATGTTTTCATTAATGCCGAATTTCTGCCGCAGGGCTTTCATCGCCAGCAAATGTTGTCCACGAATGGCATCGTTATAAACGCTTGGATCAAATTCCGGCAGTTCAATGGCAATATTGATAGGTGTTACGGGGTAGGCGCCAACCAGATGGACTTCGGTGTGATTTACCTGTTCCGCCAGCTCGATCGTTTCTTTCACCAGTTTTTCATTGAGCGCATTATGATATGGCTCTTCACTGGCGAGATTCACCGCCACCAGCGCCTTACCACCTTCCGGCCACGGCTGGTCTTTCACCATCCACACCGGGCTTGGGCATTTGCGTAACAGGTGCCAGTCGGTAGGGGTGAAAATAACCGCTTCCAGACGGTCATGTTGGTGCGCCATTTTTAGCACCAGATCGTGCCCACTGCTAACCACTTCCTGAATGATGGCTTCGAAAGGACGGTTATGCCATACCACTTTAATTTCAATCGGGACGCCAGCGTTGAGATAATACTTTGCCTGCTCATGGATCCAGGCAGTACGCTGGCTGATGACGCCCTGACGCATCGCGGTACGTTCGTCCGGGGAGAGCAGGGTGGTCATTTCGTATGAGAAGTCATAAATCGGCAAAAAGGCTTTAATTTTGCCACCAATCCGTTGATGTAAATAAACAGCTCGCCGTAATGCCGGTTGATCGTCCTGGTTAGGATCGATAACAACGAGCATGTTCTGATACATAGCCATACAGGGTCTCCTTACAACAACTGTCAACGCAGTTTGTAATTAAAAGATTAACCCATATCTGGTGAATGAAACAGTGATGAACCTTCTGCCAGATCAATAAATCAGAAAAATTTAATGATATGACAGAAGGATAGTTGATTATGCGGAAAAATCAGGCAACGTTGCGCGTATGACCAGCAAGCTGAGCCAGCGCATCGTTATTTTCGATGGTGATGTATTTACCTTTGACCGCCAACATGCCGCTTTTCTGGAAACGACCCAGCAGACGACTGATGGTTTCTACCGTCAGGCCAAGATAGTTACCGATATCGCCACGAGTCATCGTCAGGCGGAATTCACGAGGGGAGAAGCCGCGTTGGGCAAAACGACGGGACAGGTTGTAGATAAAAGCAGCCAGGCGTTCTTCTGCATTTTTCTTCGACAACAGCAGGATCATGTCCTGATCGCCTTTGATTTCACCGCTCATCAGACGCATCATCTGCTGACGCAGATTCGGCATTTTACCAGACAGATCGTCCAGGGTTTCGAACGGGATTTCACATACCATTGAGGTTTCCAGCGCCTGGGCGAAACTCGGGTGATGACCGCTACCAATAGCGTCAAAACCTACCAGATCGCCTGCTAAATGGAAGCCAGTGATTTGCTCGTCGCCTTGCTCTGTGATGGTATAACTTTTAATCGTACCGGAGCGGATGGCATAAAGCGATTTAAGTTCATCACCAGCCTTAAACAGCGTCTGGCCTTTCTGAATAGGCTTCTTTCGCTCGATGATATTATCAAGCTGATCAAGCTCATGTTCGTTGAGTGTGAACGGGATGCAAAGCTGACTGATGCTGCAATCCTGGCAATGGATAGCACAACCGCCAGACTGAATGCGCCGTATAATTCGCTTTTCCGGGATCATAGGTCTGCTCAAGCCGTAATTGATATTTGTCAATTTTAACATCTTTTTAGGGAGCAAGTAAGTCTAAGCAAACCTTAACAGCGGAGAATTCCGATAATAGATGTAAATTTATGTCTATCCCTTTGAAAAGCTTTAAATTGTTAAGGGTAACTTTACATAAAACTGTGAAAAAATCGGCACAAATTGTTTAAGGTTTACAGTAGCAGATAGCCTTCATGGCGCAATAACCACTCTTTTCGCTGCACTCCGCCTGCATATCCTGTCATCGTGCCGTTTCGTCCAATAACCCGGTGGCAAGGGACGACGATGCTGATCGGATTAGAGCCATTTGCTGCGCCAACGGCACGCGCTGCACCTGGTCGACCCAGATATTCAGCCAGTTGACCGTAATGCATTACCTGCCCGCAGGGGATAGTGCGCAGTGCCTTCCAGACTTCGCGCTGAAATGGCGTGCCTCCCGTGGCGGTAGGAAGCGTATCAATAATGCTAAGATTCCCGGCGAAATAGTCACGAAGCTTGTCGCTTAAACCACCTGGGTTGGTGGCAGAAATGCGCTTATAACCTTCTTTGCGATAATGGATGTCCAGCAGCTGCACCATGCGTTCGCTGTACTCTTCCCATTCAACCGCCCGCAGACGAAATTGTTCATCGCAGATCACCCACAGCGTTCCCAGTGGCGTGGCAATTTTTTCTTCAAGTAATCTCAGCATCCGTTCTCTCTTAAGGCTTAAGACAAACGTGGGTAAATCCCCGAACCAATAGGCAGACCGATAAGATACCACGCCAGCAACATTAGCAGCCATACCACCAAAAAGATTAAGACTAACAAAGAGTAAGTAGCTGGTTTCGCGTCTGGTTTGTCGCAGTCTGGTAGCATAAAGCGATTTTTTGATTTTTCAGCCTGAAGAAATGAGGGCAATCCTTCACATGGATCGAGGCTGGAATAATTCCAGTCAGCGAAATTTTACCGAAGGCGACCTGTTATTTGATTCAGCAGCGTGATAGCCGCCAGGCACCACTGATCTCGTCATTCATCACCCAATCCCGGCGAGAATGTGGTTATTTACAGAGCTAAAAATGAATAAAAAAATAGAGCCTGTCGACATCCGCCAGACTCTACAGTACACACAGCAGTGCATCCGCGTCTTAAATCCGGCCTGGGTTCCTGGTGACCGGTGACAGTGTTATAACGGTTTTGCCCATCTGTTGCCAATTTTCTTCAGTGACAGATTTCACGAAAATATAAGTTAAATCATTCGTCTCGTGATTGCATAATCATGCATCGCTAATCGACTGGTAAATTTACCGGGCGAGTAACCCGTTCGACGCTTAAACATATTGCCGAACGATTCGGCTGAGGCATAGCCCAGACGATGGGCAATTTTGGCCAACGAATATCCATCATCAAGAAGCGTTACTGCAGAAATAACGTGCATTTGCTGAACCCAGTGGCGAAATGTTAATCCCGTTTCTTTAACAAATAAGCGCATGAGTGTACGGCTACTGACGTTAATTTTATCCGCCAGATTATCCAGTGTTGGCAGATACCCTTGGTTGTTTAGCAAATTCTCACAAAGCTGCTGTAGCCGCTCATCATTTGGCCAGGGGAGTTCAAGTGACATTTTCACCCCCATTTTTATTTCCTGAAGTATCAGTGTCTCGAGGGCTGAAAAACGTAACTGTTGTTTATCTGTGGTATTTTGCGACGGTGGAAGTTGGTTAATTGCAATTAGTAATTCCCTTAACAGGGGTGAAATACCGGTCATGAAGCAAACTTTTCCCAGCGTTTCACTTTCCGCTTCTGAAACCAGTACGGTTTTTAAAAGTACGTTGCCCGTCGCAACAAACTTATGCGGCATTTGTGGAGGCAGCCAAAGCGCGCTGCTGGCATGGACTAGCCAGACGCTTTCTCCAGCCCATACACGAACGACGCCTTCAGCCGGGTAAAGCAACTGGGCATAGAGATGTTTATGCCAGGGAACTGTGCCTCCATTCAGATGTTCCGAATCCAGTCCGATAATGTGATGCCCTGGTGATGCTTTGGGTTGCAGTGTGATTGTCATTTACAGTAGGTATTTTGTCAGAAATCATCAAATAAGCCATGTTAAATTTTAAATATGACGTATGCAAGTTTCCGGATATATACGGTGTAAAGAGTGATGATAATTTCTAAAAAACAGCTTATTGGGGTGGTTGCGATCGGTATTCTTTTGGCTGGCGTTGTCTTTTTTATCTGGTGGGTAAGCAAAGGAAGATTTATACAGACGACGGATGATGCTTACATTGGTGGTAATATCACCACGGTGGCAAGTAAAGTTTCTGGTTATATTTCTGCTATAGAGGTGCTCGATAATCAGAGCGTAAAAAAAGGCGATATTATCCTGCGTCTCGATGATCGGGATTATCGTGCAAATGTCGCCAGGCTTGAGGCAAAAATAAAAAGTAGCAAAGCCAATCTCGAAAGTATTCAAGCCACTATTGCGATGCAGCAGTCGATAATTCAAAGTGCCAGTGAAACATGGCAGGCAGTAAAACATGAGGCGCAAAAGCGCCTGCGAGATACTGAACGTTATGAAAAACTCGCACAATCAGCGGCAATATCGCAACAAATTATTGATAACGCCAGGTTTGACTACCAGCAGGCCGCAGCAAAGGAGCGCAAAGCCGCGAACGATTTCCTGGTGGAGAAGCAACGGCTGGCGGTTTTATCTGCTCAGGAAGAAAATGCACGTGCGAGTATCGAAGAAGTTCAGGCCGCTCTGACTCAGGCACTACTGGATCTGGAATATACCCTTGTTCGTGCGCCGATTGATGGCATTGTCGCAAACCGCAGCGCCCATACAGGCAGTTGGGTGGAGGGCGGCACATCGTTAGTTTCACTAGTACCAGTCAGTGAGTTGTGGGTTGATGCAAATTTTAAAGAAAACCAAATAGCGGGAATGAAGCCTGGAATGAAGGCTGAGATCCGCGCAGATGTGCTCAAAGGGAAAGTGTTCAAGGGCTATGTTGAGAGTCTCGCCCCAGCGACAGGTGCCAGTTTCAGTTTGATCCCGATAGAAAATGCCACCGGAAATTTTACCAAAATTGTCCAGCGTGTTCCGGTACGGATTGCCTTTGACAGGCCAACAGAATTAAAGCAACTCCTTCGTCCGGGGCTGTCAGTCACTGTTAGTATTGATGAAAAATGATGATGGGGATGGCTATGCGTAAACATATTGCCTTCGCCAGTATGTGTATTGGGTTATTTATTGCTCAGCTTGATATTCAAATTGTTTCGTCATCCCTAAATGAAATAGGTGGTGATCTGTCCGCAGGTAAAGACGAAATGGCCTGGCTTCAGACCAGCTATTTAATTGCTGAGATTATTATTATTCCGCTCTCTGGGTGGCTGTCACGAGTATTTTCCACTCGTTGGCTTTTTACGCTATCTGCGGGAATATTTACTTTAATGAGTATCGCTTGTGGTCTTGCATGGAATATTCAGAGCATGATTTTGTTTCGTGCTTTACAGGGAGCTGCTGGCGCATCCATGATCCCTTTAGTTTTCACGACGGCATTTATTTATTACCAGGGCAAAGAGTTGGGGTTGGCTGCTGCGGTAGTCAGTGCGCTGGCCTCATTGTCACCGACGCTAGGGCCAACTCTGGGGGGCTGGATCACTGATAACCTCGACTGGCGATGGCTATTTTATATCAATATATTACCGGGCATATATTTAGTTTTGAGTATTCCTTTTCTGGTTAATTTTGATAAACCTGATCTCTCTTTACTGAAAGTTGCTGATTATCCTGGTATTATCCTGTTGGCTCTGACACTAGGATGTCTGGAATATACCCTTGAAGAAGGAGCGCGCTGGGGATGGTTGAATGACAATACTATTTTGCTGACATCAGTTCTGGCATTGGTGAGTTTTACTTTATTTGCTGCGCGTACACTTACAATATCCAATCCGATCATGGATCTTCATGCTTTTAAGGATAAAAATTTTACGCTGGGATGTTTTTTTTCTTTTTCTGGAGGAGTTGGGATATTCTCTACTGTATATTTAATACCTGTATTTTTGGGGCGGGTTCGCGGATTAAATGCCGAAGAGATAGGTTTTGCCGTTTGCACAACAGGTATCTTCCAGTTACTTTCTGTTCCCTTTTACTTCTGGTTAACTAAAAAAATAAATCTGCGATGGCTGTTGATGGCGGGGCTGGGGGGATTTGTGTTTTCAATGTATCTTTTTACCCCTATAACCCACGAATGGGGATGGCAGGAGTTACTGTTTCCACAGGCCATCAGAGGGATTTCGCAGCAGTTTGCGATGGCTCCCATCGTAACATTAACGCTGGGAAGAATTCCCAAAGAACGGCTGAAGTTAGCCTCAGGTGTATTTAATTTAACACGTAATCTTGGGGGCGCGATTGGTATTGCCCTGTGTGGCACTATTCTCAATAACCGAACTAATTTTCATTTTTTGAGAATGGGTGAAAAAATGGTTTCTGTTCCCCATACGGTGAATGACTTCATTTCCAGAAGTGCTTTATTTTTTAATCGCAGTGGAAGTGACCAGACATCGGAAATACTGGCTTCAACCAAATTGTTGAGTCAATTGATGTTGCGGGAGGCACAAACTATGGCATTTTCGGATACCTTTCTGCTAATCAGTGGTCTGTTACTCATCGCATTTATGTTGACTCCTGCGATGAACAAATCACCCTGATCGGATGCCTGTGCTGAATTAAACCCGGTCTAAACTGTTCGATACTGTCACCAGGCTAGTATAAAATGCCCCGCCAGTGCAGACACCAGCAGGTATGGAGCAAAGTATTGTTTCAATCTGTGAAGTGAACGATGCCGCAAATATCAGATGTGTGAAGGTGCATAGGAGGTTACATGAACCTTGACGACAAATCGCTGTTTCTTGACGCCATGGAAGATGTCCAGCCACTGAAGCGCGCTACAGATGTCCACTGGCATCCAACGCGTAACCAACGTGCGCCGCAGCGTATCGACACGCTGCAACTTGATAATTTCCTTACTACTGGATTTCTCGACATCATCCCGCGAAGCCAGCCGCTGGAGTTTCGGCGAGAAGGGCTGCAACATGGGGTGCTGGATAAGTTACGCAGCGGTAAATATCCGCAGCAGGCCAGCCTGAATCTTCTACGTCAGCCGGTGGAAGAGTGCCGCAAAATGGTGTTCATTTTTATTCAACAGGCATTGGCGGATGGTTTACGTAACGTGCTGATTATTCATGGCAAAGGGCGGGACGATAAATCGCACGCCAACATTGTTCGCAGCTATGTGGCGCGCTGGCTGACTGAATTTGATGATGTCCAGGCATATTGTACCGCGCTACCGCATCATGGCGGCAGCGGGGCGTGTTACGTCGCACTCCGTAAAACGGCGCAGGCGAAGCAGGAAAACTGGGAGCGCCACGCTAAACGCAGCCGTTGATCACGGGACGCTTCCGTGGCTTATGCTGCCAGCACGCGGTTGCGTCCATCATTTTTTGCCCGATACAACGCATCATCGACCCGTTTAAACAGTTCATCGATACTTTCATTTCCTTCGTGATGCGCCACGCCAATACTGACGGTGAAGCGCGGCAAGCCCGAAATGCTCACTTTTGCCACGCTCAAGCGGATCGTTTCAGCCAAGGAAAGTGCAGTATCCAGAGGGGTTCTGGGCAATAATAAGACGAACTCTTCACCACCCCAGCGAAACACCAAATCGCCTTTGCGGGCGCTGCTTTCGAGTGTACGGGCAAGCGTGCATAACACTTCATCCCCTTTCTGATGACCGTATAAGTCATTGATATGTTTAAAACGATCGGTGTCGATGAGCAACAAACTGTAGTCCTGAGCGATTGCCAGGTGCTGCATCTGTCCTGGGTCAGTTATGTGGTAAAACTGTCGACGGTTAAGTAACCCCGTTAGCGCATCATGGTGGGCAGCATGTTCCAGCTGTTCCTCCAGCCGTTTTTGCTCAGTAATATCATGTACGATACATAACATTAACCTGTCACCGTAAATCTCAATTGGCCCAGCATAAGTTTGTACGTGTCGAACGGAACCATCTGCCAGTTTATGGACAAAATTGAGGGGTTTATGCCCGCCGGGCAAACGTGAAATTTCATGCATGACAGGCATAACGCGACGCCCAAGCATATTAATTTCCCAGGTGTGTTTCTGACACATTGTTTCATTGTTATAGCCATAGAAATTAAGCGCGGCCAGATTAGCATCGACGATTTGGCCATCACGCGAGGGATCTATCAACAACATTGGCGCGGAGTTAGTCAGAAAAAAACGAGCATAAAACCCTTGTTTTTTACGTTGATAATTCGCTGAACGGCTGGCCTTTAAACCCAGAGTTGCGGGTGTTTCCATTCCTTCAAATATAATGACTTTTCCAGTGTCACTAATCTCGTTGAGGGTCAACCGACAGCTTAATGCTGTATCTTCACCATTACGCTGGACAGTGAGGATTTCTACAATATCAAGCTGGTTATGCAGGTCTGTCAGGTATTTTGGCAGTTCGTTTTGCGAGGAGATGGAATAGAGCCCGGTACGTAGCTGACTAAAAGTGCGTTCTTGCATCAACAGTCGCGCAGCACTATTGGCATAAATTAATTTTTCCTCGAAAGGGGAAACGATCCAGACAGGACTTGTTAATAAGTCCAGAGTATTGAAGTTGTGCGTAGTCATTGAAATCCCGTTATTTTTATCAATCTTTTGTTACTACCTGATCGCAAAAATGCCACGACAAATGATCAGATAATTCTGATAATGATAGACGCTATTTAACGCTTTACACGTTTTCAAATCAGGAAAAGTATTTTGCTTTCTGTATTTAATTTTGACAGGATTTTATTAATCATTTCAGGGTAATGGGGTGATGAGATTTTGCGTAACATGACCAGAAGACTAGACTACAAAATAATCCGTTGATGATGGAGGCAACTGTGGAAGTGATTAAGGGAGCGGACGTAAATGTCCCGGATGCAGTATTTGCCTGGATTCTGGATGGCAAAGGTGGCGTTAAACCGCTGGAAAATACAGATGAGATAGATGAAGCGCATCCTTGCTGGCTCCACCTCAATTATGTGCACCATGACAGCGCCCAGTGGCTGGCGACGACACCACTGCTGCCAAATAATGTGCGCGATGCGCTGGCGGGAGAAAGTACACGGCCCAGAGTCAGTCGTCTTGGCGAAGGGACGCTGATTACTTTGCGCTGCATTAATGGCAGTACTGATGAACGTCCCGACCAGTTGGTGGCCATGCGTGTTTATATGGACGGACGGTTAATTGTCTCGACCCGACAACGTAAAGTGTTGGCGTTGGATGATGTGGTTAGCGATCTGGAAGAGGGCACTGGTCCGACCGATTGCGGCGGCTGGTTGGTGGATGTTTGTGATGCGTTGACCGATCATTCCAGTGAGTTTATAGAACAACTGCACGATAAAATTATCGACCTGGAAGATAATCTACTCGATCAACAAATTCCTCCGCGCGGTTTCCTGGCGCTACTGCGTAAACAATTAATTGTTATGCGTCGCTATATGGCGCCTCAACGTGATGTTTATGCTCGTCTTGCCAGTGAGCGCCTGCCGTGGATGAATGACGACCAGCGCCGCCGAATGCAGGATATTGCCGATCGTCTCGGACGTGGTCTGGATGAGATTGACGCTTGTATTGCCCGAACTGGCGTGATGGCGGATGAAATCGCCCAGGTCATGCAGGAAAACTTAGCGCGTCGCACGTATACGATGTCCTTGATGGCAATGGTCTTTTTACCCAGTACGTTTTTAACGGGATTATTTGGTGTCAACCTTGGTGGTATTCCTGGCGGGGGATGGCAATTCGGTTTTTCGCTTTTTTGTATTCTGTTAGTTGTTCTTATTGGTGGTGTTGCTTTATGGTTGCATCGTAGTAAATGGTTGTAACAAAAGAAAATTTGTCTACTTCCTGTATACAAAAACGCCGTAAAGTTTGAGCGAAGTCAATAAACTCTCTACCCATTCAGGGCAATATCTTCCTCGCAGGTGAATGCAACGTCAAGCGATGGGCGTTGCGCTCCATATTGTCTTACTTCCTTTTTTGAATTACTGCATAGCACAATTGATTCGTACGACGCCGACTTAGATGAGTCGGCTTTTTTTTGCCTGTTATTTGTCAGCGTCTACCCTTTAAGAGTCCACCCAATGACCGGAGGGAAATATGACGACACTCATTTATTTGCAAATTCCTGTCCCTGAACCGATTCCTGGCGATCCCATTCCTGTGCCTGATCCGATTCCTCGTCCGCAACCTATGCCCGACCCGCCGCCAGATGAAGAACCGATTAAATTGTCGCATCGTGAGCGTAGATCTGCGAGGATACGCGCCTGCTAATTTTGCGTCGATGACCACGAGAATAGATTGTGACCGCTTTTTCTACCCTGAACGTTTTGCCTCCCGCCCAGCTCACTAACCTTAATGAGTTGGGTTATTTAACCATGACACCGGTACAGGCCGCCGCGCTTCCGGCGATCCTTGCCGGAAAAGACGTTCGCGTGCAGGCGAAAACCGGCAGCGGCAAAACGGCGGCATTTGGCCTCGGGTTGTTACAGCAAATTGATGCGTCGCTGTTTCAGACCCAGGCTTTAGTACTGTGTCCTACGCGTGAGCTGGCGGATCAGGTTGCCGGGGAGTTACGTCGGTTGGCGCGTTTTCTGCCGAATACCAAAATTTTGACCTTGTGCGGTGGTCAACCGTTCGGTATGCAGCGTGATTCGCTGCAACATGCGCCGCATATTATCGTGGCAACGCCGGGTCGTTTGCTGGATCACCTGCAAAAAGGCACGGTATCGTTGGATGCGTTGAATACGCTGGTGATGGATGAAGCCGACCGCATGTTGGATATGGGATTTAGTGATGCCATTGATGAGGTGATCCGTTTTGCACCGGTTTCTCGTCAGACGCTTTTGTTTTCGGCGACCTGGCCAGATGCAATTGCCGCGATTAGCGGTCGTGTTCAACGCGATCCTTTGGCGATTGAAATTGACTCAACAGATGCTCTGCCACCCATTGAACAACAATTTTATGAGACATCCAGCAAAGGCAAAATTCCGCTGTTGCAACGGTTATTAAGTTTGCATCAGCCATCCTCTTGCGTGGTGTTTTGCAATACCAAAAAAGATTGTCAGGCTGTGTGTGACGCGCTTAATGAAGTAGGGCAAAGTGCATTGTCGTTACATGGCGACCTGGAGCAACGTGATCGCGATCAGACCCTGGTACGTTTTGCTAACGGTAGCGCCCGCGTGCTGGTAGCGACCGATGTCGCAGCGCGCGGTCTGGATATCAAATCTCTTGAACTGGTAGTGAACTTTGAGCTGGCGTGGGATCCCGAAGTTCATGTACATCGCATCGGGCGTACAGCGCGTGCAGGAAATAGCGGACTGGCGATCAGTTTCTGTGCCCCGGAAGAAGCACAGCGCGCCAATATCATTTCTGACATGTTGCAGATAAAACTTAACTGGCAAACGCCGCCAGCCAGTAGTTCCATTGTGCCGCTGGAAGCAGAGATGGCGACGTTGTGCATTGATGGCGGGAAAAAAGCCAAAATGCGACCGGGTGATGTGTTAGGTGCGTTGACGGGCGATATTGGTCTTGATGGCGCAGATATTGGCAAAATCACTGTGCATCCGGCGCATGTTTATGTCGCAGTGCGTCAGGGTGTTGCCCATAAGGCATGGAAGCAGTTACAGGGCGGGAAGATTAAAGGGAAAACGTGCCGGGTGCGGTTATTAAAATAATGAAATGTTGTAATGCCGGATGCGACGCTGGTTGCGTCTTATCCGGCCTAAACAACAGTTGCCCGATAATCTTGCGCATCGGGCGCTATCCTGGTTATTTCACTTCAACCACATTCAGCCGTAATTCATCCAGCTGATTCTCATCTTCTTCAGGCTGCCAGCCCGCAGGCTGTAGTGGGATATCTTCGCGATCAAACGCCAGATCACCGCCGTTAACCACTTCGGAACCGTGGGTAATGCCTTTGAAATCGAAAAGAGTGGTATCGCACAAATGAGACGGCACAACATTCTGCATCGCGCTGAACATCGTCTCAATTCGCCCCGGATAACGCTTATCCCAGTCACGCAGCATATCGGCAATCACCTGACGTTGCAGGTTAGGCTGTGAACCGCAAAGGTTGCACGGAATAATCGGAAACGCTTTCGCATCGGCAAAACGTTGAATATCTTTTTCGCGGCAGTAGGCCAGCGGACGAATCACGATATGTTTGCCATCATCGCTCATCAGTTTCGGCGGCATACCTTTCATCTTGCCGCCGTAGAACATATTCAGGAACAACGTTTGCAGGATATCGTCACGATGGTGACCCAGCGCGATCTTCGTCGCACCCAGCTCCGTTGCAGTGCGGTAAAGGATACCGCGACGCAGACGAGAGCACAGTGAGCAGGTAGTTTTGCCCTCAGGAATCTTCTCTTTCACGATACCGTAAGTGTTCTCTTCAACAATCTTGTACTCAACGCCCAGCTTTTCGAGATACTCCGGCAGAACGTGTTCCGGGAAGCCAGGTTGTTTCTGGTCGAGGTTAACGGCAACCAGCGAAAAACTGATTGGCGCACTTTGCTGCAAATTACGCAAAATCTCCAGCATGGTATAGCTGTCCTTACCACCGGAGAGGCAAACCATAATGCGATCGCCATCTTCAATCATATTGAAGTCAGCAATGGCTTCGCCTACGTTACGACGCAGACGTTTTTGCAATTTGTTCAGGTTGTATTGTTCTTTCTTTGTAATTTGTTGATTTTCTTTCATTATTTCAGTTCTCTGGTACTAAATGGGGCAAATTGGGGGCAAACTTTGCAACTACGATAACCGCGCATTCAACATGGCTACCTGTTCGTCGTTCATGTCATCAATCCACATACCGTAAATTTCATACACCATCTGCGCAGTTTCATGCCCCATCTGGCTGGCTATAAACGCCGGGTTCGCTCCTGCCGTCAACAGCCAGCAGGCAAAAGTATGCCGCGTATGGTACGGATTACGGCGGCGAATACCAGCACGTTTTACTGCTGCATTCCATCTCGCACCCAAACTGCTTACCGAGTAATAAGGTTTCTGTTTTCCGTTACACACTCTGGGCATGAAAACAAAATGCAGTTTTTGCTTTTCGGTTCTGCCGTACTCCCGATGATAAAAAGTGATTTCGCTTTTGCGATGATGCCCGGTCAGTTTGTATTGCTCCTTCAGTGCTTCAAGAGCAGGCTGCAGTAGTGTTACTGTCCGGATCCCGGCATTTGTTTTTGGGGGACCGAACATATCAAGTATCGTCAGGTTTCTTCTGACATTCACTATTCCCTTTTCGAGATCCACATCCTCCCACGCCAGAGCTGCCAGTTCCCCGTGACGAAGTCCTGAGTAAACGGCAAATTTCCACAAGTTCTGGCTCTGTCCTTTTTCACTTTCCATTAATGCATTGAATTCTGTTTTAGATAACGGATCAGGCTTTATTCTGTTTCGCTGTAATTTTTTTACTCCTTCAAATGGTTTGGTTGATATAAATCCCGACTGATACGCAAAACGCAACAGCGAACAGAGCAGGGCGATATAGTTATCAACTGTGCGCACGGTTCTTCCTTTTTTGTTGGATCTTGGATTATCCAGGTAAAGCGTTTCTCCATGCAGCAGTTCATTCCGGTAGTTTAAGATATCGCTATAACGAATATGTGATATCGGGGTACTCTCACAAATTATTATTCTGAGTGTTTTTAATTGTGATTTCGTTTTCTTCATTGTGTTTGTTGTTAACTCTGTCTCTTTAATTTTTGTCCAGATATCACAAAGTTCTCCGAACGTTTTTATGACTCTCGTTGTCACCATTTTTGCCCCAGTGCTGGACTGGGGAAAACGTCTTAAATACTCAAATTCACCGGAGTTTATTTCATGAACTATCAGCGATCTTAAATTTCCGGCCTTTTTAATATTACTGTTTGTAATCTCCCAGCCTTTTAATGTTTCCCGACATCGTTTTCCTCGAAACATGAACCAGATGCGAATGTATCTACCTCTAATCTCGACACCTGTTGGTAATTTAGACATATCATGAGTCTTTGATAAACTGATTTATCTTTGGATAGTTGTACCAGATAATCCCTCGCTTACTGTCTGGCTTCCCTAAAGGAGATACTCGTTTGAAGTGGAAGCCTTCCACCCAACAGTTCTGGCGGTATGCTTCAATTTGTCTGGCCCCCAGACCAGTGCGAAGCATCAGGCCGTATTCAACCATCCACTCTTCATTAAAGATTACTTGTGCCATCGCATCACCTCTGGCAGGCGCCAATGTTAGACTGAAATTGACGCCCGATGTTGATTATTAATAATCAGCTATGAAGTTTTAATTTGAATACAATGCAATTCACGAGGACTGAAGTCTCTCGCAATTAAAATTTATCAGTTTTACTTTCTGCTCTCTGGAAACGGCTGCTTCTTTTTTACCTGAGAGCATTTTTTCGCATTCTGATTTCGTTAGTTTAGATTTTGAATATCTTGTCCAGTTAGTAGGAGTGCCACCTTCCTTTTCAATAGTGGCGGTAATTTTATACATGAACACCTCCATTATTATTTCCAGTGGTTCGTTTATTCCATCTTTCGAGTGCTTCTTTTTCACTTCCACCATAACCGGTTCGGGATTCGCATCCGTTACACTTCGCTCGGTAATATCCTGAAATGGCTTTCACCGTCACTGATGGACAACCACAAAATGGACATGGTTTAACATTGTCATATCTCATAATTTTTCTCATAAAAAATATTTCAAGTTGGCGGTGCATTACACCGCCAGACTGAATTATTCCTCTGAATTATCGATTACACTGTATTCCCCGGTTAATACAGAGGAATCTACAGGATCGATTGTCAGTGGTTCCTTTTCATCCATTGATACTGCACGCTGGATCTCAATTGATACGGGCAGATATTTGAACAGGCGACGAATAGCTGTTTTCTTTGCCATTTCTTCCCAGTGAGTTACCCACGGCCCGTTATTACCAGCTTTACTCTGGCTGCGCACCAGCTCAATCTGTCTGCGCGTCATAACTTCAAACTGAGTACCTCCGTCTTTCAGTCTTGCGACAGCATAGACGTGGGTAACCGGGGCATCTTCGTTTTCTCCTGGGCGGTGTATTAACTTTTCATCAAGGCCAAATTCGAAATTAAATTCGTCACCTTCACGGACAACACGGGCTGACAGGCTGGCGATTTGACCTGAACGGCGAGCCAGATCAATCATGCCGCGATAGCCAATGATTAGCTGAACGTTTTTTTTACCGCTCTTTTCGTTTTTATTACCAAAAGGCAGTAAATATGCATGACCGAGGGCGCTACCTGGCTCAAGTCCGAGCTGTGAACACTGTACGATTGCACTGACAAAACTCATAGTGTCACAGTTTCCTAACGCCGGAACTTTACGAATTTCTGTGGTGGCGATACGGATCATACGTTCAGCCGTCATATGGCGTGGAAGAGCTGCTGCCAGTTGCTCTTTCATTGATGGCTGGTTAATAAAACTAATCACGTCGTTATTTTTAATTGCTGCTGGTGCACGGTTTCCTTGAGTTTTTTGCAGATCGGCTTTTGCGATTGGTGGTTGCTTAGTCATTTGCATATTCCTTAGCCCAGCGGGGCAGTGATAACGTCTTAATAGCTGGCCATTCATCGGTATTGAGGCAGTCAGCCAGGGTTCGCAGATTGCGGTGATATTCCAGCTGACCTGCTAGTTTTGCTTCTTCGCCCATCATGAAAATTTCAACCGGATAACGTCCGCATTCAATAGTTGTGCTGGCAACCAGAAAAACGAAAGTTGGCTGCACTCCAAACTGTGCTTCATAACCGTCACTGTAGAATGCATCCTGAACGTGATAGCGGTAGTCGTAATAAGCGGTTTTGAATCGTTGAATATCCGCCGTAGTTTTCACGTCCATGATCCAGTGAAATTCAGGGATAATTTTGTCCGGACGGCACCGACACAAAATTCCTGTTTCAGGATCTTCCCAGTAAATTGATGATTCAGCGTGTCCGGCGCTTTCAACAAGCCATTGCCCCAGCGGCAAAGCCATAACGCTTTGATACATCAGTTCAATTTTCCGGCCTTCTTCCGCAGTGATAACCATTTTTCCTGTGCTTGCGCATTCCATCAGAAACGCTTTCTCTTCTTCTTTTCCGGCGTTTGTACGGCGGTTAAATTCAGGTGCTACGATAAAGCGGTTACTGAATTCTTCCGGTTCAAGTACCCGGCAGTGGAAAGCGGTTCCTAAATCGAGCGTTTTTGTCTTTGTGGTGTCCACGGGGGCATTTTTACGCCACAAATACAGTGCCGGAGTATCAGCAATGTCATCGAGCTGAGACTTACTGACACCGGGACCTGCGTGGTAATTCTCATTCGAAATTCCGTAATAAATACCTGGCTCTATGTCTTCTACGATTACGGGATCTGCGACTTCGCCAGTTTCATCACTGCAATCGCGATGCGGATCGCTGCCAGCATTCTCATTGTGCGGATGTTCAGCGCCTTCCATTTCCTCCGGATCATTTTCCTTAGCTTCAACCTGATTCTCTTCATCGAATGTTTCCTGGTTTGTTGCGTCGCCCATCACCGCACCACAGTCAGGGCAGTTATCCCCGCCAGTCTGGCCGCAGGCATTGCAGGCTATTTCCGGTTCCTGTTGCACTACTGGCTCAGGTTGTTTCATATCCGGGCTGGTTTTTTCCGTTTCTGGCTGGTTCTGGTACACAGAATCGCGAGTCTGGATCCCCTTAACCCATTTCGGATCGTTCGGGTCGCTAATTCCGTCAACAAATTCACCACGTGATGCAGCAAGCAATTTATCGGCATCGACAGGATTTTTTGATGGAATGTTTTTCCGGGCTTCATGGAGTTCTGCCCGCAGTTCCTGATATTTCGCATCAACAGAATTTACCTGTGACTGAGCATCCAGCGGCTGCGTGTCCTGATGATGTTTAGTTGCGTCCGGTTCCATTGTTTCAGCCTCTCCCTGTTCATCTGCCGTTGTTCCAGATGGTTGCAGTTTTTCTTCATCATCCTGTTTTCCTTCTTCTGTTACTCGCTGCGGCATCGGGGCAGAGGAGCGACCGCAGGCAATATCCACGATTTCCGGATCAGGGTTGGCATGATCGGTTTCAGTCAGTACTTTGTTCAGATATGCAGTGACGTGAGCGGGGATGACCTCGATCCCAATTGGTGCTTCTTTCACGGACGCAACCACGATGGCGCGGGAATAATCCAGCCCGCCAGGCATGGTGATGAATTTGTCGCGGAAAACAGAAAAGGGCGGTTTATTTTCAGCGATAATTTCCTCAATGCGTTTAGCGTGTGCCGGATGAAGGTTATAGATGTCCACGTCCATTGAACGGGCCAGTACGCCAGTGGCTATATCGCGCGCCAGTGACGTCAGATCGTGGACGAAACCTTCGCCGCGATCTGTGAGGTTCCCGCCGCCAGCATTAGCACCGGAAGCCGTGCGAGTGATGCGTGAAACACGATTCCCTTTTCGCCATTCTTTTGTCAGAAGACCGCGATCAATGTGTTCGGTATCCAGCCAGGCTGAAATGAAATTCTTAAATTCATAGGGCTGATGTTTTTTAGTGATAGAGAAAACTGCCTTAATTGCATCAGTCAGGTGGAGCAGGGCGGCATTATCCAGAGTTGTCGGTTCTGCCATGCCGCGTATGGCCAACAGCAGATTCTGGACATAGCTGTTTTCCTGATCCATCTCAAGAGCAGTAATGTGTTCGCGTTGTTCTCGGGTGGCATGATGCAGGTATTTCCGATCCCCGGCCGCATACGTAAAAATGTGCAGAAGACGCTGTGTGAACCGCAAAGTGGCTACAGAGACTTCGCAATCCTGGCAATCCTCGTGGGCGTCTGCCTGCGCGTTTTCTTCCTGGCCTCCCGCCAGTTCGTTGGTTTCTTGAGCATTATCCTGGTGGTGAACGTCGTCTGGCGCTGCTCCCGGTTTTAGTTCCCATGTCATGGAGTCTTTGCTGAGTTGATAGCGTTCACTCCAGGTAAAATCGATCTCACCTTCAGGGGGAAGGTCATTAACGACAGGAAAATTTGTGGCAACAGCTTTAAAATAGTTGCTCAGTTTTTTACCTGACTTAACGATCAGGTAGTCCAGAGTGGCACAGGTCGATTCAAAATCGTCGCTTGCCCACAGGACGACGTCAGGTTCACCGGATGATTTTTTCGCTTTCCGTAACAGGAAGAGTGGTTTTGTGCTCATTGTTTTTTAACCTCAACTCAGATTAAAATTCGTTTTGTTCAGTGAATGATCTTGCCGGATACACACTGTTCATAGCCTGCGCCATACGCAGGCTATTTCTTTCAGATTTCACCTTTTAATTTCATTGCAATTAGAGTTGCCAGAAATTCGGCTTTTTTTTCTGCGGGCAGATTCTTTCCGGTATGCACCAGGCACATTTTTTTGACACCTTCGTGAAGTGTTTTAACGTTGCCTGATGGACCGTCGATATCAACCACAGTGAATGGGGTTTCTTTATTTTCTGTTTTAATCACGTAGCCAATACGCTTTCCTTCCAGATTAACCTCGTGAACAATGTCATCAGTAGTTACAACAGTGGCCTCATAACTGGTAATCATGTTTTCTCCTTAATTAAGGTTGAGCGAGTCCCTGCCATTGCTGGCATAAATTCAGTTTCGCATAGTCAGTTAATTAAAGTTCGTGTGCCATCTGGTCTTTTTCGGCACAACTTTCACTACAATATTTTTTCATTTCCGTCGTTTGGATAACTCCACGCATGAAATGAAGTGGTCTTTTAATACTTTTGCTTTCTTCAATTTCTTTATTGCAAAGGTGGTAAGCACATTTTATTTTCTTAGTCATCACCATGACTCCGCCTTTACAGGTAAACCATTACGACCGAGGAAGACTTTAATCATGCAGTCAGTAATGCATGTTTTTGTGGTCAGGTTACGAATATAAAGTTTTCGCTTTTTAATATTGTTTGCCGAGGCAATATATGTCCGGCCTTCATGAAGAACATAGTCACCAGGAGTCACACACTGACGTGGTATTTCATCAGTTCCGAAGTGATGTGCAATCATAATTATCTCCATTTTTACAAATGAACTTTGTTGATGCGGTGCCTGGTGCCTCCAGGTGACTGCAACCAGTTAACAATTACAGTCGGCTTTCCCACCCAAACCAATAAGGACTAACATGACTTTTAACTGTGCCACGTGCGCTTAGCCGCATTCACCGCATCACAAAATTCACTTTAAAAAGGGCGGACATCAGCCGAACTTCAAGAAAAAAACTGATGCCGCCAGGACTACACACAGCAATGTCGTTATTTACAACCGGAGGCGCACTCCCACCATTTAAATTTAACAGACAAGACCGACTCTTTATGGATATCGGAAATGCGCCTTCGTGTTGTGCCCGGTTTTATTTCACCACCTCCGGGCTTCGGTGGTCTCGGCTATACCCCTACAGCGAGAGCTTGTGTTAACATTTCAATACCCTTACAGTTGAGAGTTATTGATATGTTGGATGTATTTACTCCATTGTTGAAACTTTTTGCTAACGAGCCACTCGAAAGACTTATGTATACGATTATCATTTTTGGTCTCACTCTCTGGCTGATACCGAAAGAGTTTACTGTCGCATTCAATGCTTATACTGAAATACCTTGGCTCTTTCAGATTATCGTTTTTGCCTTTTCTTTCGTGGTCGCCATTTCCTTCTCAAGATTGCGAGCACATATTCAAAAGCATTATTCATTACTACCAGAGCAACGAGTATTGCTTCGTTTATCTGAGAAAGAAATCGCTGTATTTAAAGATTTCCTTAAAACAGGAAATCTTATTATCACTTCTCCTTGCCGTAACCCGGTTATGAAAAAATTAGAACGGAAGGGCATCATTCAACATCAGAGTGATAGCGCAAACTGTTCTTATTATCTCGTCACCGAAAAATACTCCCATTTTATGAAGTTATTCTGGAACAGCAGGAGTAGACGTTTTAATCGTTAGCTTACTGTGTGCTTCTCCAACCATCGGCGCGCACCAGTTTCGGTTTTAAATGTTTTGCTTTTGGTATACGTCATGGCAGTGAACGTTCCATCCTGGTTGGGGAACACGCCGCACACCAGGGATTCGTTGTTGCCGAGGTCGATTTTTTGCATTTTGCGAATCTCACATCTTGTTGCTACGTATAGCGACTTCTGCCTGCCAGAGATCCCAGTCGTTGCTGCGTAAAGCCTGCACAGCCTGGTTGTAAGTGATACCGCAACAATCCATCAAATACTGAACTACTTCGTAATGCACCATCTTATCTATCCCCTTAACGCCGGGTGGCGGAACTAACTGCTGCACTGCAAAATTTGAATCCCGCCGTCATGTTCATACGCCTCGGGCTGGCTACTTAACCCCTGACCACTGCCTGGTAACTCGAAGTATTGCCCGGCGTTCTGTGGGGCGGGTTGGGTGGTATGCTGGAACTATAGGTAATGCCTAATTGATTGTCAATAGGCTATGCCTAATGTTTTAAGCGTAACCTAATAGGTGATGGCGACTGGAGAAAGTGATGGGGGGGTTAAATAACGGAATCCAGGAGTTTTCCGTCAGACCATATAAGTTTAAGTTCCAGTTTTTGTGATGTTCTGGCTTTTCCGTTCAGATTCTAGAGCTTTCAGATACTTACCCACTTTCATTTCCATCGCTGCTATGTAGGCGCGAACATCGTGGTCAACCCAATCTGGTTCTGTAGCATTTCCAGATAACAGGAAAGCTACAATCGCTCTTATTTCATCAGAGGCTGCTTGATAAAGGTTGTTTATATCTAAAAGTTCACTTTTTGTATCTGGATTGGTGGGGGTTGGTATGGGGTATTCGTTAAGCCCCCAATGCTCTGGACCAACAACATCAGCAAAGAAACGCCATAATTCTGGAAGTTTATCTTTACTTATGGAGCCTTTCTTAATCCAGTCATAGATTGATGGTGGTTGGACTTTGAAGTGGCGTGCGACCTCCGCCTTTGATTTGACGGATCCCGATGCGATTTTTTTGTTAATGGCCTGCTCTATCGCTCGGCCTAAGTCTTTACCACTAAGCATTGCTTAATATTCTCCTATGCTCATTGCATTAGGCAATCCCTACTCTCATTGTATTAGGCATAGCCTATTGACATTTGTATTAGGCGTCGCCTAATATCTCTGTGTGTTTTTGGAGTTCATTCGATGAAAAAAGAGAACTATTCATTCAAGCAAGCTTGTGCTGTTGTCGGTGGGCAAACAGCAATGGCTAGGCTTTTAGGTGTATCACCTCCAAGCGTAAATCAATGGATCAAAGGGGTACGTCAATTGCCTGCCGAGAGATGTCCAGCAATTGAACGTGCAACAAGAGGTGAGGTGCTGTGCGAAGAACTTCGTCCTGATATTGACTGGTCATATTTACGACGTTCGGCATGTTGTTCGCAGAATATGTCAGTGAAGCAACTAAATGACAGTAACAAATCCTCATTTGATCATACCTGAAACATCAAGAGGCAAATGATTCATGAAAATCAAGCATGAGCACATCGAATCGGTGTTGTTTGCCCTGGCAGCCGAAAAAGGGCAGGCATGGGTAGCCAATGCAATTACTGAAGAATATCTGCGCCAGGGGGGCGGCGAATTGCCCCTGGTTCCAGGCAAGGACTGGAACAATCAGCAGAATATCTATCACCGTTGGTTGAAAGGTGAAACGAATGCGCAAAGGGAAAAAATTCAGAAGCTGATCCCAGCAATTCTGGCAATCCTTCCGCGCGAGCTGCGTCACCGACTCTGCATCTTCGATACCCTGGAACGCCGTGCATTACTGGCGGCGCAGGAAGCGTTAAGTACGGCAATTGATGCGCATGATGATGCAGTCCAAGCCGTTTACCGGAAAGCGCATTTCAGCGGCGGCGGGTCTTCCGACGATTCTGTCATTGTTCATTAAGCAAAAGTTTTCATGCTGTTTGTGCTTATTCTAAGCCACCGGGCAGCATCATACGGGGCAATTATGGCCGCATTACCATACATGCAACTGTACATAGCTGATTACCTGGCTGACACCATGCATTTGTCAGCAGAGGAGCATGGTGCGTATTTGTTGCTGATGTTCAATTACTGGCAAACAGGAAAGCCAATACCTAAAAACAGGCTGGCAAAAATTGCCCGTCTGACTAACGAGCGATGGGCTGATGTTGAACCATCCTTGCAGGAGTTTTTTTGCGATAACGGCGAGGAATGGGTGCATCTTCGGATTGAGGAAGATCTGGCATCAGTCAGGGAAAAATTAACCAAAAAATCAGCCGCAGGAAAAGCATCTGTTCAGGCCAGAAGAAGCAGAAAGGAAGCAGATGTTCAAACAAAACAAGAGAGAAATTTAACAGGTGTTCAAACAGATGTTGAAGTGGTGTTTGAACATGATGTCAACACAAAGGCAACTAATAAAGATACAGATAAAGATCTAAAAACAGATCCCCCCCTAAATCCCCCCCGGGGGAATCTAGGTGTCAAAAAGTTTGACCCTCTGGATATTGCTTTGCCGAACTGGATTTCTGTCTCGCTTTGGCGTGAGTGGGTTGAATTTCGCCAGGCATTGCGAAAACCGATTCGAACGGAGCAGGGCGCTAACGGGGCGATACGGGAGCTGGAAAAATTCCGCCAGCAGGGTTTTTCACCTGAGCAGGTGATTAGACACAGCATCGCCAATGAATACCAGGGCTTGTTCGCGCCGAAAGGTGTTCGACCTGAGACGTTACTCCGACAGGTTAACACCGTCTCGTTACCGGATAGTGCGATCCCGCCAGGCTTCAGGGGGTAACTGTCCATGAAAAATATTGCGACAGGCGACGTTCTTGAACGTATCCGCAGACTGGCCCCGTCACATGTAACCGCGCCATTCAAGACGGTAGCGGAGTGGCGCGAGTGGCAACTTTCCGAAGGCCAGAAACGTTGTGAGGAGATCAACCGTCAGAATCGTCAGTTGCGGGTGGAAAAAATTCTGAATCGCTCTGGCATCCAGCCATTGCACCGCAAATGCTCGTTTTCGAATTACCAGGTGCAGAACGAAGCGCAGCGATACGCGTTGAGTCAGGCGAAATCCATCGCTGATGAACTGATGACCGGGTGTACAAATTTTGCGTTCAGCGGAAAACCTGGTACCGGGAAGAACCACTTAGCGGCAGCTATCGGGAATCGCCTGCTGAAAGACGGTCAGACAGTGATTGTGGTTACCGTGGCTGATGTTATGAGTGCCCTGCACGCCAGCTATGACGATGGGCAGTCAGGCGAAAAATTTTTGCGGGAACTGTGCGAAGTGGATCTGCTGGTTCTTGATGAAATTGGCATTCAGCGCGAGACGAAAAACGAGCAGGTGGTGCTGCACCAGATTGTTGATCGCCGGACAGCGTCGATGCGTAGCGTGGGGATGCTGACAAACCTGAACTATGAGGCCATGAAAACATTGCTCGGCGAGCGGATTATGGATCGCATGACCATGAACGGCGGGCGATGGGTGAATTTTAACTGGGAGAGCTGGCGTCCGAATGTTGGTCAGCTAGGAATTGAGAAGTAATTTTTACCGGGAGGAAATTTTTATGGAGACTGTTTTTGACGCACTGAAAGCAATGGGAAAAGCCACATCCATAGAACTTGCTGCGCGACTTGATATCAGTCGTGAAGCAGTGCTGAACGAACTATGGGAACTGAAAAAAGCTGGTTTCGTTGATAAAAGCGCGTACACCTGGCGTGTGGCTGATAACAACGTTCAGCAGGAACAGCCAATGCAGGCAGAACTGCCGGAAGAAACCACCACGGCAACTGTAGTGAAAATCTCAGAGTGCGATTTAACCGCGACGATTGAACAACGCGGACCACAAACGGCGGATGAACTGGCTACGCTGTTCGGTACAACATCCCGCAAAGTTGCTTCAACGCTGGCAATGGCAATCAGCAAAGGACGCCTGATTCGCGTAAACCAGAACGGTAAATTTCGTTACTGCATACCGGGCGATAATTTACCAGCAGAGCCGAAAGCTGCATCGGTAACGGAAACTGATTTTAAAGCCTTTCCTCAGCCAGCAGGTGTTGCGTTACCGGTACAGAAAGATGCAACACAGGAAGATATTAAAACAGAAACTGTAGCGGACATTGTGCAGTCGCTGCCATCGTTTACTGCAACGCGAGAAGATGATTTGATTTTGCCATCGCTGCATATGGCAAACCGCGAACTGCGTAGGGCGAAGAATCATGTCCAGAAGTGGGAGCGAGTCTGCGCCGCGCTGCGGGAGCTGAACAAGCACTGGGATATTGTCCATAAAGTTATTGCAGCAGGTATGGAGAAATAAATACTCCTGATTATATGAGTCATCCTGCTGCAGTTGTGACCAATATGATCGGTTGTGCAGAGTTCTTCAGATAGGGGTAATGAAAACTGCGGTGATTTGTATTCGCTGCAGTTAATATAAACTCGTCGAATTTTTTCATGAAATGTGATCTTAGTCATATTTATATCACGTCTATTTATCAGGTTCTGATGAAATCATCAGGTGTTAAGATACTATTTGTGCTGTCACCTCAATGGGTTAAAAAGGAATCTGGATGAAAGGTAATATTCTTGGGGATATCCGAGCTGAACATGACGAAAAGATGTTGGAAGCTTCATTTTGGCAAACAACTGATTATAAAGCTCTTCTCGAATCCTACGATCGATGCATCATTGTTGGCCGCAGAGGAACAGGAAAAAGTGCTCTGGTGCATATGCTTTCCAAACATTGGCATGCTAAGCCAAAAACCTATGTGATGACTATTAGTCCGGTTGAAGAACAAATTATTGGATTAAGGGATGTTATTTCTTTATTTGGTGAAAATTACTTACATATAAAAGCCGGTAGCAAGTTAGCATGGCGATATGCTATTTATATGGAGCTGCTTTCTGAGATCGCAAGTCATTACAAGATGAAAAACGATCTTGACTACAAAAGTGTAGAGTCGCATTTATTATCTTGGGGACCGAAGAGACAAAATATAAGTAGCAAAATAAGAAAAAAATTGAACGCTATTCTCGATGATAACAAAAATATAAAACCAGCTACAAGAATAGCCGAACTATCCGATAAATTTGAACTTGACTTATTGGAAGAGGTGATAGAAGAAGCAATTTCGAAGTCAAATAATCAATTTGTTATTTTTGCTGATAGGCTTGATGAAGGCTATACACCGGATAATCTTGGTGTTGCAATAGTTGATGGTTTCATTCAGGCTGTGATTGATATAAAACAAAATATGAATGAAAAGGTTATTGCCTTTGCATTTGTTAGAGATAATATTCATCGAGCCATATCAAAAATGGACCCTGATTTTACTCGAAATATTGAAGGGCAAGTACTGAGATTACATTGGGATGAATATAACTTGTTTAATCTTGTATGCAATAGAATGAGGGTCGCTTTTAACTCAACCATTGAGAACAACACGAGGGTGTGGAATGCTTACACCGCAAATGAATTACAGTCTAATACCGGTTTTAAAGAAACATTGAAACTGACTCTATATAGGCCAAGAGATATTTTGGTTTTGTTAAATAATGCATTCTTGCGAGCAAACACACATGATCGTAATCGTATTGTCATTGATGACATTCAAGCAACAGCGAATACTATTTCACAAAATAGACTCAATGATTTGTTAAAAGAATATGAGAATGTATTTCCTGCATTAGATATATTTACATCGCAATTTGCTAATAGCAAACCTTACTACAGTGTTTCTGAAGCGTCATCTAAGATACAATATGCCCTTGATCTCAATGGCGTTATTGACAAGATGAAAATGCAGGATTTACTTCTTTTTGAAGGGCCAATCCAGGTGATTCAACGACTTTACAGTGTTGGATTTATTGGGTTGTATAACCAGCAGTCATCTTCATATGTATTTTGCCATGACGGTAAGGAACCTGAAAAAGAATTTACACCAGATTCAAAATTGCTATTGCATCCATGCTACTGGCTAGCATTAAGTGTTCATGAATCAGAGATGACTCCCGATGCTGCTGATGATATTCATGATGAATATGATATTGAGGTCAGCTCTGTTTCCGAAGAGCAGAGGAAACAACGAATCGGTTCGTTGCTCCAAGAACTACATAATATACCTGAAGGACCTGAAGGTGCTGTCGATTTTGAAGCATGGGCGCTCAAAACTATAAAGTTACTATTTGCTACGAATTTAACAAACATTGAGTTGCATCCCAATAAAAATGGGTTGCAGCAAAGAGATATTATAGCGACAAATATAGCTGACACTCCAGTTTGGAAGAGAATTCTGACAGATTATCAGACACGGCAAGTTGTTTTTGAAGTGAAAAACTATAAAACATTAGGTGCTGCAGAATATAGACAGGTAAATTCCTATTTGTTTAAAGACTATGGGCGGATAGCTTTTATCATAAATAGAGATCACACAGAGAATTTAGAAAAACATAAAGAGCTTACGTGGGTAAAAGAAATTTATGATAATCATAATAAATTAGTTGTGAAGTTACCCTCTAAGTTCCTTGAAAGGCATCTGTCAAAAATGAGAAGCCCGCAAAAACATGACGAAGTTAATAAACAATTAGGTAAACTGCTCGATCAGTACATAAGGGTCTATTTAAATAATAAATGTAAGTAATTCAATCTTTACCGAAAGATCATGTATCTTTCGGTATTTTTAAGTGAGAGTAATCAAAATCGTAATGAGAGCTATATAATAATCTGTATAGATTAATTTACGAACGATTCAACATTTACCGTTATTATGACGGTGCAGGTTGCAAGGAAAGACCTCTGCGAGGTACGAATCCGAACCGACCAGACGGAGGTCGCTGTCTTCAAAGCTTACGAACTTGGGGAGTAAGAGGACCAGCGGGGAGAAATCCCCGCAACCTCTGATGTATTATGCATCCTCAACGCAGCCACAGTTAACCTGATTGGCGGGTTTACTTCATCTGTAAATATTTTTATAAAAATAATGCCCACGCACAGCATAAAACAAAAAGTATTACAGATAAAAAAGGAACGTAATGTGCAGATTTGTTGTTTTCCATATTTACTCACCTTAATATGATTAACCCTGATAGGGTTGTTATTTCAGCGGTTTTCAAATGAGATATTATGGTGATCTGACAAATTTGCATAACATTAAAATTTAATTTGTTTAACCACTTTTAATAATAAGCGTTGTTTGTATCCCAGCAATCTGTTGTTTGGTTTTTATTCCATTAAGGTGGGGGCTTTACACTGGAACCAGTTTATTTATACTTTATACGTCAGCCTGAACAACTGGCATCTGCTGCACTGCGCCATCGAGAGATTGAGAAATGGCGCATATACAACTGGTCAAACAAACTTCTTCTGGTTTACTTCTCCCGGCGACGCCGGAGAGTTGCGATTTTCTGCATCAAATCAAAATAGGTGAGTGGATACACGCAGACTTTAAGCGTGTGCGTAACTACGCATTCCACAAGCGTTTTTTCAAACTCCTGCAACTGGGATTCGATTACTGGACTCCGGTCGGTGGGGCGATCACGCCTCGCGAACGAGAACTGCTGTCTGGTTTCGTTGATTACCTGTGCGAATCAGTTGGTCGGGAACACACGCCAGCCCTGAGTGATGCCGCAGAGCAATATCTGAATACAGTTGCGACACGCAGAACTCGGGATACGGCATTGCTAAAGTCGTTTGAGGCTTTTCGCGAGTGGGTAACCATTCAGGCTGGATTTTACACCGAACATTTTTATCCGGACGGTAGCCATGGGCGTCGGGCGAAATCCATCGCTTTTGCGAATATGGACGAAACCGAGTTTCAGCAGGTTTATAAATCTGTTCTGAATGTGCTGTGGAACTGGATTCTGTTCCGTAAATTTTCCTCTCCGGAACAAGTCGAAAATGTGGCCGCGCAGCTGCTGGAGTTTGCGTAATGGTGGATTTACGTAAAGCGGCGCGGGGGCAGATGTGCACCGTCAGAATTCCTGGCTACTGCAATCACGATCCGGAAACGTCTGTGCTGGCGCATTACCGACTGGCGGGAACGTGCGGAATAGCGACAAAACCACACGATATGCAGGCGGCGATTGCCTGTAGCTCATGCCACGATCTAATCGACGGGCGGGTAAAAACCAGCGATTACACCAAAGAAGAATTACGCCTGATGCATGCAGAAGGTGTTTTTCGCACACAAGAAATCTGGAGAAAGGAGGGATATTTGTGATTTACCCAACGAATACAGGAAAAAGCGGAGAACACCTTCGTCTCGCCACGCTGGAAAGTGTCTGGATTCAGGGCAAACTGCGTATGTGGGGGCGCTGGTCGTATATTGGCGGTGGCAGGTCAGGAAATATGTTCAATCAGTTGTTGGCATCCAAAAAATTGACGAAAACAGCCATCAATGAAGCCCTGCGCAGAATGAAAAAAGCGGGAATAGAGAAAGCTGAGCTGGAAGCGTTTTTGAGAGAGATGATCAACGGCAAGCAAAAGAGCTGGCTGGCGCATTGTACTGATGCAGAGGCGTTATGTATTGATCGGGTCATAAGTGAGGTGCTGGCAGAGCATCCAGGATTGATTAGCGTCCTTCGGCAACGGTATGAGGGGCGGGGGATGACCAAACGCAAAATGGCTGAATTGCTAAATGATGCACACCCAGAGTGGTGTTTTAGCACATGCGAAAAGCGAATTGCTAATTGGTTGGCCGTTGCTGAGTATGCGCTATACATTCCCATGCGAGAATCATTCGCTCAAAAAACGGCTTGATTTTTTACGCGTAAACTGCTTCAATTTTGCTACGCTTCGCAAAGCTGTATCGCGAGGCGAATCAAGCGCAATTAAACTTTAATAGAACCCGCCATCAAGCGGGTTTTGTTGTTATTATGGTGTGATATAAGAAACGACATTTAATATTGCCTTCAAAATAAATTTGTTTATATATTGTCGCGTATATTTTAAGTGAAGGTGAAATGTTCACATAAAATAAAAATACATAAATAAATTTACATAGCTTGACGCAAAGTGTTGTTGCGATTGGAATATTAAATCGTATCATCGAAAACGGTTCTGAGGGGGAACTCTTCTTTGCTCGGTGATATCGCTCGGTGATATCGCTCCCCTGAAGAACCAATGCCGACTTAGCTCAGTAGGTAGAGCAACTGACTTGTAATCAGTAGGTCACCAGTTCGATTCCGGTAGTCGGCACCATATGCGGGTATCGTATAATGGCTATTACCTCAGCCTTCCAAGCTGATGATGCGGGTTCGATTCCCGCTACCCGCTCCAGCATTTAAAACAAGCCTTATTGTATTACGGCACTGGCGTATTTTTTTATTACGTGGGAGCAGGTTGTTTTGAAAAAGCATTCTGTTCTCTGGCTATGATTTGAGGCCGGGTGTAGCCTCAGTGCTAATTTTTTACGGCAGCAGAATGGTGCATTATCGGTGGAGATTTTGTATTTCCTGGCAGGGTCGGTGATGCATCATTTTGGTGTTGTAAAAGCACCACAGAGGCGCTCCTCAGTGCGAGGGTGGTTTAAAGAGTCGGTTTAGCGGGAAACCACAGTATCCATGCAGCACGGAATACTTCGGGAGGCACCCGACGCCTCGGTTTAATAACAATTAAAAAATTCATCCCTTGCATTGACCAACCGCCATATCTGGCGGTTTTTTTTATTCCTTTCTCAGGACAAAAAAAGACACGAGCATACAGGAATACTCGTGGGACAACGTCCTTTAGATAGCAATTTGCGAGAGGGTGAAAAGTAGCGCGGTCGTCGGATTAAGACCGCGGGACAAAGTCCATGAAGAATAATAAGTATTGGCCCCTTCTGGGGACATGTTCATACTACTAAGCTTCAGAAGTGGTTTAAATCATCAAATTAACCTTAATTTTCGATAAGTCTTATTTCATTTCTTTGCGCCACACCTGGCGCGCATCAAATAACGCCACGCAAAGGGCATCTGCGGATGCCGGTGCTTTTGACGGGGTGTTTTTTACGGGCCGCTGGTGGCCATTTTTTGTTTCCATTACACAGCGCCCGCATCTGCGAGGTGGGGGTTATGAAATCCATGGATAAGTTAACAACAGGTGTCGCCTATGGCACCTCCGCAGGCAGTGCTGGCTACTGGTTTTTACAGTTGCTCGATAGAGTCACGCCCTCACAGTGGGCAGCAATAGGTGTGCTGGGTAGTCTGGTGTTTGGCCTGTTGACGTATCTGACAAATCTTTATTTCAAGATTAAAGAAGATAAGCGTAAGGCTGCACGGGGAGAGTAATTCAATGACTCAAAACTATGAACTGATTGTGAAAGGGATCCGCAATTTTGAGAATAAAGTTACGGTAACTTTAGCGTTACGGGACAAAAAACGCTTTGACGGTGAAATTTTAGACCTGGACATCTCGCTGGACCGTGTTGAAGGTGCCGCGCTGGAGTTTTATGAGGCAGCAGCCAGAAGGAGCATCAGACAGGTCTTCCTGGATGTTGCTGCAGGGTTATGTGAAGGGGATGAGCAGTCACCGGAAAAGCGCCCCATAATTTTAGAGGCGCAGGGTGTGTGGATAACCTACAAAGGAAAACTGCCGGGAAGAATTACTGGTTCACTGAAGACTCCGCCGAAATGGTAATTTCACCAGCATATTTTTCTTCCAGTAATACCGCCAGCCACTTGAAAGAATTTTGTTGTTGCTGGGACCATTTGGGGTTGAGTGATTCAAGCTGGAGCGATGCCAGTGTTGGTTGCATTTGTTCCTTGGGAATTGAGAATGCCAGATATGAAAATGCGACAGTAAGGGCATTTACATCATCCCGAAGCTTGGAAATGCAGTCGAGCAACTCCTGTAGAGAAATGGTGCTATTGTCCATAAACAATCCTCTCTATTGTATTTAACTATTCCTTGCCTGATTCAACAGGCCGGGACAGATAAACATATCCAGGGTTCAGAAACCGATAAATCCTGATAAATATCCATGAACGCAAAAATCAGATACGGCCTGTCGGCTGCCGTTCTGGCACTGATTGCCGTCGGTGCGCCTGCGCCTGATATTCTCGACCAGTTTCTGGATGAAAAAGAAGGTAACCACACAACGGCATACCGCGATGGTTCCGGTATATGGACCATCTGTCGTGGTGCCACAATGGTGGATGGTAAGCCCGTCATACCGGGAATGAGGCTGTCGAAGGAAAAATGCGACCAGGTTAACGCTATTGAACGTGATAAGGCGCTGGCATGGGTGGAGCGCAATATTAAAGTACCACTGACCGAACCACAGAAAGCGGGTATAGCGTCATTTTGTCCCTATAACATTGGCCCCGGTAAGTGTTTCCCGTCGACGTTTTATAAGCGGCTGAATGCCGGTGATCGTAAGGGTGCATGCGAGGCGATTCGCTGGTGGATAAAAGATGGTGGGCGCGATTGCCGCATACGTTCAAATAACTGCTATGGACAGGTTATTCGTCGTGACCAGGAAAGCGCATTAGCCTGTTGGGGGATAGATCAGTGAGCAGAGTCGCCGCGATTATTTATGCTCTGGTTATCTGCATCATCGTCTGCCTGTCATGGGCTGTTAATCATTACCGTGATAACGCCACCGCCTACAAAGAGCAGCGCGACAAAAATGCCAGAGAACTGAAGCTGGCGAACGCGGCAATTACTGACATGCAGATGCGTCAGCGTGATGTTGCTGCGCTCGATGCAAAATACACGAAGGAGTTAGCTGATGCGAAAGCTGAAAATGATGCTCTGCGTGATGATGTTGCCGCTGGTCGTCGTCGGTTGCAC
Source organism: Escherichia sp. MOD1-EC6819 (assembly GCF_002965765.1). Taxonomy (NCBI): domain Bacteria; kingdom Pseudomonadati; phylum Pseudomonadota; class Gammaproteobacteria; order Enterobacterales; family Enterobacteriaceae; genus Escherichia; species Escherichia sp. MOD1-EC6819. The sequence goes on along the minus strand of NZ_PTRG01000004.1, from coordinate 25,459 downwards.
ATCAAAGCAGTCTGTCAGTCAGTGCGTGAAGCCACCACCGCCTCCGGCGTGGATAATGCAGCCTCCCCCCGACTGGCAGACACCGCTGAACGGGATTATTTCACCCTCCGGGAACGACTGGTAATGATGCAGGCCCAACTTGAAGGTGCTCAGCAATACATAACCGAACAGTGTTTAAAGTAAAATCTTAACTACAATATGATTCATTTTGATGATTGTTTCATAAGGAACAGTGAAGTAAGATCTAAGAGGAGTTAAATTTTATACAGTATAATCATAATATTGCAGCAAGGTGGTTATAATTGAAAGAATATTTAGATATGAATACATCTCATGTAAGAGTTGTTACTCATATGTGTGGGTTCCTGGTTTGGCTCTATAGTCTTTCAATGTTGCCACCAATGGTTGTAGCATTGTTTTATAAAGAAAAAAGCCTATTCGTTTTCTTTATAACTTTCGTTATATTTTTTTGCATTGGTGGCGGAGCGTGGTATACAACTAAGAAATCTGGCATTCAATTACGTACCCGTGATGGGTTTATTATAATTGTAATGTTTTGGATTTTGTTTTCTGTTATTAGTGCATTCCCTTTATGGATTGACTCAGAACTTAATTTAACGTTCATTGATGCTCTGTTTGAAGGGGTTTCTGGAATAACAACAACAGGAGCAACTGTAATTGATGATGTTAGTTCATTACCTCGGGCATATTTGTACTATCGGTCACAGTTAAATTTTATAGGTGGTTTAGGAGTTATTGTTCTGGCGGTTGCTGTATTGCCATTATTGGGTATTGGTGGTGCAAAGCTTTATCAGTCAGAAATGCCGGGGCCATTTAAGGATGACAAACTCACTCCCCGCCTGGCCGATACGTCACGGACACTGTGGATAACTTATTCTTTATTAGGTATTGCTTGTATTGTCTGTTATAGACTTGCAGGAATGCCTTTGTTTGATGCTATTTGTCACGGGATTTCCACAGTTTCGCTTGGTGGTTTCTCAACTCATAGCGAGAGTATCGGATATTTTAATAACTATTTGGTTGAGCTGGTGGCTGGTTCTTTTTCCCTGCTATCGGCTTTCAACTTCACTCTTTGGTATATTGTTATTAGCAGGAAAACGATAAAACCTTTAATCAGAGATATTGAACTTCGTTTCTTTCTGTTAATAGCCTTAGGGGTGATCATTGTTACCTCTTTCCAGGTCTGGCATATAGGTATGTATGACTTGCATGGAAGTTTTATTCATTCGTTTTTTCTTGCCAGCTCCATGCTCACTGATAATGGTTTAGCTACGCAGGATTATGCAAGCTGGCCCACGCACACGATAGTGTTTTTGCTGTTGTCAAGTTTCTTTGGGGGATGTATAGGTTCAACTTGTGGTGGAATTAAGTCACTTCGATTTCTTATACTTTTCAAACAAAGCAAACACGAGATAAATCAGCTTTCTCATCCCAGAGCGTTGTTGAGTGTAAATGTAGGAGGGAAGATAGTTACAGATCGTGTAATGAGGTCTGTATGGAGTTTCTTTTTTCTTTATACTCTCTTCACGGTGTTTTTTATACTGGTGTTAAATGGTATGGGATATGATTTTCTTACATCATTTGCAACAGTGGCTGCATGTATTAATAATATGGGATTAGGTTTTGGGGCTACTGCATCGTCATTCGGAGTGCTTAATGACATTGCAAAATATTTAATGTGCATAGCTATGATTCTTGGTCGCCTTGAAATTTATCCTGTTATTATATTGTTTTCAGGTTTTTTTTGGCGCTCCTAATATATGGCTGATTTATAATTGTGAGTTTAATATTATGTTGACTCACTCATTGATCCAATACCTAACTTTACCAGCAACACCTCCGCCCCCAGTAGCACTGGCTGCTGGGGTGCGTTTTATTCATAAAGCAAGGATGTATGAGCGAGAAATTAAAGATAGTCTATCGCCCATTACAAGAATTGTCACCGTATGCGCACAACGCCAGGACGCACAGCCCTGAGCAGGTGGCACAACTGGTAGAAAGTATTAAGCAATTCGGCTGGACTAATCCGGTGCTGATTGACGAAAAGGGCGAAATTATTGCGGGTCACGGTCGTGTTATGGCGGCTGAAATGCTCAAAATGGATTCTGTTCCGGTCATTGTTCTGTCTGGCCTGACGGATGAGCAGAAAAAGGCGTACCGCCTGGCAGATAATCGCCTGCCGATGAATGCTGGCTGGGATGAAGATCTGTTGCGGATGGAGCTGTCGGACCTAATCAATGCTGATTTTGATGTCTCCCTGACAGGCTTCATCCCGACAGAAATTGATGAACTGTTGACGGATGTTTTGCCCGGTACAGGAAATGAGGAGGAGCCGTATACGACGAAAATTGATACGCCTGTTTATGAGCCGTCGGGCGGTAAACCGGATATCAGTGAACTGTACGACGATACGAAAACGCAGGAGCTGATCAGCCGGATACGTTTGGCTTCCCTTGAGCCTGATATTGAGAAATTCCTCCTGTGTGCGGCAGAACGTCACACGGTGTTTAATTTCAGCAGAATTGCGGACTATTACGCTCACGCCCCCGCTGAAATTCAGTGTTTTTTCGAGGAGTCGGCGCTGGTGATCATTGATTATCAGCAGGCTATTGAAAATGGATTTGTCCGGATGACGCAGCGCATGGTGGAGATCATGCATGGTGGTGAGGAGGAGGAATATGCGTGATGATTTTTGCGCCTTTATTCTGACTCACGGGCGACCGGACAAAGTTCTGACTTACCGGACGTTGCGTCGTGCTGGCTATACCGGGAAAATTTTTATCGTTGTTGATGATGAAGATAAGACACGGCATCAGTACATGGCTGAATTTGGTGAACAGGTGCTGGTGTTTTCCAAAGCCGATATCGCCAGTCGTTTTGACGAAGCCGATAATTTCTGTGACCGCCGCTCAATTTTTTACGCCCGTAATGCCTGTTTCGACTTGGCAAAACTGGTCGGGTGTAAATACTTCATTCAGCTCGATGATGATTATCACGAGTTCCAGTTTCGGGTGGATCGCAACTATGACCAGGCCTATTTTCCGATAAGGAAACTGGATGCGATCCTTTCTGAAATGCTGGCGTACTACGAATCAATACCTGCTCTTTCCATCGCTATGTCGCAGGGCGGGGATTTTCTTGGTGACAATGGCGGCCATGCTTCGTGGGTGAAACGCAAGGCAATGAACAGCTTTATCTGTTCGGTTGATCGACCGTTCTCATTCATGGGGCGCATTAACGAGGATGTGAATACGTACACGAATCTCGGTCGCTGTGGTGAATTGTTTATGACGATCGGTGCTGTCCAGTTAGGGCAGAAACAGACGCAGAAAAACAGCGGCGGAATGACCGAGCTGTATCTGGATTCCGGAACCTACGTTAAAAGTTTTTACTCCGTCATGTATGCGCCGTCGTGCGTAAAAATTTCACTGATGGGTGCCAGCCATAAACGCATTCACCATCAGGTCACCTGGAACAACGCTGCAGTAAAAATCCTTCACGAAAAATACAGGAAGAAGACACCCTGCATATCAATGGGGGTGACAAATGATTCCGTATTCGAAAGTCGAGTCTCTGGCAGCGTGCCGGATGACTGCACAACAAATCGCTGACGTTCTGGATGTTGATCTGAACCGACTGAAAGAAAATCGGGAAGCAATGACAGATTTTTATGCGGCCATCCGTAAGGGCAGAGCGAAAGGTGAAGCCGAGTTACGAGCGGCATTGTTTAAGCTTGCCAGAAAAGGGGATGCCTTTGCTCTGCGCGAACTACTCAGGGTGGATAAAAATCAGGACTAACTGATGAGCAGACCGGACTGGGGGGCGTTGCAGCAGGAGTATATTGCTGAATACACCCGCTCCGGTATATCTCCGGTGGCATGGTGTGAAGCAAGGGGACTGAATTACGCAACAGCCCGTCGTTACATCAAAAAAACTCCGAAAAATGCGCAGACAGAAATGCGCAAAACTGCGCAAAAAAGTGCGCAGAAAAAATCTACGCAGACTGCACAAAAGCGGAACGAAAAATCTCAGGAAAAAAAGCCAGTATTCGATGCGGGCCTGAATGAGGGCGACGCGGAGGAATTTTCGTTCTGTCCCGATGAATTCGGCATTTCTGACCAGCAGGCTAAGTTTGCGATGCTTGTTGCTCAGGGTAAAAAGCCGACAGAGGCGTACCGACTAGCCGGTTATGAGGGGCAAGGTGCGACAGCTAACAGCAACGCCAGTCGTATGCTTAGAAATGCCAGGGTTTTTCGCGCTATCAGCTACTTCCGCAATCAGTACCAGAAACGCTATACCGCAGACCTGGATTTACTAGTGAGTCAGTTGATGGCCATTGTCCTGGCCGACCCCAATCAGCTTGCACAATTTCGCCGTGTTAACTGCCGTTATTGCTGGGGCGAGAATCATCTCTACCAGTGGCGCGATATAGCAGAATTCGACAAGGCAGCGGCGCAGGCTTCCAGAGATGGCAAACCCGAACCGGAATATGGAGGCCTCGGCTTTGTTGATAACGCCATACCCAATCCGGACTGCCCGAAGTGCTGCGGTGAGGGAACGGGACAGCTTTATATGGCTGATACCACTCTGCTTGATGGGGATGCGCGGCAATTATATGCAGGGGCAAAATTCGGAAAATTCGGCGTTGAGATCCTGCTGGAGGATAAGGCTGCCGCCCGGCGTGAATTGTTGCGTTTGCTTTCTGCTGGCGGGGCTTTATGTGCAGATAAGCGGCTACAGGAACTGGAAATTGAACGGCGCAGAATGGAAAACCAGAAGCTGCGCAAAGAGATCGAAACGGTGGAAGATAATGAACATCCCCAGCCTGTGGCGATCAATATTAATGTGGTTGATGCCAGAGTAAGGAGTGATGAAGATGATCTCTCCGACGCTTAATGTGCCTCAGGCGCGATTTCTTTCAATGCCCCATAAATTTAAAGCCTATATTGCTGGTTTTGGCTCGGGCAAAACATGGGTTGGGTGTGGCGGCATATGCAAGGGGATTTGGGAGCATCCAGGTATAAATCAGGGATATTTTGCGCCAACGTATCCCCAAATTCGCGATATTTTTTACCCTACAGTGGAAGAAGTTGCTGCTGACTGGGGATTGAACGTAAAAATTAATGAGGGAAATAAAGAGGTTCACTTTTATTACGGACGCCAGTATCGGGGAACCACTATCTGCAGATCGATGGAGAAGCCACAAACGATCGTCGGTTTCAAAATTGGTAATGCGTTGGTGGATGAACTGGACATTTTGCCGAAGGAAAAAGCCAGAACGGCGTGGCGCAAGATAATTGCGCGTATGCGTTATAAGATTGATGGACTTCGCAACGGTATTGACGTTACAACCACGCCGGAAGGATTCAAATTTGTCTACGAGCAGTTTGTTAAAGCCGTGCGTGAAAAAACAGAGCTGGCCTCACTGTATGGTCTGGTGCAGGCATCTACTTTCGATAATGAAAAGAACCTGCCAGCAGATTACATTCCTTCGCTTCTTGAATCATACCCTCCAGAGCTGATTAAAGCCTATCTGCGAGGACAGTTTACTAACCTGACAAGTGGTACTGTTTACCATCAGTTTGACCGGAAACTGAATAATTGCGAAGAAGTGGAGCAGCCAGGGGAGCCGATTTATATTGGGATGGATTTTAACGTTGGAAAGATGGCGGGAATCGTCCATGTGCTGCGTTTGGGGCTTCCATGTGCGGTAACTGAAATCATCAATGCCTACGATACGCCGGATATGATCCGCATCATTAAAGAACGCTTCTGGCCGTATGACGGGCATGATTACCGGAAAGTGAGGGAGATTTATATTTATCCAGATGCTTCCGGAGATTCCAGAAAATCAAGTAACGCAAGTACGACGGATATAGCCCAGCTTAAGCAGGCAGGTTTTAACGTTGTGGTGAACAGCTCGAACCCGCCAGTAAAAGATCGCGTTAACTCAATGAATGCAATGTTCTGCAATGCCAATGGTGAGCGTCGCTATAAAGTTAATGTGAAGCGTTGTCCGGTATATGCCGAATCTCTGGAGCAACAGGTCTGGGATGATAAGGGGGAGCCTGATAAAAAATCTGGCAATGATCACCCGAATGATGCCGGAGGTTATTTCATCGTTAAGCAATTCCCTATTGTCAAACCGACCGGAAGAGTCACATCACTTCGGATTTAATTATGGCTGATATATCAACACCCAACCTCGACTATAACGATATGCTGGAGGCGTGGGATATTAACGACGCACTGATGGGCGGTACGCTTGAAATGCGCAGGCAGGGGGAAAATTATCTCCCCAAATGGCCTAATGAAGATGAAGACGCTTATAAAAAACGCCTGTCTGTGGCTACGCTACTTCCTGTGTATGAAGAAAGCATCAAACAAAATATTGGGCGAATATTTGCAGAGCCGACAGTATTGAGTGAGGAAACGCCGGAAAAAATCAGGGAATATGCAGAAAATATCGACATGGAGGGGAGCCGACTGGATGTGTGGGCGCAGCAATTTTTCAGTCTCGCATTTCAGTATGGTGTGGCACATGCGCTGGTGGACTATCCACGAACGGATATGAACGAGATTCGGACAAAAGCCGATGAAAACGCGGCCGGTGGTCGCCCGTACGTTACGATGCTGAATCCACGCCAGGTTATTGGATGGAAATCGAAAGTTGAAAAAGGGAAAGTTGTTCTCACTGATTTGCGTATAAAAGAGGTCATCATTATTGATGGTGATGATTTCGGGCAGAAGAAGGTGGAGCAGATCCGCCATATTATGCCCCGTCGAGTAGAAATTTATCGACGCAGCGAAGGTACTAATGGCGAATCTGTCTGGATGCTTCATGAGTCATGGAATACCAGCCGTGATGATATTCCTCTGGTAACACTGTATACGAAGAAAACAGGGTTTATGCGTGGTACACCGCCATTGCTTAATCTTGGCTTGCTGAATATCAAGCACTGGCAAAGCCAGAGCGAGCAGGACAATATTCTTCATGTTGCCCGCGTTCCATTGCTGGTGGCCTACGGGCTGGACAGGAATGAAGAACTGACGGTTGGTGCATCCACCGCTACGATTTTTGAGGACAGAACAAAAAATGGCCTCGAATATGTTGAACATAGTGGCGCAGCGATAGAATCTGGCGAAACATCACTTGAGAAGCTGGAAAATCAGATGCGTCATGCCGGCGCTAAACTTCTGCGGGCTGAAAATACATCCACCAAATCTGTTGATCAGACTAATGAAGAGCGGATGCAGGAACACTCGCCGCTTTATACAATGGCGAACTCCCTCGAAGATGCCCTCGATAATATTCTCCAGATAATGGCGGAATGGAGCGGAGAGAGTTGCGGTGGCAATGTGGATGTGCGCACTGAACTGGATGTATCTGCCCAGGTGTTTGACTCATCCTCCGCGCTGGCTGTTCAGTCATTGCGTCAGGGCGGTGATATACGTCAGATTGATGCGGTTCGGGTGTTGCAGGCGTTGAAATTTATCGATCAGGATTCCCGTCCAGAGGAAGTGATCGATGAATTAAAAAATCAGAGTGTAATGCTGATGGAAATCAATGATGCAAACCGTGAATGAACGGCTGCGTGATGAATCAATTGCTCATGCAGTCTGGATATCCCGCTATAGCACTGGTGTGGCTGCCAGAATGGTGAAAATACTGAATGACAGCGATGCGGAGCTTACAGCTCGCCTGCTGGTAGCACTGGACAGCCTCGATCCTGGTAGTTTTACCGTTACGCGCCTGGAGTCACTTCTGGCGAGTGTCAGAGAGGTTAACCGCGCTGCTATTAACAGCATGTTTACCAGTCTCTCCGGAGAGCTGAACGAGCTGGCAATTTATGAGGCTGGTTATCAGTTAAGTCTGTTTGATTCTCTGCTACCTGATTTTGTTGCTGATGTTCACCCTCTGGTTGGTATATCTTCTGATGCACTTTACGCCGCTGCAATGGCGCGACCATTCCAGGGACGACTGCTCAGTGAGTGGGCCTTGGATCTTGAGGCGGATCGGCTCAGACGCATAACAAATACGGTGCGTCAGGGTTTTTTGCTGGGGGATACCAATGAGCAGATCGCAAGAAAAATTCGGGGACATGTCAGCAAGGGATTTCAGGATGGTGCATTGCAGATGAGCCGGGCTAATGCGGCCAGCATTGCAAAAACAGCGGTTGGACATCTTGCTGCTACTGCCCGTGAGAGTTTTGCCAGCGCGAATAATGATTTGATTAAGGGTAAGCAATGGTTATCAACGCTTGATAATCGTACTACGCCACAATGTCGAATCAGGGATCGCCTCAAATATACGCTGGATAATAAACCTGTAGGTCACAGTGTGCCTTATTTGCATGGGCCGGGAAAAATTCATTTCTGCTGCCGCTCAACGGAAACGTTCATTCTGAAATCAGCGAAGGAACTGGGTATTGATGTTCGTGATATTTCCCCGGCTGAGCGGGCCAGCATGGATGGCGTGGTGGCCGGAGATACAACCTACAGGGAATGGTTTTTGCGTCAGCCTTACACCAGACAAAAACAGATTGTGGGGGAAACCCGGGCAAAGCTGATTCGGGATGGCGGTATGTCGCCAGATGAATTTTACACCGATAAAGGCGAATGGCTGACGCTGAAGCAACTCCGTGAGCGTGATGCACAGGTATTCAGAAAAGCAGGGATTTAAATAAATCATTTATTACAACAGGCTACCTTCGGGTGGCCTTTTTTATTGCTGCGATCCGGATGGTGAGCAGCGTAACTGTCGGAAGACTTAAACCAGGTACTAATATGAAACTGAAAACGGTCGAGATTAACGGAAAACAATACGCAGAAATTGATACTGCTGGCCTGCCAGTTTATGTGCACGACGATGGTAAAGAAATCGGCTTCGATGCACCGCTGGCGATAAAAAAAATTACAGAGCTTAATGGCGAGGCAAAAAATCATCGCCTGGCTAAAGAAGCTGCAGAGGAAAAACTGGCTAAGTTTGCCGCTATCGAAGACCCGAAGAAGGCGATCGAGGCACTGGAAATGCTGTCAAAAATCGACCAGAAAAAGCTGATCGATGCGGGACAGGTTGACCAGGTTAAGGCAGAAATTACGAAAAATTTTCAGCAGCAATTAGATGAAGAAAAGCAACGCTCTCAGATGCTGGAGACGCAGCTTTACGATTCTATGATTGGCGGTAGTTTTGCGGGTTCAAAATATATTGCCGATAAAATTGCGATCCCGGCAGATTTATTACAAGCCCGCTTCGGGCAGGCATTCAAAGTGGAAGAAGGGAAGATCGTTGCTTATGACGCTTCCGGCAACAAAATTTATTCCCGCGCGAAGCCTGGCGAACTGGCGCAGTTTGATGAGGCGCTGGAGTTCCTCGTCGAAAATTACCCTCAGAAAGACTACATCCTGAAAGCCAGTGGCAACAATGGCGGCGGCTCCCGTCCGACACAGCATGATGTTGGTCAGAAAACGATGAAACGCTCTGCTTTTGATGCACTGGATGTTGCAGGTAAGCAAAACGCATTGAAAGACGGTATCACAATTGTTGATTAACACATTTGTCAGCTTCCGGATGGGAGCTGGTGTCAGGGCTGGATAGCTCATTACTCCATCTATTCACAATTACGCAAATTTTTAAGGAATATTTAATTATGGCTGGAAATACCCTGACCGGGTTGATCCCGACTATTTATACCGCCCTGGATATTGTATCCCGTGAGCAGGTAGGTTTTATCCCTGCGGTAGCAAAAAACGCAAAAGCTGACGCCGCAGCAAAAGATCAGACGGTAACCGCGCCAGTTGCGCCTGAGGCGAAAACCGAAGATATCGTACCGGGGCCGTCAGCTCCGAATACCGGTGATCAAAATATTGGCACTGTTGATGTGAAAATTACTAAATCCAAAATGGCACCGGTTAAATGGAATGGTGAAGAACAACTGGCTCTTGGCCCTTCAGGGACTTACAACACCATTCTGGCTGATCAGTTCAAGCAGGCTTTTCGCGCCCTTGCAAACGAGGTTGAGGCTGATCTTGGTGCGTTGTATTTCGGTGCTTCCCGCGCCGTGGGAACCGCAGGGACAACGCCGTTTGGTGTTAAAGATGATCTTTCTGATGCTGCTCTGGCTCGTCAGGTTCTGGAGGATAACGGCGCACCGACAACCGATCTGCAGATGGTGCTTGGCTCCACTGCCATTGCTAATTTGCGCGGAAAACAGTCTGTACTGTTTAAAGTGAATGAATCCGGCACTGAACAGCTACTGCGTGAGGGCGTGTTGGGGCGTCTGGAGGGATTCAATATTCACAGTTCGGCAGGTGTAAAACGAGCGCCAAAGGTTGCTGCAACTGGTTATCTCGTGAATGGCGAGAAAAAAGAAGGCGATGTTCTTATTTCCATTGATACTGGTTCGGGGAGTATTTCTGCAGGTCAGATTGTTACGTTCGCTGGCGATCCGAATCAGTATGTTGTGGCAGCAGCGACCAGCAATCTGATTACTCTTGCAGCGCCCGGACTGCGTCAGGATCTGGCCGATGATACTGCAATCACAGTTGTTGGCTCCTTTACTGCAAATATGGCGTTTGATCGCAACGCGTTTCTGCTGGCATCCCGTACTCCGGCAATGCCGGAAGGTGGCGATAATGCTGATGATGTAATGAATGTTACGGACCCGATTTCAGGGATTACGTTCCAGATTGCACTGTATCGTCAGTATCGCCAGGTGCGCTATGAAGTTGGACTGGCATGGGGTGTTTCATCAGTGAAGCCGGCACATGGTTGTCTGATTCTTGGTTAAACATTCAAACGGGGCTTCGGCCCCATTTTTAATGGGGGGCATATGGCCGGATTAACTAAAGAGCAAAGAGCACAGCGTGAAGCCGCACAAAAAACGCAAATTGAGTTAGTGGTTATGGTGACCGATTATCAGATGTTTCCCGGCGCACCAACTATCGCTAATGTTCATCCTGATGAAGTTGACAACTGGAAGGCTATGGGCTGGAAAACTCAGGAGTAACACATGATCACTTACGTGACCTGTGATGACGTTGATAATGCGTTTGGGAACGCCTGGACGAGTGAGAACGCTAAAAATAAAGCTGTTTTAATGGCTAATGCCTGGCTTAATGGCTTCAACCTGAAAATTAACCCATCCCGTATTCCGGAAGAGGTAAAACTTGCGGGAGCATATGCAGCCAGAATTGCCTCATTCGGTAAGTTGTTTCAGCAGAAAAATGATTCTGGCGTTGTTATCAGTAAAGCCGTGTCGGCTGACGGGGTCAGTGTATCGAAATCATTTTCTGAGTTGCCAGCAAACAGCACTGCATTGCTTGAACCCGATTTACAGCTTGCGATAGCACTGCTGAAACCGTACGGACTTAGTCGCTCACAAGTCAGGGTTGTGAGGGGGGGATAATGGGGCTTCGTGAAGAGATTCAGTCAGAGGTTGCCGCTGCTTTTGATGAGGATTTAGCGGACGCCGTGAGTGATTTTTCTGGTTCTTACGTTACGCACCGGCACTGGGATCCTGTGACGGAAACTGGCGGCGAATCCACCGAAATCTATACCGGGCGAGGCGTGTTGACACGTTATAAGCTGGGCAGAATTGATGGGATTAATATTTTGCATGGTGACCTTAAATTAACCGCTCTGGTATGCGAGGTTACGGATAAACCAGCTGTCGACCATATTATTGAGATTTATGATCCTGTATCAAGGCAGTTACAACGATACGAGGTAATTACAGCAAGTGTAGATCCTTCCGCATCAGTTTACTCTATCCAGTTAAGGAGAGCGTAAATGGCAAAGGCATGGGATATAGAACCGTCAATATTTGCCGGGATGATTGAGGAAGATGTAGGGCTGAAGATTCGCTACATCGCTATTCAGATTCTTACTGCTATTGATATTGCTGCTCCGGTTGATACCGGACGTTTCAGAAATAACAACCTGGTGTCGTTACAGCATCCCGATTTTGGTATATCTGATAACGTGGATCCGAACGGTACGATTGCTGTTCAGCGTGGGATCGGGGTTATTTCGAAAGCTGCAAATTACGGAGTTATTTATATCCAGAATAACCTTCCTTATGCAGAGGCTCTTGAAAACGGTCATTCACAACAAGCGCCAACTGGCGTGTATGCCAACGCTTTTCATGGTGTTTTACAGGCTTACAAATGACGTTTACTGAAATCAGAAATACGGTTATTTCCAGAATGACGGCACAGACGATTATTGATGGAAAAGACGTATTGTATCCGAACGCGCCAACGTTCGATCCTTCCGGTAAGTTAATCTGGGCGCGGTTAAGTAATATTCCCGGGCAGGCTGGAGTTAATGAAATTGGCGCGGGGCCGGTTGTTTATCGCACGGGGATAATCATTATTCAGTTATTTGTCCCCGCAGGTTCTGGTTCAAAACTCATTACTGAGACAGCCGATAAATTGCGGGAACTGTTTGAGTTTCAGGATGACGATCGTCTCAGTTACCAGGCTGTTTCCTCAATAGCCGTCGGCGAAAAGAATGGCTGGTTCCAGCTTAATCTTCAAATTCCATATCGCGCGCTCTAGCGCAATTAATGACATAGGAGGCTCCTGTGAGTTCAGGTGCAAAGGTTATCTCGGCATTTATCCGGGAGACAGTTGCAGGCACTACGCCAGCAAGTGGTGACTGGAGTTTATTAAAACGCACAAGCTGGGGAGTAAAACCCACCCAGAATAAAGGCGAAAATAATGAGATTGGTGGCTCCCGGATGGCTCAGGGGGCGACGCCTGGCACTGTGGATGTCGGCGGTGATGTTGGTACCAAATTTCGCTGGGGTCAACATGATGATTTTCTTGCATCCTGTTTCGGCGCGGAATGGTCAGGCGATTCTCTGACAATGGGGAATGAGCGAATAACATTTTCTCTGGCGACCTATGCGTCCGATGTCGGAATTGCCTCTGTCGTCAGAGGAGCGCAGGTTGGCTCATGGAAAATGCAGATCCCTAACGACGGCGATATTACAGCGACCGTAACCTTTGCCGGGCTGGGCTGGGAATCAAAGGCCGATGATACGAATTTTATCAAAGGCGAACCTGTGGATAGTGCAGGAAAGTTACGCTATTCGTTTAAGGAGGTTTCAGCAGTAAGCCTGAATGGTGTTGCCGGAGGTAACGGTTTTTGTATCGACAGTTTTGATATTCAGTTCGATAACAAACTCCAGACACAGCGTTGTATCGGGACTGGCTCGCCTTATGCAGGAGCAAATATTCCGACTACTTTTACACCGTCCGGTACGGTGACGCTTTCATGGTCTAAAGCCGCGTGGGAAATCTGGAGTAAAACACTGACTGGAGAAACAGTTCCGTTCAGCTTCACGCTTTCGAATGGAGAGGGGGCATACACTTTCAGTTTCCCGAAGGTTCAGGTGTCAGGTGAATGGCCTGATGGGGGTAATACTGACATTATCCAGGTTCAATTGAGCATTACCGCAGCAGATGAAGCACCTACGATAACCAGAAAAAAATGCTCCCCGACTGCCGTGATCGCAAAAGCCAGTGCTGATGCGATTAGTTGATTTTCCGTTATTCCCCCTGTGGTACTGCACTACAGGGGGACGCATTGAATGAGGTTATGGATGTTTATTCTTAATCAGAAAATTATCATCGGTGGAGAACGCTGGTTTACGCCAATGAAGGACTTAAAACCTGTAGACGGGTTAAAACTGTTGGTGGCAAGCAGCGATAACGATCAGTATCGCTCCCGTAATGCATTAATCCGTCGTCACATTGAGAAAATGGATGCCAGTTTGCACGTCGGAACGAAGGAGTTTGATATTTCAAAGGTTTCCGAGGTAGATTCTGTTGATGATTTACTCATTGATAATGCTGCTCGTTATCTGCTGAAAGACTGGAAAGGGGTTGGTGAACTGGTTAATGGTGCTGAGGTTGCACTGGAATATACGCCAGAACGAGGGATCGCGCTGCTTAAGCAGAATCCAGAGTTGTACTGGCAGATCCTTGCAGAAGCAGCCAGCATCGCCCAGGGTAAAGAGCTGCAGAAGCAGGATACGATAAAAAAGCCATAGCCGCCCAGCGGTGGTTATCGGAGTTCGGGGGAGAAAGGGGGGAAAAGGCAAGATGGAAGCGAGAAAAACTCAGGTTGCCACCGATACCGGAACCAGAAATAGACCCGGTGCTTAAGGAATTGTTGTACGCCTATTCGGTAATATCCCGTGCCCGACGTTATGCTGGAATGACCGGGGTGCCTTTGCCTATATCTCTGACAGAGATAAATGAATATTTAGCCACTCATCCGGTATTGATTGAGCGCGATGAGTTTGAAGCAGTGATCTTTGCACTGGATGACCAGTATTTTCAGGAGCAGTGTGTGTAGTTGTTAATTACGTACACTCTGTTACAGAGATGTGATGGTGTCTTTAATTAAATCGATGATGCTCCTGGAGAAAAGCATTGCGTGGCCTCGTAATCGCTATATCTACTATTATGTCGCCTGAAACCCACTTCGGTGGGCTTTTTGTTGTCTGGAGTTTTAATAAATGGCAGAGCAAACCTCGCGTCTCGCAATAATTATTGATAGCACTGGAGCAAAAAATAATGCTGACAATCTGACCTCCTCATTAGTCAAAATGACGCAGGCCGGGGAAACTGCTGCAAATAGCGCAGGGAAAGTGACTAAGGCAACAGAAGATGAGAAGAACGCGCTCGCAAAATTAAAAGCAGCTATTGATCCAGTTGGTGCCGCAATTGATACTGTCGGTCGACGCTATTCTGAATTAAAGAAATTTTTCGATAAAGGGCTTATTGATAAAGAAGAATATGAATTTCTTGTCCGTAAACTTAATGAAACCACAGAGGAATTGAGCGGGGTTGCGCAAGCGCAGAGAGAAGCCGAGAAGGCCGGAAAACTTGCTGCCGCCCAGCAGGAATCGCAGGCTCAGGCCTTTCAAAGAATGCTGGACAAGATCGACCCTCTGGTTGCGGCGCTAAGAAATCTTGAACAACAGCAGGATGAACTTAATGCTGCGTTTGCATCCGGGAAAATAAATGGTTCTCAGTTTGAGAATTATAGCCGAAAAATACAGGAAACACGGCGAGAGCTTACCGGAGAGGCTCAGGCAGAGCGAGAAGCAGCAAAAGCGCATGATGAACAGGTTGCTGCTTTGCAACGTCTGATTGCTCAACTTGACCCTGTCGGAACTGCTTTTAATCGTCTGGTAGAACAACAGAAACAGCTCAATGAAGCAAAAGCTAAGGGGATGCTCTCTCCTGAAATGTATGAGGAACTTTCTGGAAAACTTCGTGCTATGCGGAGTGAGCTTGAGGTTACTCAATCTCAATTAAGCAAAACCGGAATGTCGGCAAAACAAACGGCTTTTGCTATGCGCATGTTGCCTGCACAAATGACGGATATTGTTGTTGGGTTGTCCACTGGTCAGTCGCCTTTTATGGTGTTAATGCAGCAGGGCGGCCAGCTAAAAGATATGTTCGGTGGGATTGGCCCGGCGATCAAAGGTGTTGGTTCTTATGTGCTGGGATTAATTAATCCTTTTACCCTGGCCGCAGCAGCCGTTGGCGTCTTAGGGCTGGCTTACTATAAAGGCTCTCAGGAGCAGGACGAATTTAATAAATCTCTTATTCTTACCGGAAATCAGTTGGGGACAACCAGCGGGCAATTGGCCGATATAGCTCAACGTGCCGGGAATGCGGCTGATTCGACAACTGGCGCTGCGGCGGCAGTATTAAACCAGCTTGTGCGTTCGGGAAAGGTAGCGAGCAGTTCGCTGGAGCAAGTGACGACAGCGATAGTAAAAACGAGCGAAGTAACAGGAATATCAACCGAACAACTGGTTAATGACTTCAATGAAATTGCAAAGGATCCTGTCAGTGCCATATCAAAACTTAATGATCAGTACCATTTTCTGACAATTGCGACTTATAACCAGATTAAGGCGCTACAGGATGAAGGGAACCAGCAGGAGGCCGCCCGCATTGCGACAGAAGCATACTCATCCTCAATGATCCAGCGCACCAACCAGATTAAAGAAAATCTTGGTTATCTTGAGACTGCATGGAAAGCTGTCGCTGAGTCCGCAAAATGGGCATGGGATTCCATGCTGGATATTGGTCGTGATGCCTCCCTTGATCAAAAAATCTCAGATGTTCTCCATCAAATTGATGAAATAGAAAAAAATACCCGACCCGGAGCTTTCGGGTTAGGTGGCATTGGGGATGGCGGCGCTCAAAATAAAAGGCTGGCACGATTAAAGCAGCAATTGGGCGTACTTCAAGCAGAAAAAATTGCTCAGGACGTACTAAATTCATCAATAACCGATTACAACAAGCGACAACAGGAAGGAATTGAACTCAGACAGAAAGCAGATGCCTTTTCAAAACAATATCAGACCCGGGAGCAGCAGAGAGCCAGTGAACTTGCAAAACTGGAAAAGCTAAAGAGTCAGTATTCAAAGGAAGAATATAATAATCTTGTCGCTCAAATAAATGAGCGTTATAAAGATCCAAAGCTACCAAAGGCGAAAGGTTATTCGGATGATGCTGCCCAACGAATGATTGATCATCTGAATCAACAGAATGCGTTACTAAGTTCACAAGCTGAATTGACCGTTAAATTAAGTTCCTCTGAACAGGAACTGGTTAAGTGGCGTCAGCAGATTGCCGACCTGGAGTCACGACCGTCATCGAAATTAACCCAGGATCAGAAATCGCTTCTCTTACACCGGGAAGAAATAACCGCGTTGATGGAGAAAAATGTTGCGATTGAAAAAAATAACAGGCTAATCAAGGAATCAACCGAAATAGCCGCATGGCGTGATTCATTGCAGGCTTCGATTGATAATCGTCAGCAGGGGTATGATATTCAGATTGCTGGTTATGGGCTTGGCGATAAAAATCAGCAACGTCAGCAGGAATTACTGCGGATTGAACGTGAATATAACAACCAGCGTCTGCAACTTGAACGTGACTATGCAGATAAATCCCGTGGAATGTCAGATCATGTTTTTCAGGAGAAAATGCAGGCTCTGAATGATGCTCTGGAACGAGAAAAAGAAATTGTCAGACAGAAAAACGAGCAGGTCGATATTCAGGCAGGAGACTGGGTTAGTGGTGCCTCCCAGGGATTCAATAACTGGCTGGATGACACTAAGGATATCAGTGAGCAGATAAAATCAACCACGACTCAGATGTTTGATGGGATGACCGATGCGCTGGGTGATTTTGTCACGACAGGCAAGGCAAATTTTCGTTCTTTCGCTACTTCCGTGATTTCGGATCTTAGTCGAATAGCATTAAAGGCTTCAATTACTGGGATTTTCGACAGCATTAGTAACAGTTCTTCTGGGGGGATTTTAGGAACTATCGGGAGTGCTATTAGTAAATTTATTCCGAATGCAAAGGGCGGTGTTTATGAGTCTCCGTCATTGAGCACGTATTCGAACGGTATTTATGATTCCCCGCAATTTTTTGCTTTTGCAAAAGGGGCGGGTGTTTTTGGTGAGGCTGGACCGGAAGCCATTATGCCATTAACACGAACTTCCGATGGTTCTCTTGGTGTCAGAGCTATTAATAGTAAAAGTGGTAATGGAGGCGGAGATATTACCTATGCCCCTGTATACCAAATCACTATTCAAAATGACGGCCAGAATGGAGAGGTTGGCCCTCAGGCAATAAAAGCACTTATGGGGATGGTTGATCAGCGGGTGCAGGGCACTCTGTTAAATATGCGACGTGATGGGGGAATGTTAAGTGGCTAATACGGAAGAATTTCACTGGTTACCAGAGGATGGAATGAAAACAGAAAATAAACCATCGATAAAAATTGTAAGACTTGGCGATGGTTATGAGCAACGAAGTCCAAATGGACTTAATCATTCTCTGCGCGTTTTTACCTGTGATTTCAAAGTTGAGGCGAATGAACGTGATTCATTTGAAAAATTTTTAGCCCGGCATGAAGGCTATAAATCTTTTTTTTGGCGCCCGCCGGGTATTAACAGAAAAATCAGAGTGGTGTGTCGAACGTGGTCAGCGACAGAACATATCACCTATACCGATTTTTCGTGTCAGTTTGACGAAGTGGTGATCTGATGCAGGACATACAACAGGAAACACTGAATGAATGCATTCGGGCGGAGCAGTCGGCCAGCGTGGTGCTCTGGGAAATCGACCTGACAGAGGTAGGCGGGGATCGCTACTTTTTCTGCAATGAGCAGAATGAAAGAGGTGAGCCGGTTACCTGGCAGGGGCGGCAGTATCAGGCATATCCCATTCAGGGGACGGGATTTGAACTGAACGGCAAGGGCAGTGCTGCCCGTCCGACACTGACGGTTTCTAACCTGCACGGCATGGTCACCGGGATGGCGGAAGACCTGCAGAGTCTGGTCGGCGGAACGGTGGTCAGGCGTAAGGTTTACGCCCGTTTTCTGGATGCGGTGAACTTCGTCAACGGAAACAGCGACGCCGATCCGGAGCAGGAGGTGATCAGCCACTGGCGCATCGAGCAGTGCAGCGAACTGAGCGCGGTCAGTGCCTCCTTTGTACTGGCCACGTCGACGGAAACGGACGGCGCTGTTTTTCCGGGACGTATCATGCTGGCCAACACCTGCACCTGGACCTATCGCGGCGATGAGTGCGGTTATCACGGTCCGGCGGTCGCGGATGAATATGACCAGCCAACGTCCGATATCACGAAGGATAAATGCAGCAAATGCCTGAGCGGATGTAAGTTCCGCAATAACGTCGGCAACTTTGGCGGCTTCCTTTCCATTAACAAACTTTCGCAGTAAACCCATGACAGAGACAGAATCAGCGATTCTGGCGCACGCCCGGCGATGTGCGCCAGCGGAGTCGTGCGGCTTCGTGGTGAGAACGCCGGAAGGGGAAAGATATTTTCCCTGTGTGAATATCTCCGGTAAGCCGGAGGCGTATTTCAGGCTGTCGCCGGAAGACTGGCTGCAGGCAGAAATGCAGGGTGAGATTGTGGCGCTGGTCCACAGCCACCCCGGTGGTCTGCCCTGGCTGAGTGAGGCCGACCGGCGGCTGCAGGTGCAGAGTGATTTGCCGTGGTGGCTGGTCTGCCGGGGGACGATTCATAAGTTCCGCTGTGTGCCGCATCTCACCGGGCGGCGCTTTGAGCACGGGGTGACGGATTGTTACACGCTGTTCCGGGATGCTTATCATCTGGCGGGGATTGAGATGCCGGATTTTCATCGCGGGGATGACTGGTGGCGTAACGGTCAGAATCTCTATCTGGATAATCTGGAGGCCACGGGGCTGTATCAGGTGCCGTTGTCATCAGCACAACCGGGCGATGTGCTGTTGTGCTGTTTTGGTTCATCGGTGCCGAATCATGCCGCCATTTACTGTGGTGACGGCGAGCTGCTGCACCATATTCCTGAACAACTGAGCAAACGAGAGAGGTATACCGACAAATGGCAGCGACGCACACACTCCCTCTGGCGTCACCGGGCATGGCACGCATCTGCCTTTACGGGGATTTACAACGATTTGGTCGCCGCATCGATCTGCGTGTGAAAACGGGAGCCGAAGCCATCCGGGCGCTGGCTATGCAGTTTCCGGCGTTTCGTCAGAAACTGAGCGACGGCTGGTATCAGGTGCGCATTGCCGGGCGTGATGCAGGCGAAAACGAATTATCAGCTCGTCTTAATGAACCGCTGGCGAATGGAGCAGTGATCCACATCGTGCCGCGTCTGGCAGGAGCCAAAAGTGGCGGTGTGTTTCAGGCAGTGCTGGGAGCTGCTGTTATGGCGGTTGCTATATGGATGCCGGGGGTAGGAATAATGGCGAGTAATCTGCTGTTTTCTCTCGGTGCCAGTATGACGCTTGGCGGTGTTGCACAGATGCTGGCTCCTAAACCCAAAACCCCCCGTACACAGACAACGGATAACGGCAAGCAGAATACCTATTTTTCTTCGCTGGATAATATGATTGCCCAGGGTAATCCGTTACCGGTTCTGTACGGTGAAATGCGTGTGGGGTCACGTGTTGTTTCTCAGGAGATCAGCACGGCAGACGAAGGGGACGGTGGTCAGGTTGTGGTGATTGGTCGCTGATGCAAAATATTTTATGTGAAACCGCCTCCGGGCGGTTTTGTCGTTTATGGAGCGTTAGGAATGGGTAAAGGCAGCAGTAAGGGGCATACCCCGCGCGAAGCGAAGGACAACCTGAAATCCACGCAGTTACTGAGTGTGATCGATGCCATCAGCGAAGGGCCGATTGAAGGTCCGGTGGATGGATTAAAAAGCGTGCTGCTGAACAGTACGCCGGTGCTGGATAGCGAAGGGAATACCAACATCGCCGGTGTCACGGTGGTGTTCCGGGCAGGTGAGCAGGAGCAGACACCGCCGGAGGGTTTTGAATCCTCCGGCTCCGAGACGGTGCTGGGTACGGAAGTGAAATACGACACGCCGATAACCCGCACCATCACGTCTGCAAATATCGACCGTCTGCGCTTTACCTTTGGTGTGCAGGCACTGGTGGAAACCACCTCAAAGGGTGACCGGAATCCGTCGGAAGTCCGCCTGCTGGTTCAGATACAACGTAACGGTGGCTGGGTGACGGAAAAAGACATCACCATTAAGGGCAAAACCACCTCACAGTATCTGGCCTCGGTGGTGGTGGGTAACCTGCCGCCGCGCCCGTTCAGTATCCGGATGCGCAGGATGACGCCGGACAGCACTACAGACCAGCTGCAGAACAAAACGCTCTGGTCGTCATACACCGAAATCATCGATGTGAAACAGTGCTACCCGAACACGGCACTGGTCGGCGTACAGGTGGACTCGGAGCAGTTCGGCAGCCAGCAGGTGAGTCGTAATTATCATCTTCGCGGGCGCATTCTGCAGGTGCCGTCGAACTATAACCCGCAGACGCGACAATACAGCGGTATCTGGGACGGAACGTTAAAACCAGCATACAGCAACAACATGGCCTGGTGTCTGTGGGATATGCTGACCCATCCGCGCTACGGCATGGGGAAACGTCTTGGTGCGGCGGATGTGGATAAATGGGCGCTGTATGTCATCGGCCAGTACTGCGACCAGTCAGTGCCGGACGGCTTTGGCGGCACGGAGCCGCGCATCACCTGTAATGCGTACCTGACCACACAGCGCAAGGCGTGGGATGTGCTCAGTGATTTCTGCTCGGCGATGCGCTGTATGCCGGTATGGAACGGGCAGACGCTGACGTTCGTGCAGGACCGACCGTCGGATAAGGTGTGGACCTATAACCGCAGTAATGTGGTGATGCCGGATGATGGCGCGCCGTTCCGCTACAGCTTCAGCGCCCTGAAGGACCGCCATAATGCCGTTGAAGTGAACTGGATTGACCCGGATAACGGCTGGGAAACGGCAACAGAGCTTGTGGAGGACACGCAGGCCATTGCCCGTTACGGTCGTAACGTCACGAAGATGGATGCTTTTGGCTGTACCAGCCGGGGGCAGGCGCACCGCGCCGGGCTGTGGCTGATTAAAACGGAACTGCTGGAAACGCAGACCGTGGACTTCAGCGTGGGCGCAGAAGGGCTTCGCCATGTACCGGGCGATGTCATTGAAATCTGTGATGATGACTATGCCGGTATCAGCATCGGTGGTCGCGTGCTGGCGGTGAACAGCCAGACCCGGACGCTGACGCTCGACCGTGAAATCACGCTGCCATCCTCCGGTACCACGCTGATAAGCCTGGTTGACGGAAGTGGCAATCCGGTCAGCGTGGAGGTTCAGTCCGTCACCGACGGCGTGAAGGTAAAAGTGAGCCGTGTTCCTGACGGTGTTGCTGAATACAGCGTATGGGGGCTGAAGCTGCCGACGCTGCGCCAGCGTCTGTTCCGCTGTGTGAGTATCCGTGAGAACGATGACGGTACGTATGCCATCACTGCCGTGCAGCATGTACCGGAGAAAGAAGCCATCGTGGATAACGGGGCGCACTTTGACGGTGACCAGAGCGGCACGGTGAATGGTGTCACGCCGCCAGCAGTGCAGCACCTGACCGCAGAAGTCACTGCAGACAGCGGGGAATATCAGGTGCTGGCGCGATGGGACACACCGAAGGTGGTGAAGGGCGTGAGCTTCCTGCTTCGCCTGACCGTGGCAGCGGATGACGGCAGTGAGCGGCTGGTCAGCACGGCCCGGACGACGGAAACCACTTACCGCTTCACACAACTGGCTCTGGGGAACTACAGGCTGACAGTCCGGGCAGTAAATGCGTGGGGGCAGCAGGGCGATCCGGCGTCGGTATCGTTCCGGATTGCCGCACCGGCAGCGCCGTCGCGGATTGAGCTGACGCCGGGCTATTTTCAGATAACCGCCACGCCGCATCTTGCGGTTTATGATCCGACGGTACAGTTTGAGTTCTGGTTCTCGGAAAAACGGATTGCTGATATCAGGCAGGTTGAAACCAGCGCGCGTTATCTTGGTACGGCGCTGTACTGGATAGCCGCCAGTATCAATATCAAACCGGGCCATGATTATTATTTTTACGTTCGCAGTGTGAACACCGTTGGCAAATCGGCATTCGTGGAGGCTGTTGGTCAGCCGAGTGATGATGCATCCGGCTATCTGGATTTTTTCAAAGGCAAGATAGGGAAAACCCATCTGGCTCAGGAGCTGTGGACGCAGATTGATAACGGTCAGCTTGCGCCTGACCTGACTGAAATCAGGACGTCCATAACGGATGTCAGCAATGAAATAACACAGACCGTCAATAAGAAACTGGAAGACCAGAGTGCAGCGATCCAGCAGATACAGAAGGTTCAGGTTGATACAAATAATAACCTGAACAGCATGTGGGCAGTGAAGCTGCAGCAGATGCAGGACGGACGCCTTTATATTGCGGGTATCGGTGCCGGTATTGAGAACACCCCCGACGGCATGCAGAGTCAGGTGCTGCTGGCGGCAGACAGGATTGCGATGATTAATCCTGCGAATGGCAACACAAAGCCGATGTTTGTTGGTCAGGGCGATCAGATATTCATGAATGACGTGTTCCTGAAATATCTGACGGCTCCCACCATTACCAGCGGCGGTAATCCTCCGGCATTTTCCCTGACACCGGACGGGCGACTGACGGCGAAAAATGCGGATATCAGTGGCAGTGTGAATGCGAACGCCGGGACGCTCAACAACGTTACGATAAATGAGAACTGTCAGATTAAAGGGAAACTGTCAGCCAACCAGATTGAAGGCGATATTGTCAAAACAGTGGGTAAGGCTTTCCCGCGGGACTCCCGGGCACCGGAGCGGTGGCCATCAGGGACCATTACCGTCAGGATTTATGACGATCAGCCGTTTGACCGGCAGATTGTTATTCCGGCGGTGGCATTCAGCGGTGCTAAACATGAGAGAGAGCATACTGATATTTACTCCTCATGCCGTCTGATAGTGCGGAAAAACGGTGCTGAAATTTATAACCGTACCGCGCTGGATAATACGCTGATTTACAGTGGCGTTATTGATATGCCAGCTGGTCACGGCCACATGACGCTGGAGTTTTCGGTGTCAGCATGGCTGGTAAATGACTGGTATCCCACAGCAAGTATCAGCGATTTGCTGGTTGTGGTGATGAAGAAAGCCACCGCAGGCATCAGTATCAGCTGAATTTTATAACCCATAACGGGCGTCAGAAATGACGCCTTTTTTATTGCAGAAAAGCGAGAGGTAATTATGCGTAAACTTTATGCCGCCATTTTGTCCGTAGCCATTTGTCTGGCCGTATCCGGTGCGTCTGCATGGGCGTCTGAACATCAGTCCACGCTGAGCGCGGGGTATCTTCATGCCTCGACGAACGTTCCCGGCAGCGATGATCTGAACGGGATTAACGTGAAATACCGTTATGAGTTTACGGACACGCTGGGGCTGGTGACGTCATTCAGTTATGCCAATGCCAAAGATGAGCAAAAAACGCATTACAGCGATATCCGCTGGCATGAAGATTCCGTGCGTAACCGCTGGTTCAGCGTGATGGCGGGGCCGTCTGTGCGCGTGAATGAATGGTTCAGCGCGTATGCGATGGCGGGTATGGCTTACAGCCGTGTTTCGACTTTCTCCGGAGATTATATCCGCGTAACTGACAACAAGGGGAAAACGCACGATGTGCTGACCGGAAGTGATGACGGTCGCCACAGCGACACGTCTCTGGCATGGGGGGCTGGCGTGCAGTTTAACCCGACCGAATCCGTGGCCATTGATATTGCTTATGAAGGTTCCGGCAGTGGCGACTGGCGCACTGACGGTTTCATCGTTGGTGTCGGTTATAAATTCTGATTAGCCAGGTAACACAGTGTTATGACAGCCCGCCGGTTCAGGCGGGCTTTTTTGTGGAGTGGATATGGCAGCAGTAAAAATCTCAGGTGTGCTGAAAGATGGTGCGGGAAAACCAATACAGAACTGCACTATTCAACTGAAGGCAAAGCGTAACAGCACCACGGTACTGGTCAACACAGTGGCCTCTGAAAATCCGGATGAAGCCGGGCGTTACAGCATGGATGTTGAGTATGGCCAGTACAGCGTCACCCTGCTGGTTGAAGGTTTTCCGCCTTCACATGCCGGAACCATTACCGTCTATGAAGGTTCCAGACCAGGTACGCTGAATGATTTTCTCGGTGCCATGACGGAAGATGATGTCATGCCGGAGGCATTGCGTCGTTTTGAGGAAATGGTGGAAGAAGCGGCACGCAACGCTGAAGCCGCCTCTCAGAGCGCAGCGGCGGCAAAGAAATCCGAAACTGCAGCGGCATCATCGAAGAACGCGGCGAAAACATCAGAGACGAATGCAGGTAACAGCGCGAAAGCGGCAGCTTCTTCAAAAACAGCCGCACAAAACGCAGCAACAGCGGCAGAACGTTCAGAGACAAATGCCCGTGCGTCAGAAGAAGCCTCCGCAGACAGTGAAGAGGCTTCCCGCCGTAATGCAGAGTCAGCCGCTGAAAATGCCGGAGTCGCCACCACAAAAGCGCGGGAGGCCGCAGCAGACGCAACAAAGGCCGGGCAGAAAAAGGATGAGGCTCTGTCGGCAGCGACACGAGCTGAAAAGGCGGCAGACCGCGCAGAAGCCGCAGCGGAAGTGACTGCAGAGCCCTATGCGAATATAGTGCCGCCGCTGCCTGATGTGTGGATACCGTTTAACGATTCGCTGGATATGATTACGGGTTTTTCGCCATCTTATAAAAAGATTGTTATTGGTGACGATGAAATAACAATGCCAGGCGACAAGATTGTTAAGTTTAAACGTGCTTCAACAGCAACGTATATTAATAAGTCCGGCCAACTCAAGCTTGCTGAAGTTGACGAACCGCGATTTGAGCGCGATGGCTTATTGATTGAAGGACAGAGGACAAATTATCTGAGGAACTCAAATAAACCAGACTCATGGACTGTTCATTCCGCACTGAATAAAACATTTGGCACTGATAAAC
>NZ_PTRG01000045.1:0-472 GCF_002965765.1 Escherichia sp. MOD1-EC6819 | reverse complement strand
AAGAAGTAGGTAGCTTAACCTTCGGGAGGGCGCTTACCACTTTGTGATTCATGACTGGGGTGAAGTCGTAACAAGGTAACCGTAGGGGAACCTGCGGTTGGATCACCTCCTTACCTTAAAGAAGCGTACTTTGAAGTGCTCACACAGATTGTCTGATAGAAAGTGAAAAGCAAGGCGTCTTGCGAAGCAGACTGATACGTCCCCTTCGTCTAGAGGCCCAGGACACCGCCCTTTCACGGCGGTAACAGGGGTTCGAATCCCCTAGGGGACGCCACTTGCTGGTTTGTGAGTGAAAGTCACCTGCCTTAATATCTCAAAACTCACTTACGAGTGATGTTTGAGATATTTGCTCTTTAAAAATCTGGATCAAGCTGAAAATTGAAACACTGAATAGTCGAAAGATTATTCGTGAGTCTCTCAAATTTTCGCAACACGATGGTGTTTTACGAAACATCTTCGGGTTGTGAGGTTA
>NZ_PTRG01000044.1:0-504 GCF_002965765.1 Escherichia sp. MOD1-EC6819 | reverse complement strand
CTCGCCGATGTTACGCGTGCCGATGATTTCATCGCTGATGCCATCCATCTTCACGCTGTAATTGCGGGAGTTATAAATCCAGTTGGCTTCCACGAAAGGCTGGAAGGAACGCGCTTTATGATCATCAATAGCATTATGACCTTGCAGGTACGCTTTCACCCCCAGACGCGTTTGCAGGTTACCTTCGGTGCTGTCCTCAACCAGAGTGCCATTGTCTTCAGTATGATTGTCTGCCTTCACATCCATCCACGTCAGTTGCATTTTAGGCTGCAACCAGTAGCTGGTGCGGGCATCTGCGCTTTCACCAAGACGGAAGGTATAACCCGCTTCAATGGCGGCGGTGATACCGTCAGAGTGATATTTTTCACTGGGCAGATACTCGCCGGAGACGGTGTTATCAAACCAGTTATAGAGCAACCAGCTATCAACATAAGTTCCTGTTTTATCTGCTTCGTTAGCGTACCAGGTGCCATACATGCCCACACTGTAGCCGTCGATTTGCCC
>NZ_PTRG01000043.1:0-700 GCF_002965765.1 Escherichia sp. MOD1-EC6819 | reverse complement strand
GCTTAGATCTAAAAGGATTTAATAAATCTTTAACGGATAACTGATTTTTAAAGGTATCAAATATAAATATCATATATTATAAGTGCTGCCATTTTTTGTAGCTTAATTAAAAATGGCAACCTTTTAAATGGTAGTTTTCTTATTCTAAATGTATGTATTTGGTACTATGAGATTTATTTGCGATTCTTTTTTTTAACACTATAAAAACTAAACGAATTATCAAAGTTCTCCGTTTCTGCTTTGGATCTCTTGAATTTATCCATTTGTTCCTCATTGAATTTATGAGGGATCCCTTTAACGCATAAATTAGAATTCAAATATACATGGTCGTCTTCTGTATTGCGAATAAGTATTTTCTTTTCAAATAGTTCTTTAAATGCTCTTGAAACATTAGATTTTTGTAGTCCTAAATCTTTTGCTACCCTTGATTGAGAGAAATTAACAAGAATATTACCATAATCAATGATTGAAAAAAGATAAATAATTATTCGAAAAGAAGTTGGTGTTAGCTTCATTTTTGCCAGAGTGCCGATATTTGTTTTAAAGATCATGGAAAAATCATCCTTAAAGGAAGTTTTCCTTTTATTACTGGCTTTAATTCTAAGTTCTTCTAAATCGCCTAATGATACGTCCAATGCTTCTGCAATCGCGGATTTTTGTTCTCTGGTTAGAATAACATTTGTATTTATCATATTATCTC
>NZ_PTRG01000042.1:0-743 GCF_002965765.1 Escherichia sp. MOD1-EC6819 | reverse complement strand
AATTAGCTCAGAACTTTAGCTACAACGCCCGCGCCAACGGTACGGCCGCCTTCACGGATTGCGAAACGCAGACCGTCGTCCATCGCGATCGGGTGGATCAGGGTAACAACCATTTTGATGTTGTCGCCCGGCATTACCATCTCTACGCCTTCCGGCAGTTCGATAGTACCAGTCACGTCAGTAGTACGGAAGTAGAACTGCGGACGGTAGCCTTTGAAGAACGGAGTATGACGGCCGCCTTCATCTTTGGACAGAATGTACACTTCAGATTCGAACTTGGTGTGCGGCTTGATGGTGCCCGGCTTAGCCAGTACCTGACCACGTTCGATTTCTTCACGTTTGATACCACGCAGCAGAACACCTACGTTCTCACCAGCACGGCCTTCGTCCAGCAGTTTGCGGAACATTTCAACGCCAGTACAGGTAGACTTCTGAGTCTCTTTGATACCAACGATTTCAACTTCTTCACCAACTTTGATGATACCGCGTTCTACACGACCGGTAACAACAGTACCACGACCGGAGATGGAGAATACGTCTTCGATCGGCAGCAGGAACGGCTTGTCAATCGCACGCTCTGGTTCCGGAATGTAAGAATCCAGGAAGCCAGCCAGTTCCAGGATTTTCGCTTCCCACTCTGCGTCGCCTTCCAGCGCTTTCAGAGCAGAACCACGAACGATCGGAGTGTCGTCGCCCGGGAAGTCGTACTGAGACAGAAGTTCACGAACTTCCATTTCAACCAG
>NZ_PTRG01000041.1:0-765 GCF_002965765.1 Escherichia sp. MOD1-EC6819 | reverse complement strand
GCGGTGCAGTGGGGCGACACGCAGCTTAAGATCCACCTGGCGCGGCTGGTCGAAATGGAATACCTGCTGGTCCACCGTCGCGGGCTGACGTTCTGCTATGAACTGCTGTTCGACGGGGACGGCAACGCAGACGCCGCGCACCTGTGCGGTCTGATCGACGTGCCGGAAACGCCGGAGAAACCACCGTATGACTCCGCCCGGTCGGGGCAGGCGGTGAAGCAGTCGGCCTCCGGTCGGGCAGTGGTCGGCGGTCAGTCGGGTAAGGCTGAAACCGTGCCAGACCAGACACCACAAGGCTTACAGGCCGGATCGGTCGGGGCAGAGGAAAAAGCCCTGTCCCGGCAGAACGCAAAAAACCTGCCCCGCAATCATACTGCGGCCCGTCCGGGCCGGAGCAACACGGAAGCATAAGTACGACTTCATCCGGTCGGGGCAACGGCTGCAATGGTCGGCCTCCGGTCGGCAGTCAGTCGGCAGGTGGTCGGGTAACGTAATACCCCCGCAGGCCGCGCCCTGTAAGGCTGATACCATGAAGCGGTCGGCCTGCCTGAAAATCACTGTTCCACCCTCTGTTCTTATCCCCATCGTACCGTAATCTCACTCAGGACAATCATCATGACAAAGCCCAAATCACCGGGGCCGGAAGCCCTTTATCTCAGCCGCCAGAACGAACACACGACACAGCGCCGGCATATGCTCGCCTGGCTGGAAAGCCTGGAAGCCGCAGGCTACAGCGCGCGCAGCGTGGAAGGCTACCGCGAACGG
>NZ_PTRG01000040.1:0-771 GCF_002965765.1 Escherichia sp. MOD1-EC6819 | reverse complement strand
ACTCACTACAACGCACCTGAAACCTCTTGCTATATATATGTCAACCGTTTGAATTTAAAATAAAAAGAGTATCATTTTTACTTGCATTTCTTATCAAGTCACATTCAACAACAGTAAAAAAACATTATTAGAACCATTCAATTAACAAAAAACCAACATCCAGCTTGCTTAATTTTTCTTTATTAAACGATATTGAAAATCAATTGATAAAATACATCTAAACAACCTTTTGGGGCGCAAAAGCATAACATCAAACAAACAAATAACACACCGAAAAAACTCACAATTAATAACCTATGATATACATACTGTTTATTATGGTTGAATAAGCCACTCGATATCTGGTGCTACGGAAGTGTCCACACGGTTTAGCAACACCCGATACTTTTTCCTGGCTTCCAGCAACGGGGTTTCTTCCTCCGTTGCATATACAGCTCACCTTTTTTCACCCACGATTAACCAACAGCCAGACCAGCAGACACGCCACCACCGGCACAGCAAAATCCATCAGGCTTGCCACATCCCAAGCTCGCGGATCAAAACCGCCCCACCACGGCATATTCATACGCTTGCCATGTCCGAACATTTCAATCCAGCGATATTCTGCCTGGGTGTGTTCACGCGCAATGAAGAACGTACAACCAGCTATCGCTCCGTAAGCCCAGTTTCCGGTAAAAAGACCAACCAGTATCTGCGCAGCCACAGCACAAAGTGCATGAAGTAAGGGGCTTATATCCATTATTTCCTCCTTTCAGCTCCATTCCCGAAGCG